>JAYGFS010000421.1:0-15227 GCA_046581765.1 Verrucomicrobiota bacterium
CCGAGGATCCACACTTCGTGACCATGTACAAGGTCAGGCACCCGGATCAACTGTTCACCCCGGGCGACTATCCCGGGCTGCATATCACGGGCAACGCCACCTTCAGCTTCTATACCGGTACCGTGTTAAGCGGAAGCCTCGAGATACAATTCAGCAGCGACGGCAGCGACGGGACTGTAACCGTAACGACACCATCAACGGGCACGATAACAGCTGATATTACCTATGCGGACTATAACCCAGAGGCCTACCGAGCGACCCTGTTCATCCACTACGGTGCTGGCAACGGCCATCTTGGGTTCAACCCACCCCGCATGTACCTGACCCTGGACTTTGCCTCCGGCGGCGTGAATACCTTCAGTGGATATATGCTGGATGAAAATAATAGCCCGGTGGCGGACATAGACGGTACCTTCAGCGTAAATTAACTCGAGCTTTCTTAATCAACGAAACAAACGGAAACGGCACCTTGTTTGAAGCCGGGCCTGTAGGTGCAGCTAATCGAATGAGGAGCGGATCATGGAAACCCCGTATAAACCTTTCGGCCAGGCGATCGACCCCGCCGCCGAGTGGGATTCCCCCATGTTCAACCTGGCCCAGGAACAATTCCTGAGCGCGGCCAGCATCATCGACCTGGACACGAATGTCCGCAACCGCCTGCTCTATCCCCAACGCTCCTCCATGATCAGCTTTCCCTGTCGGCAGGATGGCTACGACGAAGTCGAGACCGTGTTCGGCTACCGGGTACAGCACGTCCTGACCATGGGGCCCACGAAAGGCGGAATCCGGTACCACCAGGACGTGAACCTGGGTGAAGTTTCCGCGCTCGCCATGTGGATGACCTGGAAATGCGCCCTGATGGCCTTGCCCTTCGGTGGGGCCAAGGGGGGGGTACGCATTGATCCCACGCGCTTGTCCCGGCGGGAGCTACAGCGCCTGACCCGTCGTTACACGATGGAAATCATCGATATTATCGGCCCCGACCGCGATATCCCCGCACCCGACCTGGGCACGAACGAACAGGTCATGGCCTGGATCATGGACACCTACAGCCAGCAGGTGGGTCACGCTGTCCCGGAAATCGTAACCGGCAAGCCCGTGGTCCTCGGTGGATCGCTCGGGCGCATGGAGGCGACAGGCCGCGGGTTGATCTACACCGTCATTGAGGCGGCAAGACACCTCGACCTGCGGCTGGACCAGAGCACCGGCGTGGTGCAGGGATTTGGCAACGTGGGCAGCCACGCCATGCGCTTTCTCCAGGAACAGGGGGTCAAGATCATCGGGATCAGCGATGTATCGACCGGGCTACATAATCCAAATGGCCTGGATGTGGATGCACTTGAAGGCCATGTTCGGCAACACGGAAGCCTGCAGGGCTATGGTGATGCCGAGGCGATCAGCAACGCGGAACTGCTCGAGCTGGCCTGTGACATTCTCGCGCCCTGTGCCCTGCAGAACCAGATCACGGCGGAAAATGCACAACGCATCCACTGCAAGATCCTGGCCGAGGGTGCCAACGGTCCGACCAGCCTGGAGGCCGACCGCATCCTCGCGGAAAAGGGGGTCTTTATCATTCCAGACATCCTCGGCAATGCAGGAGGTGTAACGGTTTCGTATTTTGAGTGGGTACAGGACACGCAGAAATTCACCTGGACCCTGAAGCAGATCAATGAACGCCTGCACGAAATCCTGGTCGGCGCCTTTGCGCGCACCCTGGAACGGAGTGCCCGGGAACAGGTGGATATGCGAACGGCCGCCATGATCGAGGGGATCGAGCGGGTGGCCTCGGCGAAAGCCCTGCGCGGGCTGTATCCCTGAACAGACCGCCAGGGACCGGGCTCGGCCCATGTCGCGAGAGGTTCATGCGTGACGACTTGACTTGACCCGTTCACAACCATTTTACTCCCGAAAAATACCCATACCCGCCCATCCATGAAAACAACGTTCCGGCTCACCGTCTTGATTCCATCCTTTTTCCTGGCTCCGGGTGCCATCGCGGAAAAACCGTTGATAAAGGATTTCATGGGGATCAACGGACACTTTCATTTCAAGGGGGACACGTACGCCCCCACTTGCAGCTTGGTTCGCAATTACCACAACCTCGATTGGGACGTGAGGAAGCCCGGGGATGCCATGACCTTCCCCGTTTGCGTGAACAAGGTGAATTGGAAAACAAACGTCTACGGAAAATGGAAGACCCATGGATTCGAGACCGCCCTTTGCGCGATGTTCGGTTCCTTCGGAGAAAGCAACAAGGGATACCGGCAACTGTGGCAGGGAAAGGAAAAATGGTGCTTCGATTACGGGCGTGCGATGGCGGGATATTTTGGCCCATCGGGGAAGGAAAAGCTCATCACCTCGATCGAGATAGGCAACGAGCCCGGCAATGACTTTGACGACACCCTCTATCAATCCATTTTCCGCAGCATGGCACGGGGCATACGGGCAGGGGATCCCAAGGTGAAGATCGTGACCTGCACCGCCCATGCGAGGGGGGCCGACAAGTACTCCAAGGATCTTCGCGAGACCTTCCAGGACCCCGGGATGGTCGAACTCTTCGACGTTATCAACATCCACAGCTATGCGCAAATAGATCGAGACAAGGGCAAAAACCCGTGGACGCGCACCTACCCGGAGGGAGAAGACACCCCGTACCTTACCGTGATTGAGGAAGCCGTCCAATGGCGGAACAAGCATGCCCTCGGCAAGGAAATATGGCTCACGGAATTCGGGTACGATGCCTGCACCCCGGACATGCTGGCCAGGCGCACGGGGTGGTTTAAGAAACTCGACTGGCGAGGGGTGACCGACGAGCAACAGGCCCAGTACCTGGTGCGGTCATTCCTTATCTTCTCAGCCATGGACATCGACCGGGCCTATCTCTACTTCTACGATGATAAAAACCAACCGCACGTCCACGGGGCCGCAGGCCTTACCCGCAACGGCACCCCGAAAATGAGTTTTCATGCGGTACAGCAACTCTACGCCACCCTGGGGGACTACCGATTCAACCGGGCCGTCGAGAAAACAAAGGCGCTTTATCTCTACGAATTCAAGCGGGACAAGGACCTGAACGACCTGATATGGACCGCTTGGTCGCCGACCGGAAACCGAACAGACGGGGATCCCAATTACAGGGGAAGGGCAAGCCTCGTCACCTTGAAAAACCTGCCCGGCAAGGTACAGAAAGTATTCGCCATGCAAACGGCCCGGGAACCGCCCCCGACAGTGACGTGGAAAGCACTTGGCCCCTCCTCCCTGGAACTGACGGTGAGCGAAAGCCCCGTCTACCTTTTCATTAAAAAATAGCCCCTTTTCCCCCTATTGCAGGACTCCTTTCTCAGGCTTGTTTTCGAGGCACCCGTCCGGCGATGCAAGGATTTATTACCCGGAGGGCGACGTATGAATGGATGCAAAAGAGTCCGGTTATTCAACCCCTATCGTTTGACGCTACCGGGTGGCTCCGCTAAAGTTTTCCCATACCATGACGAACTCGTCACGCTTCTACCCGGATGGATTGGCCCGGTTTCTCCGACCCAAGGCGTCCAGCGACCTGGTCACGGCCACCTTAACCCATACGGATTTCATGGACGCCAGGGCCTAAACCGGATGGGGATGCACGGACGCAACCTACTTGCGATCGTCTGGATCGTACTCGCCGGCATCACGGCGTGGATGTTTACGCTGAAAGAGGTGGTCGATGAAGCACCCTCTCCCGGGGCAGAGCGGTTCCGCGCGCCGACGCGTAAAACCACCTCCGATCCCGTCAATCGCAGGCCGCCTCCACCTGAGAAACGCCCCTTCATTATCGGCTATCCACCGCCTGAAAATTATTCCGGGGTCCCCCCCGTTCCACCGCGGCCGGATATGAGCCGGCCGGTAACCATGCTGCCGATCGCAGAGACCACGCGTGAGCTGCACCATCCAGACACCAGCCCCGGTGAAGACCTGGAAATCCTCCAGGCCCTGCTGGGGGAATACCGCCGGGCTTTTACAGAGAATCCAAGCGCGGGTGTAAACGAGGAACTGGTCGAAGCCCTGGTCGGGGTGAACCTGAAACGTATCGGCCTGATTCCTGCAGATCACCCGGACATCAATGCCAAGGGACAACTGATCGATCGCTGGGGTACGCCCTACTTCTTTCACGCCATGTCGGCGAAGCAGATGGAAGTCTCGTCCGCAGGCCCAGACCGAAAATGGAGCACCGACGACGACCTCAAGCTGGAGTAGGGCCTGGGCGGGTTTCCCTGAGAACCAGCCACGAATGCCGCGGGCGGGAAAAGGATCCCCTCAATACATTTCATAATCCGCGAGACGGCATTCGATCGCCCCGTTATACCGCACGCGTTTTTCGCCCGGGCGGAGACCGACGCGCTTGAGCATCCGGATATTTCCGGTAAAGATCCAGCCCGTATACCCCGTCGCTCGCTGTTTTAAAAAATCCCCGATATCCTTGTAGAGGCCCTCGAGTTCAGCGACATCCCCCATGCGCTCTCCGTACGGCGGATTGAAAAAGAATACCCCGCCCCCCTCGGGGACCTCATGCTCCCGAAAATCCTGCACGGAAAATTCGATGAACTCCTCCACGCCCGCCGCCGCGGCATTCGCTCGAGCCGACTCGATCACGTGGGGGTCGTTGTCACTGGCCAGGATCCGACCACTGAAATCCCGGCCCTGCCTCCGGCTGCAAAGCTCCGTCCATTTCGCCTCATCAAAACCTTTAAGGAAATGGAATCCAAACGCTTCGCGCAGGGAACCGGGCGCAATCCCCTTCGCGATCAGGGCCGCTTCGATGGCAAGGGTCCCGCTGCCGCACATCGGATTGATAAAATTCCCCTCCCCGGTCCAGGCGGTTTCCAGTACACAGGCCGCGGAAAGGGTTTCCCGCATAGGCGCTTCGCCCGGATGCTTCCTGTAGCCGCGATGGCAGAGGGACTCGCCAGAGGTATCCAGGTAAAAAGAAGCCCGGTTATCCTGCCAGAAGAAAAAGACGACCGCGCGATCACGCATCGGACCGGTATCCGGACGCGCAGCATATTTCGCCCAAAAGCGGTCGACCAGGGCATCTTTGCACTTTAAATTGGCGAATCGTGTATCCCGGATCGTGTCATTTCGCACCGAGGAGGTGATGCACACGTAGTCATCGATACCGAAGTGGTCTTCCCAGGGAATCGCGCGCGCCAGGTCATAGAGTTCATCGGGGTTCCGGCAGGGGCCTTCTGCGAGCTTAAAAAGCACCCGATGGGCCGTTCGCAAGCAGAGGTTGAGCTGCATGCAATCGGCCAGATTCCCTCGCGTTTCCACCGCAGCCTTATGCTCCGCCAGCACATTGAAGCCGAGTTCCTTGACTTCCCGGCACAATTGGGAGGTCAGGCCCTTGGGGCAGCTTAGCCAGATGGTCTCCATACCCACATGCATAGAACGCGGCTTGGGGCAATGCAAGCCGCGTCACAGAGGCGGTGTTTTGCTCCTGACATTGGGCAAAAAGCGTTTATGCTACCACCCATGAAGATGCCCCTCTGCCCTGGTCTCTTGATGGCCATCATCCTTGCGGCCCCGCTCTCCGCCTCCGGCAGGCTCGTCGCTTTGAACGCTTCTTCCGGCTCTCTGGTTTCCGTCCCCTGGGAACAGATCTCCGGACAACTCGAACCACAAGAGCGTTATGGCCTGGCCATCGTGTTGCCCGACTCGGGCAACCACCAGGCCATCCTGCAGGCCTGTACCCGTTTCGCGCAGTCGGACCAATACACCATCAAGGAGATGCTGGCCGTGCCGGTGTGGTTCTGCATCAACCGCCAAGCCTTGAAGAAGGTGGTCAAAGACCTGTCGATCAAGGAGAACGTCGTGGTTTTGAATGCGAAAGGGGAACGCATCGCCGCCACGTACATTGAATGGGGCCTGGACAGCGGTTCCGCCAAGCTGCGAAACCTGCTCTTCGATGTCGAAGGTATGCTTCTCGCGTGGTCCGAATCGAGTATTCGCTCCACGGGCGATCAGGCGGGGGCCGTACGGGCGGCCTTGAGCGGACTGGATGCCGAACGCTCACGGGACCGGCGCGATGCGCGCAACCTGCTCGCCCGTCATCTGCCTCGTATTCTTCCCGCACTGGTCAAGCAGCGCCAGGTCACCGAGTCCATCGAGGTGCGCGAGGCCTGCAAGGCCTTGATCGAGAAGCGCTTTGGCGAAGCACTCAACATCCAGGGCTATCTCGCGGGGGAAGGCGCGCATCAACACTTCGAAGGACTCGAAAAACGATTCCGGGGTAAGATTCAATTGGATTTGTAATCCCGCCCCGCGATGCGGGCAGGGGCCGGTCAACCAACGATATACCCGGAAAGATCCTTGACCGATTCGGGATCCAGGACGGGAAGGAAGACGCTGAAGGTGGTGCCTTTCCCGGCGTCTGACCGCACCGTGATATCGCCCTCGTGATCACGCGCAATACCGCGGGAAATCGAAAGCCCCAGGCCGATTCCCTTTCCCGTGGGCTTGGTGGTGAAGAAGGAGTCGAAGAGCATCTTGTGCTTGTCAGGCGGAATGCCGACGCCGGTGTCCGTGACATCGCACCGCCAGCATTCGCGACCCTTGTAGTTATCCTGCAAAACCGTAATCGTGAGGTCACGGGCATCGGATTCGGCCATTGCATCACAGGCGTTGCCGATCAAGTTGACAAAAATCTGCTCCAGCTTGTTTCCCACGCCCTTGACCAGACAACGACCGAGATGGATATCGTGATGCACGGTTATCAGGTTATCCTTCATCTTTCCACCCAATAGAAATAATCCATCCTGGACAACGCCGCCAAGATCGACCATCTCCGCGCAGTCCGAAACGACGCGGGAGAACTCGAGCATTTTACGGGACAGCTTTTCGATGGACCTGGAGGCCTGGCCCATGTCGGTCACATACTCTTTCATCTCGTTCATGCGCTCCTTCGGGCACTCGTCACCGATGATGTCCCTGATCATATCACAGCAGACGCAAATGAGGGCCAGCGGATTATTGATGTCGTGGGCGATGCCCGAGGTGAATTCGCCGATAGACGCGAGGCGCATCGTATGCCCGAGCCCTTCCTGTAGAGACTTAAGCTTACGCATATCCCGGAGGATGGAGTAGGTTTGCACGAAATGGCCGTCGTCGTCGTAAACACTGAAGGATCGCAGCTCAACCGCGATGTGGCTGCCGTCCTTGGCGACAATGATGCTCTCCACGCTTTGATCGCCCTTGTGCATTAAATTGGTGAAACCGCACTCCAGGTCATCCAGCACCTCGTGCGCATAGAGCTCACGCACATTCATGGCCAGCAGTTCTCCATGGGAATAGCCCAGGAGCTGCTCAGCCACGCGATTGGTATAGATGATATTCCCACTTTCATCCACGGAGTGGATGATGTCCGGCAGATTTCCAATGATGGTTTCAAACACATCATTGTCCTGTATCGCATCGCGCTCTATGACCATTCCCTGCATACCTACCATAGTAAGCACAACGGATGCCAAAATAACTAATTTGCGAATATTAGCCCATAAATAAGGGTATTCTTGGTACTTCGGCACAGGAGATGCTGCCGAAAGGCGATGTTCGAGACGAAAGTGAGATCGGGTCTTTCAAAGGAATGAAATCGCGTACGGTATTGATCTTTGGTGTGATCCTCACCCTACTGGGATTACAGCTGTATAGGATCAAGGATGATCTGAAGCCATTCTCCGAGCTGGAATGGGGTGTCTACGACGCGATGATTCGCAACAACGCTCAAGCACCCCAGTCCGGGGCGGTGGCCATTGTGGATATCGATGAGGAAAGCATCGACACCTATGGCCAGTGGCCCTGGTCACGCTACCGTCTCGCGCAACTGATCAAGCAGCTGGAGGCGGAGGGCGCCAGGGTCATCGCCTTTGATATGGTCTTCGCGGAAGCCGACCGAAGCTCTCCGGATCAGCTCGAGAAAACATTTAAGAATTCCAGTGTCGAAGGCATTCCGGAAAAACTCCGCAATTACGACAGGGTTTTCGCCGACATGCTCGAAACGAGTACCGTGGCCCTCGGATGTTACCTCCACGTAAGTGATGTGCCTGCGCGAACGACCAACGCAAAGGTCGACCCCCTCTTCCAGGGTCGCGTCATCTTGAAAGGTCCCGCGGAGAGTCTGCCAGACCTGCTCCAATGTAACAACGTAACGCCGAATCTAACAAATTTCGTCGCGCGGGCCGATGGCCAGGGCTTCTTTAACTGTAGGGCTGATGAGGATGGCACGTTCCGGCAAGTGCCTCTGGTCTACGCCTACGGACCCGACCGGATCTATCCCTCCCTCGGACTGGAAGCGCTACGCCTTTATCAAGGGAAACCGAGTAGCATTATCCTGCACCACCAGTGGGGCGAGGTGCGGTTGATTCAAGTGGGCGACCTGAGGATACCCACCGGGAAGGAAGGCCAGGTCTTTATCAACTATCGAAAGACCCGGCCGAACATACAGGGCCTGCAGGCGATTAAATCCTTCAGTCATAACTACTCGGTCAAAGAAGTGCTGAATGGCACCCTTCCGGAAGGCGTCCTCAGGAATAAAATTGTTTTCGTCGGAACCTCCGCGCCGGGCTTGCGCGACATCCGGCCCACCCCCATTGGCAAAGACTTCATGGGGGTGGAGATTCATGCCACCCTGATCGACAACATCCTCAGCGGGGATGTCCAGACACGTGTCCGGGCGGAGTTCGCGATCAACTTCATCTGCATCGCAGTGGTCGGACTCTTCCTGACCTGGTTGATCAGTCGGCGCAAGGCCCTGCGATCCCTGCTGGTATTCATCGGGTTGTGCGCAATCCTCCTTGGCGGAAGCCTGCTCCTCTATAAATCGCACGGATTGATGTTCAACCCAACCTGGATCCTGCTTTGCGCGAGCATGAACTACGTCGGCCTTACGACCTTGCGGTACTGGTTGAAAGAGAAGGATTTCGCGATGATTCAGGAGCAGTTCGGCAACCAGGTATCGGAAGATGTGATGAATTACCTGCTGGATCATCCAGACAGTATCACGACGGCGGGAACCAGCCAGGACGTGAGTGTCTTCTTTTCAGACATGGATGGCTTTACCAGCCTGGCAGAGAGCATGGCGCCGGCCACGGTTTCGCTGTTGATGAAGCGGTACTTCACCTCGATGGCCAACCAGATCATCACACGCGATGGGTACGTAGACAAGTTTATCGGCGACAGCATCATGGCCGTATGGGGCGCACCCAAACCATCCCGGGATCACGCCGTGCGCGCTTGCCTGGCTGCACTTGAACAACGGCGCATGCTACCCCGGCTACAGAAGGCCCTGGGCTTACAGTTCGACGTGGACGTGGAATTCAAAATTGGCATCAACACCGGGACGGCCATGGCGGGTTGGATTGGTTCAGACAAGCGTTCGAACTACACGGTCATGGGAGACATCGTCAACCAGGCAGCCCGCTTTGAACCGTTGAATAAAGAATACGGAACCCGCATCATCATTGGCGCCCATACCTACCAATCCGCAAAGGATCATGTTGAA
Organism: Verrucomicrobiota bacterium; assembly: GCA_046581765.1. Taxonomy (GTDB): domain Bacteria; phylum Verrucomicrobiota; class Kiritimatiellia; order SS1-B-03-39; family UBA6053; genus JAPYUI01. The sequence goes on from JAYGFS010000421.1 coordinate 9,530, forward strand.
GCCCGCTTGCTGGATCGGAACTTCCTCGAGGGCCGGGTCGAACCGGTCGTGTTTTATGAACTGCTCGAGCGCAAGGGTCACCTTAAAGAAGGCATGCTGGAAGTGATCGCGCATTATGAAGAAGGCGTGCACGCGGCATGGGCAAATGAATGGAAGACCGCGGTGCACTGTTTTGAGCAAGCGTTAAACATCAAGCCAGACGACGTACCCAGCCTGCGATTCGCCCGGATCGCCCGGGCCAGGATCGGCGCTGGACCAGAGCATGACCCCCACCCCGCCTACACCGATCACGCCTGATTTACGCCCATTTTTTCCAGGGTGCGCCTTCATCCCAGAGCTTTTCCAGGAGGACTTTATCGCTCAGGTGGTCCATGCATTGCCAGAAACCCGGATGCGTGTAGGCCACCAACTCGCCTTCCCTGGCGATGCGCTCCAGCGGTTCGGCTTCCCAGGGCGTGGTCGCGCCATCACCCGGGATATAGTCAATCACCTGCGCTTCGAGCACAAAATACCCGCCATTGACCCAGCCGATATCTCCAGCCACCTTTTCCTTGAAGGAGGAGATGTGAGCGTTGTCCCGGATCTCCAGCGACCCAAATCGTCCGGGCGGCTGTACCGCGGTCAGGGTGGCCAGTTTCCCGTGCTCCTTGTGAAAACGTATCGTATCGGCAATATCCACGTCGCATACACCATCCCCGTAGGTAAAGCAGAACGCGTCGTCGCCAATATACTCCTTTACCCGCTTCAGGCGACCACCGGTGAGGGTGTGCACACCGGTATCCACCAGGGTCACCTTCCAGGGTTCCGCCTGGGCATGATGAACCTCCATGGTATTGCTGGCGAGATCCATGGTGACATCGGAGTGGCGCAGGAAATAGTTGTGGAAGTAATCCTTGATCATCCAGCCCTTGTAGCCGAGGCAGATCACGAACTCGTTCAAGCCATAATGAGAATAACTCTTCATGATATGCCAGAGAATCGGCTCGTTTCCAATCTCAACCATGGGCTTGGGGCGAACGGTCGTTTCCTCGCTTAGCCGGGTGCCAAAGCCCCCCGCCAGTATCACAACCTTCACGAACGAATCCCCGATTGAAAAACAGTACGCATCCCGCATAAGTGGCAGAATAATCCAGTTGTGACAAGGGGCATTTTCAGTGTCGGCAACGGAGCATGGGCGGTGCAAGGACCGGCATGCGCAGGGGAAAAGCCGGGAAAGCGGGGTACGTCCTGCTGGCGGTTTCCATATGGGGCAGAGGACCACGAGGCTGAGCCCGATATAGGGGGCCACGCGAGCATAATTCAGGACAATACCCGGGTTTCCAAAGTGCAAGTTCTGCTTGAACAACGCTCCGGGTTTCCTATGGTTCCCGCCGGTGTCTGGTGAGTGCCACGCCTGATTTGCACATTAATATTGAATACTAAACGGAGTACATCCATGTCAAAACCACTGAATATCGGAATGATCGGCTACGGCTTCATGGGCCGGGCCCACTCAAACGGTTACAACCGCGTACCCAACTTTTTCGACACGGAATACGTACCGGTTCTCAAGGCCGCGTGCGCCCGAAACAAGGAAAAGGTGCAGGCCTTCGCGGACACCTGGGGCTACGAATCAATCGAAACCGACTGGCGCAAAATGCTCGAGCGAGACGACATCGACGCCGTCGACATCTGTGTCCCGAACAACCTCCACAAGGAAATGGCCATCGCAGCCGCAGAAGCCGGAAAGATGATCCTCTGCGAAAAGCCGCTCGCCATGAACACGGAAGAAGGCATCGAGATGTGCGAAGCGGTTGAAAAAGCCGGCGTGCAGAACACCGTCTGGTACAACTACCGCCGGATCCCCGCCGTGACACTCGCCAAGAACATCGTCGACCGGGGCGACCTTGGCAAGATCTTCCACTACCGGGCCAACTTCCTGCAGGACTGGACCATCTCCCCGGATGTCCCGCAGGGTGGGGCCGCGGTCTGGCGCCTGTCCGCGGAAGAAGCGGGTTCGGGGGTGACCGGCGACTTGCTCGCCCACTGCATCGACACCGCCATCTGGATCAACGGCAAAATAACCTCCGTAACCGCGATGACCGAAACCTTCATCAAGGAACGCAAGCACCAGGACACCGGTGAGATGTTGCCGGTGAACATCGACGATGCCTGCGCCTTCCTTGCCCGTTTTGAAAACGGATCACTGGCCATCTTCGAGTCCACCCGTTACGCACGTGGCCACAAGGCCCTGTACACGCTGGAGGTGAATGGCGAAAACGGCTCCCTGTCCTGGGACCTGCACGACCTCCACCGCCTGAAGTACTTCAACCATGGCGACGAGTCCATTGTCCGGGGTTGGCGTGACATCCATGTGAGTGACGGCGAGCACCCCTACATGGATAAATGGTGGGTGCCTGGCCTGCAGGTTGGCTACGAGCACAGCTTCGTGCATCACGTCGCCGACTTCTGCAAGAGCCTGGAAACCGGCGAGGAATGCGGCCCGACCTTCCGGGATGCACTTGAGACACAGAAAGTCTGCGATGCCGTGCTGAACTCGGCCAAAAGCAACCGCTGGGAAACCATCAGCTGAGTCGACCCGGCCAACCCGAAAATGCCCCCGAATGGCTTTCCCTCCGGGGGCGCTTTTGTCCGCCACCATCCATATGCTTTTCCTGTCCTGACTTCACCGGATGAGGCCCCGCTCGTATACTGGATGGCCGCGTACGGCGGCACGAATGCCGCCGTTGCGGCTCATCCTGTTCGCGCTCCTGGTCGCCATGCACCTGCCCGCCCACAATGTCCCCTGGCTGCACGGCAATGTCCCGGATGATGGTGATGGTGACGGCATGCCCGATGCCTGGGAAACCCAATACGCCCTGAATCCGAATTTTCGTGGCGATGCAGAACGCGATGCCGATCTCGATGGTTTCAGCAATGTGGAGGAATTCCGCGGGCAGACCAACCCAAACGACGAGGGCGTACACCCGGACTGGTTCACCAAGCTCTATGTGCGTGAACTCAAGGGTGAGCAGGTGAAAATCACCCTGATTGACGACCTGCTGGACACCAAGGGGGGCGTTTTTGAATTCAGCGGAAAGACCTATACGACGGATGGGCTGATGCAGGACGGCATCCGGGTGAAGGTAAAAGATATGGAAAAGCCCCTGTTCCTTCCCGCACAATCAAGAAGGCTGGCCTCCGACATTAACCGACGGGTCCGGAGTAGCGCACCAAAAACCCCGTAGCTGTGCCGGTGAACGCGGTCTTGCCATCCCGGTTAACCACCGCCCTGGGGAAAAAGCTACAGCCCTGCCAGGATCAGCAACATGCGGCGAAGCGGCTCGGCAGCACCCCAGAGCAACTGGTCGCCAACGGTGAAGCAGGTCAGGTATTCGGGACCGATGGTCATCTTGCGCAAGCGGCCCACGGGTATATGCAGCTGACCCGAGACCGCAATCGGCGTGAGCTGGGCAAGCGTGGCCGCTTTATTGTTGGCTACGAGCTGCACCCATTCGTTGGCCCCGCAAATCGCGGCTTCGATATCGGAAAGCGGCACGTCAGCATTCAACTTGATGGTCAGGGCCTGGCTGTGACACCGCATGGCACCAACGCGTACGCATTGACCATCGATGGGGATAAATCGTTCGCCCTGTAAAATCTTATGGGTCTCGTTTTCGCCTTTCCACTCCTCGCGCGTCTGGCCGTTGTCCATGCAGCGATCGATCCAGGGGATCAGGCTCCCCGCAAGCACGGTGCCGAATTGTTCCTGCGGCAATTCGCCACCACGCATTTTCCTGGAAACCACCTGCTCAAGCTCCAGGGCGGATTGCCCCGGCGTACAAGATCTGCCCAGCACGCCCATCTGCTGGATCAGCTCGATCATATTTTCAGCACCCGCCCCCGATGCGGACTGGTAAGTCATGCTCGATATCCATTCCACCCAGTTGTTGTTAAACAAGCCGTGAACGGCCATGAGCATCAGACTCACGGTGCAGTTTCCGCCGATGAAATCCTTCACGCCGTTTTCAATCCCGCGATCGATGACCGCCCGATTTACCGGGTCAAGAATGATCACGCTGTCTTCCTCCATGCGGAGCGAAGACGCAGCGTCAATCCAATAGCCCTCCCAACCGGCCGCACGTAATTGAGGGTGAACCTCCCGGGTGTAATCGCCCCCCTGGCAGGTGACGATGGCGTCCAGCCCCGCCAGGGTGCCGGTGTCGAATGCATCCTTCAGCGGCTGGGAACCGAGGCCGATATCCGGGCCGGCCTGTCCAGCCTGTGAGGTGCTGAAGAAGACAGGGCTAAGCCCGGAAAAATCGTTTTCCGCCTGCATCCGGTCCATGAGCACCGAACCGACCATGCCGCGCCAACCAATAAAACCGATGTTTTTCATGTAACCATCTCATCTTCCCCGGTTGAAACCTTCCTTCTTGCAAGTCAAGGGGTTGCGAAACCCAGCAAAAGTTTCTATACTGTTCATACCTTAAGCTAAGCCAAAGAGTCGCCATGATAACCCTCCAACGAACGATTGCAACCGGCATCCTGCTGCTGGTTGCCGCAGCCGCATCGGCCGACAAGTATGAACAACAGAAGCGGGACCTCGCCCACAGGACCACGGAGCGGATGAAAAGCGCCCAGCTCCGGGAACTCAACTTTGCTGACGCCGATGTGCGCCAGGTAATTGAACACCTGATCGAACTGGGGCGGGAAGTCGATGGAGAACCATTCAATGTCCTCTTCATGGATGGCCCGAAGAAGCCCGCGAAGAAGCCCACCGCCAAAGCCCGGGCCGCCACATTGGGTGGCTTCGAAAGGGGGGGTAAAAACATGGACGACATCTTCGGCGTAAAACCCGTCGAGCCGGTGGCGATGCCCCTCAACCCGGGGCAACGAATCACCCTGCACTTGCGCAGGGTCTCCATGTGGGATGGACTGAAATACATTACCGGGATGGCGGGATTGACCTTCCGTATCGACGGCAGCGTTATCGTGATCAAACGCAAGGGTGCCCGGGAGGACATCGTGACGAAATTCTACCCGGTTGACCCCACCCTCTTCCAGGAGCGGATCCGGACCATCCGGAACGCGCAACAGGAACACGGGGGCAAATTCAACTTCTAGGCAAATTGGACAGCAGGAAGGCATTTAGCCGAGTGCAGGGAATATCCGTACACAGTACCTAGAAGCGAGCCCAAAAAAACCGGGGATTTCCGTTTAAAAACACGGCTTCTGCTACTTTTTTAAAAAAAACACCTTTCGCATAAGATAACGCACTCAGGTTGCAATAATGGCTATGGGGTTATTCTTGCCGAATTGCGCACTCGATGCGACGAGGGACCAGAGGAAGGCGGTACTGCGCCCGTATGTACCGCCCGAACAGGCATTTCCGGTATGCAAAGCAACCGGGAGACCGCTCAATGCAGGCCTGAACAGGCCCAGACACCCCATCCTGGCTTTTACATTTGCGAATCCCCACGCTCATCCCGGGACGGGGTGTAGGACAACCTCCTACATGCAAATCACGCCATCGACCTTAATATGCCGCAGGACCGTTCTGGCACACGGACTGCTAAACAAGACCCCAATCAGTACAACGAAACCACGCGGTGCACCGAAAAGGTGACGCATGGGTCACATAGAACGGACAATATCATGAAAACATCCTACGAAAAATACGAATGGTTAAAGCGGAGCCCCCTGATTATCCTCGCGT
>JAYGFS010000547.1:0-2281 GCA_046581765.1 Verrucomicrobiota bacterium
CTTCCACTTCCCGGCACGAAGCGCCCCGCTGTTCCGGTACTCCCACCAGAGCTGCTCGTGCGGCACACCGCTTTTATCCCCGCGCAGATAGGGCATGAGATTCACGCCGTCGCTCCGCTCCGGGTCAACCGGCTTGCCCGCCAGGGCCCCGGCGGTCGCATAGAGATCGAGTGAAATAACCGGGTAATCTATCACGGTTCCGGCCGGCAGCTGGCCCGGCCACTGCATCATGAAGGGAATACGTATGCCCCCCTCGGACAGTCGACCCTTGCCGTCCTTGAGGGGAAGATTGCTGGAGGTCAATTCCCGGGTCGGGCCCCCGTTGTCGCTGAGGAAGATGACCCAGGTATTCCGTTCCAGCTCCAGTTCGTGCAGGGTTGCCAACAGCTTGCCCACGGAGTCATCGAGATTCGCCAGCATCGCGGCAAAGATCCGGCGCTGGACATCCTCAATGAAATCCATCTTTTTCATGTAGGCCTCCGCGCCCTGCAGCGGGCTGTGCACCGCATTGTACGACATGAACAGGAAGAAGGGCCGATCCCGGTGCGCGCGCAGGAAGTCCACGCCCTCATCGGTGAAGGCATCGGTCAGGTAGCGCGGCTCTTCAACCGGTTCGAATCCCCGCAGGATCGGGTTGTGAAGATCATACAAGGGCTCGTCGCCCAGGATATCGTGATAGATCAGGGGACGTTCCGGTGAAAACCAACGCCCGGTCACCCCTCCGGGCAGGTGCTTCTTGCGCAAGAGGGTGGTGACACCCGCATAGGGTGGGGGCACGAAATAATGACCCTCGTGAACGAAGCCGAAAAAGGAATCAAAACCGTTATGCAAGGGGTTGAATGCGCGGCGGGCACCGAGATGCCACTTGCCGATAATCCCGGTACGATAGCCGAGGGCCTGCAGGTATTCGCCCAGGGTGGTTTCCGTCGCGGGCAGGCCGTGCTCGGATCCTCCTTCCACGTGCGGCATGACATTGATATCCCACCCGAAGCGCCGCTGGTGGCGCCCGCTGAGCATCCCGGCACGGGAGGGCGCGCAGACCGGGGCGGTGACATATCCCTGGGTAAAGCGCACACCCTTGCGCGCAATCGAATCGATGTGGGGGGTGGGGATTTCCGCATTTCCCTGGCAACCCAACTCGCCATACCCCAGGTCGTCGGCGAACAGGAGCAGGATGTTCGGCTGTTGCGTAACCGGCCGCGGACCTGCCAGGAGCAGCAGGGGGAACAAGAAAAGTATGGGTAGCGCCTTCATTCGCAAGATAAACTCCTCAGCCGGGCTGTCCCTTCTTAAACACGAACCCACACCATTCCCGGTCACCATCGCTCCGCACCTCGGCCAGGCCGTTGCGCGCGAAGGCCTCGGCAACCATCTCCGCCTCGATCTCGCGGATTCCGGTAACCACGAGGTACTCCGTACAACTGCGCGCCAGCCGGGGGCTCAATTCGACCAGCAGGCTGCTGAGTAGATTCGCAAAGATCCAGTCGAAAGAGCCCTCGGGCCATTCGGTGGTCAAATCCATCTGCTGGAGCGTAATCCCGCTCACCCCATTCAGCTCCAGGTTCTCCCGGGCACTCTCGAGGGCCAGCGGATCGTGATCCACGGCAAGGATTTCCGGGCAGCCGAGCGCGGCCGCCGCGATCGAGATGATGGCGGAGCCACAACCGGCATCGAGAAGCCGCTCCGGCACCGGGGCCGTTTCGAGGAAGGCATCCAGTGCCTCCAGGCAAAAGCGCGTGGTGAAATGTTCGCCGGTGCCGAAACTCAGGCCCGGGTTCACCAGGATCGTATGCCGGCCCGGGTCCGGCGGGGACGCGTCCGACCACGCCGGCCGGATCCAGATACGCCGGCCGATGCAGTGCGGCTTGAAGTGATGCTGCCAGAAACGGGTCCAGTCCTGCTGGGCGAGGACACGTACCGCGCTGGGACAGGCGAAGCGCAATTGCGCGGAGGAAGCGACCAGCAGGGCCTCGATCTCGTCCTGGAAATAAACCTCCAGCCAGACCTTGGCGCGCGAGGGCCGGCCGAACTCGACGGGGGAGGTGCCGCTGACCTCGATCAGCCAGGCAGTGATTTCCTCCACCCGCTCTGGTGCAATCTCCAGCGTCAGGACATGGAGATCTTCCACCGGCACAACAACACCGGTTCAGGGCTTGGGCGGCCAGATGGAATTCCCATCATCCATGGTTCCGTCGAGATGAAAGATCTCGAGACACTGGAGCGTGATTACCGCGATGAAGATAAACAGGCCCAGCATGGCCACGATGGTGAAGCCGGTCAC
>JAYGFS010000614.1:0-1681 GCA_046581765.1 Verrucomicrobiota bacterium
AAAGGCGATGGGGATCGATGCATCCTGGATGGTGAATCCGTACTTGTCCTGGATATAATAGCCGAGGGCATTGCGTTCGGTCTCGCCCAGGACCCCAGCGAAGAGCAGGACCTCGGCAAGGTCACCGGTAAATCCCTCGAGAAAGGGGTCCAGGCGTGAGCCGATCTGGACTTGTGACAGCCCGATATTCAATGCGACGACGCGGGTGCCCGCGGGAAGGCCGTTGATAAACCAGGTGTCCTCTGTCCCGCTATAGCTCGATAGCGTCATGGTGGGCACCCCCAGGGCTGCCGGGACGTGCAGGGCATTGAATGCATCGCCCCAGTAATGGTTGCCGATGGCCGACCCCTCGTTGCCCCCGCGCGAGGTGGAGTGTCCGTAGGCCTGGCGCAGCTGGCTGTTCCCCATGTGATAGGTGTGTTGATAGTTCTCGCCGGTAAAGCCGGTGTTTTGCCAGACCGTCACCAGGGTGAGCGGTGCATTGTTTTGGATACCGGTCGAATTGCCGGTGGTCGATGTCAGGACGTCGCCCCCGGCACCCCCGGTGAACTGTACTGCGGCACGGTGGGCCAGGTTGCTGATGGCCGCCGCATAGACCGGTCGATTGCCGGCGTTGGACTGGCTGACAATGATGCGTCCAAGGCTCTTGTCGTCCCAGCGGGCGACCACGGTTCCGTTGGTAGCCCGGAGGGTGCCTTCCGTGTTCTGCCAGACCGTATTGGTGTCACCTGCATCGAGCCAGAGGCGCAGGTCCGGGTGCCCGGCATTGGGCAGCCCGGTGGCCGGGTCGATCCGTGGTTCAGTAGAGCTATCCGCCGCAACCGTGATGCTGTACTTGGCCTCAATATAATCCCCGAGCGTGTTGCGTTCCCCCGTGTCCAGCACCTTGCTGAAAAGGATAACTTCGGCGAGGTGGCCGGTGAAGCCCTCCAGGATCGCGTTCACGCGTGAGCCGATGAGCAACTGGTTGGCGGAGATGTTCAGGTTGGTAATGGAGGTCACCCCGGCAAAGCGGCCGTTGACGTACCAGGAATCGTTCGTGCCGTCGCAGGATGAGAGCGCCAGGGTGGCGTTGGTTGTCGCCGCCCCGTAGCTGTCGAAGGCACTGCCCCAGTAGTGATTGCCGATGGGGCTGCCCAGGCCCCCGGCCCGCGCGGTCGAATGGCCGTAGGCCTGCTGGGGGATGGAATGCCCCATGTGAAAGGTATGCTGGTAGTTTTTCCCGGTAAACCCGGTGTTCTGCCAGACCGTCACCAGGGTGAGCGGGGCCGTGCCGGTGATGCCGGTGCTGTTCCCGTTGCTTGAGCTCAGGGCGTCGCTGGTGCCCGTTCCGTCGCCAAAAAAGAAAACGGTCGGCTGGCTGTTCAGGCTGGAAAAGCTGCCGGTGTAGACCGGGGTGTTGGCGGGGTTTACCTGGCTGACCACGATGCCGCTCAGGCTCTTGTCATCCCAGCGTGCGACAGGGCTTCCGTTTGTCGCCGGGATGGTCCCGCCGACATCCTGCCAGAGCGTGGCCGGGTCACTGGCATCGAGCCAGAGTCGCAGATCGGGATCGCTGGCGACAGGTTCCCCGGGTACCGGGGGGCGGGCCTGGCCCGGTGGGCTGAAGCCAAACAAAATCGTAAGGACCCAGAGGAGGGCGAGGGATCGCCTTGCAGTCATGGTGGAATCCTACCCGTTT
>JAYGFS010000007.1:0-1878 GCA_046581765.1 Verrucomicrobiota bacterium
CAATCGTGTATGCATCCGGCTGGCCGGTCAGCAACTCGGGATAGAGGAAGTACGGCGACTTGAGCGCCATCAAGACCACGCGCTTGATCGCATGCTCTGCATCCAGGGCCTGCTCAAAATGAATATCCACATAGCGCGTACGCTGTTCCCGGGTGAGCGGTCGGCGAAATGCGAGCTCAACGAAGCGCGCCGCAAAACCCTTGATCTTAGTGGCGCGCCCCTGATCGTCCCCGGCGATCTTCGCCATACGGTCCAGGTCCTTCATCACCACACGGAGGACTTCCAGCGCGGCAAAGGTCGTGGCCTCGTCCCAGGCCTTTGAGACCGAGGTGCCGCGCGGATACCCCACGCTGCTGTCATCCGGTGGAAAGGGCGTCTCAAGCACCAGGCTTGCGGGCACGCTTTCGGGCGACAGGTCATGTTTCGTTAGCCGGGTCTCGACTTTATGCGGGGGCTTCCAGCGAAGTTCTACCGAGGCGGTATTGTCTTTGTACTTAAAAAACTCCAGCGCGATCGGGTAGGCGCGCCCGCCCAGGAGACGAATCCTGGCCCGGCGTGCAGGTGCATCGGACCCGGCAGCAACGTAGCCGTCAATCAAGGCTTTCTCATCCTTCCCGTTCACCCAGAGTTGAAAGCCATTCTCGGACTTAACCGAAAATTCGTAGACACCGGTTTGCTCGGCGATGACCGACCCGCGCCAATGGACGGAAAAGGCATCCCGGTCAAACCTGGCATTATCCGGTGTGCCGGATTTCCAGTCGAAGGCAATCTCCCCATCCACACGCTCGAAGACCTTTTTCTTGTCCCGCTTGGTATAGTAGGTCGCCTTTAAGCCCCCGCGTTTTCTCGTGCCGCCCCGGCCCGTGAAGGCGGCCAGCAAATCAGCCACCGCATTCTCGTATTGGCGGACGGTCAGGCGCGCCAATTCGATGCGCGGGCGCGGGTGCCTAATCACCGCATCCGGACCGTAGAAGGCCTTGTTGATGTATTTAGCGACCTCCTCGGCGTCTTTATTCCGGCACAACTTGGGCTCATCATCCGGCATGGTCTTGTGAATGAGGCTCGTCAACCTGGACAGCGCGAAATCCCCTACCAGGGGTTTATCGTATTCGTCCTGCACGCCTTCACCTCGCGCACCATGGCAGTCCACACAACGCTTGGCATAGATCTCCGCACCCTTGGGAAAGGCCTGCTCCGCCGGGCCCGCATAAAGCCCGGGCGTGACACAGGATAAAACACAGTACACATATCGGTTAAGTCGCATGTCCATAGAAATATACGCGGTATCCGTCTGAATATGTCAGGCGGGAGGTCGATTACCCCGGAAATCCGATCGTAAAAACCACGCGGATACGGGGCGATCAGCGGTTCAATCCACTCGAGAAGACGCCCGGTCTCCACCCTGAACAACCGGGACTTCCGGGCCCGCTACTTTGCGACAGGCGCTATTTCCCCGGGCTTGGCGTAGCCGGGTTCCAGTTCCATGATCCGGATATTCCGGAAATGAATCTCCGCACCCTCTGACTCCAGGCAAAGGTAGCCCTTTTTACGAGTCGATTTGCTGATTCCATTTACAAACTTTCCGTTGATAGCCAGCTTGATGGTGCCGTCGACGGCGACCACGGTGTAGTGATTCCATTCGCCCTTGCCCTTGCAGCGTAGCTCGATCGATTTGCTGCGGCTGCCGCGCTTATTATCCGGGGTGGTGCGCACGTTGCCCGCACCAAACAGCTCGCCACTCACGTAGGCGTTGGTACGATTGTGAATTTTCCACCATTCATTCTCCAGCATCTGGACCTCGACGCCGTTGGGTAAACGATTCTTCCGCACTTCTGCATCGCACCAGGCGAAAACCCCGGAGTTCCCGCCGGCGGTCAT
>JAYGFS010000029.1:0-1697 GCA_046581765.1 Verrucomicrobiota bacterium
CGAGATCGGAATTGAATCGCTTGTGGCCGGCGACCTGAGCCTGCGCATTGTCGCGAGTGACCGCTACGACAGCACCCCGGCCACGGCGGAGAAAAACGACCTGGCGCTAAGGGCCGGGTTGCGTTACTCGCTGTAAAGCGCAGGCCGTATCCCTTTCTCTAAAGCCGGTGCGCATGACCCCGAAGCTGTTTGCGGGTCGGGGCGATTGGCGGGCTTAGGTGTGGACCTGGGCGATGTAGGGCAACTCGCGATAGAAGCTTTCGTAATCCAGCCCGTAGCCGACGACGAAGGTGTCCTCGATGGTGAAGCCGACGTAGTCCGCCTCGATATCCACCACGCGCCGGGCGGGTTTATCCAGCAATGTACAGGTCTGAACCGTCCGCGCACCCTTGACCTTGATATGGGCAATCGCATGCGAAAGGGTACGGCCGGTATCGAGAATGTCATCCACCAGCAGGATGTCCGCACCGCTAACGTCGACCTCGATATCTTTCTTTATTTCCACCGTGCCGGTGGAATCCATGCCGCCGAAGTAGCTCTCCAGGGTGATGAAGTCGATCCGCGGGTGCAGGTTGTGTGCATCGAGGGCGCGGACGAGGTCGGCGAGGAACATGAAGCTTCCCCGCAGAATTCCGATCATGACGAAATCAGTGCTCTCGTGGTCGGCGGCAATGTCGTCCACGAGCGTGCTGATTTGTCCTTGAATGGCATCGCTTGAAATCAGGGTGGATAAAGTATGAGGTTTTAATGACACAAAGCGCTTCTCCAGGGGTCTATTCGCTTGCACATCCGCGTGAGGTTAAGCTACAAGCGCATCCAATACGAAGGGTTTATTGATGAAAAGACGTTATTCAGCGATCCTCTTTCCCGCCATGGCCGGCCTCAGCCTTCTGCTCGCCCTGCTTTCCGCCTGTGACCTGAACGTCAGCGGTGGAGACGACGTGTTCCGCAACATTCCCGCGGACTTTTCCGGGTTCTACAGCAACCCGAACGGCCGGATAACCACCGCCCAGACCGGCAGCCCGATCACCACCCTCGACCTGCGCCAGAACGGGGACCGCCTGGAAGCCGTCGACAACCACGGCAACATTTTCCGGGGAAAGATTGGCCGTTTTGCCGACAGCCAGGCCAGTTTTATTCTGGAGGGCTGGACCACGGCCGGCCACAAGGCGGTTATGAACGGGACCCTTAGGGGGGAAGGAACCGCGGCCACCCTGCAGGGAAACTGGATTGAGCCCAGCCTGACCGCCCTGGTGTTTGCGCAGGCCACGATCAACCCGATTCCGACGAATGCACCGAGCGGTGGGGATTCCTCCTCCCTGTCCATCCAGCCCTCGGGCAACATCACGGTGTCCCTCAACAACATCGTAACCTTTACCGCGAGCGGTGGGTCCGGCAGCTACCAGTGGGGCGTGAACAACCAGAACCTCGGCTTCCTTTCCGTGGCTTCCGGCTCGACCAGTGTCTATACGCCCAGCCGTTCCGGCACCCAGACGGTCAGCGTGACCGATGGGAATGAAACGGTTTCGACCGTGGTTTCGCACTAAATGCCGTGGCACCGGTGCCGGGATGGTTCCCGGATGGCGCTTTTGCGCGGGCCGGGTGCCGTGGGGCCTCTGATCGGTCCGAAACGGGCAAAAAGTGTGGGCTGGGGAGCGGAAACCTTTGAAACTCGGCATGATTTGCCATAGAAACCC
>JAYGFS010000106.1:0-3487 GCA_046581765.1 Verrucomicrobiota bacterium
CCCTTCGGCAAATCGTAGGCGATGATCGAGTTCGCATGGACGCCGATCCCGTTGGCCACGGGCTTCCCGTCGACCACCATGTCCTTCCCCATGCAGTTTTTATTGACGCGCACGCTGCCGAAGCCGCTGCTGGCAAATTTCCATGGCAGGTCGGTCAACTTCTTCTGCCCGAAGCTTCCGTGGACAAGCGGGTCAACCCAGTCGCTCCAGTCGCAACTGAATCCGTCGCCGCCATCCATCGCCACGAGGTAAAGTTCCCGGGCACCCTTGAGATCCACGGCAATGTCAACCGCATGGCCCGGGGTGGATGCCGTGATCACCTTGCTGGCGAACTTGGCATGCTTGGGGGAGGGCATCCCGGCCGGCGCAATCGACGCGCCCTTCTTCTTCTTGGCCCCGCCGACGGCCTTGTCCTGCAGCTCGGGTGGCAGGGTCCTGGGCGTGGCAATGATTTCCGGTGGCTTACTTTCCACGCCCCCTTTTGGCACCTCCACCTTTGCGATCCAGGCCAGGGCGTTGAGCACGACCTTGCGAAAATTATCATCCGCCCAGTTCTGGTGGTTATGGCCCCCCGTAAAGCCAAAGCCCCGTCCGCCATCGCGACGTTCCGTCGCCCAGGCCAGGTGCTGCGGTTCACCCGCCGCGACCGCCTTGCGCACGTCCGGATTTCCACTGTGGGCCCCGTTGCCCCGCTTCATCGTCTCGGCGGGAGCGGTCGCGGACAGAATCGGGGTCACCCCGGCCATGCCCTTGCGAAAGCGCATGTGGAAGTACCACTCGTCGTTGATGCTGAAGGGCTTCACGCCATTGGTGATCGGGTGCTTGGGGAAGCTCTTGAACTCCGCGGTCCAGTGCGGATTGACCGACCAGTGGGCTTCAAAGTAGCCCCCCAGCCAATCGACAAACTTGTCCCCCGGGGGGCCCTTGGGGGTTTCTACCGCGTAATGAATGCAGCAGAGGCCCACGCCTTTTTTCATGTACTTGTCGAAGCGTTCCAGGTTCGCGTTCAACACGTGCCGGCCGCCCCCGTCACAATACACGACCACGGCATCGGCACCCTTGAAATAGCTTTCCGGGTCATCCGGGTATCCCCCGATGCAGATATCGGTCTCGATCGGAAGCCCACTGGCTTCCAGGGCCTTGGCAAGCAGGTTACACCCCTGCCAGTGGTTATGCGCCATGTTTCCATGACTCTCCCGGCCCGCGACGAATACAATTCTCTTCTTGTCTACCGCGAGGGCGGGTAGCGCAAAAAGGCAGCACATCAGGACGATAAACAAGTTCTTCATATACGATTTCTCCGGCTTGGAATGGTTGGACCGATAAGCTAAGTATAACGGGGACGATGAAACATATTTTACGGAAAAAAGCAACGATCCCCGTAGCCCTGGCCGCGCACCTGGTTTCAAGCACGGTCCTCCTGGTTTCCTGCTCGACGCCCCACCACCGGCCCCCCGAAACCCGGCGCTCGGAAACCGTGCTCCAGATCCATGGCGACCTCGTTCCGGACCCCTATGACTGGCTGGAGGAAATGGAGAGCCCGGAGACCCAGCGATGGATCGATCGCCAAAACCGGGTGACCCAGCGTTACCTGCGGAGTATCCCGATACGCAAGGCACTCAACACCCGTCTGACCGAGTTGTGGAACTACACCAAGTACGGGACACCCTGGAAAGCGGGCGACCGCTATTTCATCCGGATCAACGATGGCCTGCAGCATCACGCGGTCCTGCACACCATGCGCTTCCTGGACGAGGAACCCCGGGTGCTGCTCGATCCCAATCGCTTCAGCCGTGACGGCACCACGGCGGTCTCGGGCACCTACACCTCTCCCGACGGGCACTGGCTCGCCTATGCCGTCTCCGATTCGGGCTCGGACTGGAAGCGGATCTACGTGCGCAACGTGGACAGCGGAACCGACCTGCCCGACCTGATCGACTGGGTCAAGTTTTCGGGGGCCACCTGGGATCATGCCAGTAAGGGCTTTTATTATGCCCGCTATCCCGATCAGCATCTCGCGCAAAAGCACAAGGGGACGAATACCCTGCCCAAGTTGTTTTATCACAAGCTCGGCCAGGCACAGGAAGAGGATCGCCTGGTCTATCACCGGCCCGACCAGCCAAGGTGGGGCTTCGGTGCCAAGGCCACCCGGGATGGCAAGTACCTGCTGATTCATGTCTGGCAGGGCAGCAGCACCTGGAACGGCCTGTTTTACATCGACCTGGAAGACCCGGGTGGTCGGGTTATCGAGTTGTTCAACCGCTTTGACGGCCGCTACCGCTACCTGCACCACGAGGGCCCGGTATTCTTCCTGAGCACCGACGCCGATGCCCCCCGCGGCCGGGTTATCGCGGTTCACAAGGATCATCCCCAGGCGGAACACTGGAAAGAAATCATTCCCCAGCAACGGGAAACACTGATGGGTACCAGCTACCTCTCCGGCCGCTTTGTCTGCCGCTATCTCGCCGATGCAACAAGCCTGGTCCGCATCTATGACTTGAGAGGAGCGCCCATCCGGGACCTCGCCCTCCCCGGCATCGGCTCGGTTCGCGGCTTTAACGGGGAACCCACGGACCGCGAAACCTTCTACAGCTTTTCAAGCTTCACCACCCCTACAGAGACCTATCGTTACGACGTCGTCACCGGGCGTTCAACGCCCCTCCACAAGCCCACGGTGAAGTTCGACCCGGCGCTGTACGAGACCAGGCAGGTCTTTTACCCGAGCAAGGACGGCACGAAGATCCCCATGTTCATCTCACACCGCAAGGGCCTCGTGCTCGATGGAAACAACCCCACCCTGCTCCACGGGTACGGGGGCTTTAACATCAGCCAGACCCCGCGCTTTTCGCTGACGCGCCTGGCCTGGATGGAACTGGGCGGTGTATTTGCCGTCGCCAACATCCGCGGCGGGGGCGAATACGGGGAAACCTGGCATCGTGCCGGGACAAAGCTGAACAAGCAAAATGTCTTCGATGATTTCATCGCCGCGGCGGAACACCTGGTTGCACAAGGCTACACCACGCCCCGCAAGCTCGCGATCGATGGCCGAAGCAACGGCGGCCTGCTCGTCGGTGCCTGCATGACCCAGCGACCCGAGCTCTTTGCCGCTGCCCTCCCCGGTGTCGGGGTGCTCGACATGCTGAAGTACCACACCTTTACCATCGGATGGGCCTGGGCGTCGGACTACGGGACCATCGCCGATCCCGCGGAATACAAGGCCCTGCGCGCCTACTCGCCCTACCACAACCTGAGGCCGGGCGTGCGCTACCCGAGCACCCTGGTGACTACCGCGGACACCGATGACCGGGTTATCCCCGCCCACAGCTATAAGTTCACCGCCGCGCTGCAAGCCGCGCATATCGGGGAAAATCCGGTATTGATCCGGGTCGACCGGAAGGCGGGCCACGGAGGTGGCAAACCCACGGGGATGATCATCGAGGAGATCGTCGATCGCCTGTCCTTCGCCTGGCAGGCCCTGGGGATGACC
>JAYGFS010000449.1:0-4570 GCA_046581765.1 Verrucomicrobiota bacterium
GCTTCGACATCCAGCTTCACCGCGCCATCTTCATCATGGAAGAGGCGTGAGGTCCGCCGGATGCAGTCGCGGGGCGCCACGCCGATGCACCAGTCGCAATGGATGCACTTGTCCTGGTCGATCTCGAACTTGTAGTGACAGAAGTAACAACGGGTCGCCGCGGTCATGGTGGCATCCTCCCCCAGGCCCAGCTCGACTTCCTTGAGGCCATCCCGATCGCCCAGGAGGAGATGCGGCATCGGCTCCGGCACCTGGCAGTCGTGATCCCGCACGCGACCGGTCTCGCCATTGGTGTCAATAAACTCCACCGCGACATGCTTTTTCATCCGGACTTCGCCGGTGAGAAACTGGTCGATATCTGCCGCGGCCTGCTTGCCGTCCTCAACCGCATTGATCACGTCCGCCGTGGCATCGCCGAAGTCCCCGGCAACGAAAACCCTTTCATTGGTCGTATGGCGCCCACCCGTCAGGCGCAAGCCCTCCGGCAGGATATCCAGGGTCCGCACCTGGCCAATTGCTACAATCAGGAGATCGCACGGTACATCATATTCACTGTTGGGGATTTCCGAAATCGGAGGCTTTGTATGCCCCGGGACGGGATCACCCAGCATGTTGCGATGGAAGGTCACGCTTTTCAACTGGCCGCCCTCTACCGTACCCCGCACCGGAGAGACCAGGGTTTCCACCGTGATATTCTCGTCGTACATCGCCGCCATCTCTTCCCAGTTCGCCGACATCTGCCCCTCGGTCCGACGGTACATGATGCTCACGCTACCTTCTTCGCCAACCAGTTGGCGCGCCGATCGTGCGCAGGATCGCGCACAGTCCACCGCGGTAAATCCACCACCAACGATAACCGCACTCTGGCCTTCCAGATCGCCAATCTCGCCAAAATTATACTTTTCCATGAAGTCCAGGCCGGCGTATTCCATTCCCTCATCCAAACCGGGAAGGGAAAGGCCGGAGGGTTTCACGGCGCCAACCGTAACCAGCACCACATCATACGCATCGATCAAGGCCTGCATTTTTTCCGCATCGACGGGTGTGTTCAGCTCCACATGGACGCCGCTGTCGACAATGGCTTTGACTTCGGCCTGCACGATATCGCGTGGCAGGCGAAACTTGGGTATGCCCATCATCAGCATACCCCCGAGATAGTCGTGCATCTCGTAAATGGTCACCTCGTGCCCGTAGCGCTTGAGTTCACGCGCGGATGTCAGGCCTGCCGGGCCACCGCCCACAACCGCGATACGCTTACCCGTGGATTCTTCAAACCAGGGTTTTAGTGGTTCAGCGATTTTCTTTTTAAATTCCGTTCCCGAACGCTTGAGATGGCAGATTTGAACCGGCCCGTTCACGTTCGTCCAGCTGTGCCGACACGCAGGCTCACAGGGACGGGTGCAGATGCGGCCAAGGGAGCCGGGAAAGACGTTGTCTTCCTGGTTGATCTTGAACGCCTTGTCCGGGTCGCCTTCCGCGATCGCCTGGATGTAGGCCGGAACATTCGTCTTGGCCGGGCAGGCCGCCTGGCAGGGGATATCCTTGTACAGGGTTTTGAAATCCAGCTCGGTATCGAGGAGACCGGTGAACTTCGAGAACTCGGAGGGACTAGGTGCCTTCTCGTACTCGAAATTCAGCCCTTTAACCGATTCTTTGAACGGGTTCATGCTTTCCATCCTATGCGTTGAATGCACTGCGCCAGGGTCTCGTTTCCCTCGCGCACTTCCATGTACGTATCCAATAACTTTTCAACCACCGCCGGACAATCGTCCCGCTTAAATTCCCCAACGATGTGGCCAAACGCTTCCTGCGTCCCACCCACGCGAATTTCATACCCCTCGACCGAGCCGAGGTCTTCACGGATTCGCATGCCACGCAGCCCGATATCCGTGATGCGGTAGGGCGAACAGGAATTCGGGCAACCCGTAACGTTCACCGTAACCCGATCCCATATCGCATCGTACTTCGACTGCTTAACCAGGTCCATGAGCAGGTCGTGCATATCACGCGTATTGGAGACGGCCTTGGGGCAATAGGTTGTCCCCACGCAGGGCACGATGTCGCGGATGCCTTCCGCGCCCTCGGTATCAAAACCGGCCTCCTCGATCGCCGCCTTGCACGCCATCACCTTGTCCATGCGCACACCATGAATCTCGATGTTCTGGCGCTGGGTCGTGTACAGGCGCTTGTTTCCGAAGATCTCCGAGATCTCGGCCAGGCGTTTAAATTCCAGGTGGCTCAATTCCCCCTTGGGAACGACAATCGTGACCAAGCCCAGGCCATCGGTGCCGACCGGGTCTTTCACCGCGAGCGGGCGATCGGGGAACGAAACTCCCGTCTCCTCAAACGGCTCCGTTTCCAGGTCGGAGGTGTCGAGGCCCTCGGCCTCCAATGCCTCGTTGACAATCTCGCGACACTTATCGATACCGTACCGGTTCACGACAAACTTCAGGCGGGAAAGCGTGCGGTCGCGGCGGTTTCCGTGATCCCGAAACAAAATGGCAATGCCCCGGCTGACCCGGGCAATCTTCTTGCGCGGAACGAAACTGTACAACTCTTGAGCCACAAAGGCTTTCCAGCCCATGCCGCCGCCGATCACCAGTTTAAAACCAAACTCATCCTTGCCATCGGCCCCTTTACGCTGCACCGCGATGGCCCCGATACAATTGATGTAAGGCTGGGCGCATCCCGCAGGGCAACCGGAAAAAGTCACCTTGAACTTGCGCGGCAGGTTGTCGAGGTCTCGTGCATCCGTCAGGAATTGAGCGGTCTCCTTGGCCACGGTCCGCACATTAAATCGTCGAAACTCGCAGGTCTCTGCCCAGGGGCAGCACACCACGTTCCGGGTCACGTCTCCGCAGCCGTGAAAACAACTCAAGCTCTCCGCAGCCAGGTCCCGCATCATGTCGGGCAGGCTCGGCGTTTTTAACCAGTGCAACTGGAGCGCCTGGCGCGTGGTCACCGAAAGACGGCCCTGCGCATACAACTCGGAAACCTTGGCGACCACACGGGCCTGGGCCGAGGTAATCTCACCCGCGGGAAGCACGATCCGGGACATATGGTTTCCGGGCTGGCGGGAGGCGTAGATTCCAAACCACTTGGCGATGCTCTTCTCTTCCTTTGACATCGCCCCACGACGAGCGATCTCATCAAAGTCCAGCGACAGGCCGCCGTCCTTGATCTCCTCGTCTTCACTGCGATGTTCAAATGTCAGTTTACGTTGCATGAGTCTTCCAGGGTGAAAACCTAGTCGTGGTAAAACAAGAGCGTAGACACATAGCGCTCACCAATGTCCGGTATAATCACAACGACATCCTTACCCGCATAGGCCCCGTTCTCCGCCAGGGTGCGACAGGCCGCGAGTGCGGCCCCGGAGGAAATGCCGGCAATAAAGCCTTCCTTGAGCGCAAATTCCTTGGCGGCTTCTATCGCTGCAAAACTGTTGACCTGGACCACCTCATCGATCAGGGCCGTATCCAGGATATCGGGCACAAAGCCCGCGCCGATGCCCTGGATCATGTGCGGCCCCATTGCGCCGCCACTCAAGACCGGGGATTCCTCAGGCTCCACCGCGACAATCTTGATGTCCGGGTTCTTTTCTTTCAGGTACCTACCGGTTCCGGTGATGGTACCGCCCGTGCCCACGCCGGAGACGAGGACGTCCACCCTGCCCTCCATCGTCTCCCATATTTCCGGGCCGGTGGAGGTGTAATGCACTTCCGGATTCGACGGATTCTTAAATTGCTGGGGCATATAGGCCCCTTCGAGGGCTTCAAGCAGCTCATACGCTTCCTTGATCGCGCCCGGCATACCCTCAAAGCCGTCGGTCAAGACCAGCTCAACCCCGAGGGCCTGCATGATTTTTCGTCGCTCGACACTCATCGAAGAGGGCATGGTGAGTACGCAGCGATAGCCCTTGACCGCGGCGACCGTGGCCAGGCCGATGCCGGTGTTTCCCGAAGTCGGCTCAACGATAATCCCGCCCGGCTTGAGCGCGCCGCTGCGTTCCGCATCCTCGATCATGCTCAAACCGATGCGGTCTTTCACGGACCAACCGGGGTTGAACGCCTCGATTTTACCGATCAAATTCAGCGGCAAACCCGCGCCGAAACGGTCCAGGCGCATCAAGGGCGTACCCTTAATCAATTCCGTTGCGTTATCTACAAATCGTGTTACCACTCGCTTGGCCTCTCGAATCAACCAGCACCCTGGCACCACACAGGGGCTCTCGGGGTATTCAATACGCGCAAACCGCGTAAAGTAAACTAAAACAGGGGGAAAAGCGGGTGTTGGGACCCGCGGATACCCGATGCGCCGGGTAGACTATACGACGAGTGCCTGCCCCTGACCGGGAAAACATCTTCGACCGGTTCCGGTACGGATTACCTTTCACCCCGGGGCGTGCTGGCGATGGGGATCGATACCCTTGCAGCACCCGAGACCATTTAACCCGGTAATTATTCATGCCTTAATTCTTTTGCTGTTTTTGACAAGCCCCATCCCTTCGGCTATACCCCCCACATGAGAATACGCTACGTCCTTGCTATCGTGCTCCTCGCGGGGCTTCATC
>JAYGFS010000208.1:0-9567 GCA_046581765.1 Verrucomicrobiota bacterium
ACTGCAGGCATCACATTCCTGCATGACCGGAAAGGACAGCTCGCGCTGGGAACCGAAAACCGCCTCCTCGAAATCGATCTCAAGATCGAAACGGAGATCGGATCCGCGGTTGCTGCTGCGACTGCCGCCGCCACCGCCGCCGAAAAGGTCTTCAAATATGCTGCCACCACCACCGCCACCGCCACCGCCGCCGAAGGCACCCATAAAGGTCCGCAAGGCTTCTTCCAGGTCGACGCCGCCGAAACCGCCGCCGCCGAAACCGCTGCCTCCGCCTTCAAAAACAGCATGTCCGAACTGGTCATACTTGTGGCGCTTATCCTCATCGCTGAGCACCTCATACGCCTCGGTGACCTCTTTAAAGCGCTCTTCCGCTTCCGGGTCGTCCGGATTTTTGTCCGGGTGGTACTTGATGGCCAGTTTGCGATAGGCCTTTTTAATTTCTTCCGGGGTCGCCGATCGCGCCACGCCGAGCTGCTCGTAAAAATCCTGTTTCGCCTTGGACATCAGGTCTCTTCGCCTTCGTTCGCATCCTCTTCCCCGGCCTTGCCCGGACCCTGCGAAACCACGACCTGCGCCGGGCGGATCAGCTTGTCACCCATTACGTATCCCCTGCGCGTTTGTGCAAGGACCTGGTCAGCGGCGACTTCGTCAGAGAACGTATGGCTGATCGCCTCGTGGAGTTCCGGGTTGAAGGCTTCCCCTTCCGCTTGAACCGCGGCCACACCAAATTTTTTCAAGGCGGTAGTGAATTGATCAAAGATCATTTGAAAGCCGGCATGGGACTCGGAAGCCTCGGCATCCTTCAGGGCGAGTTCAAAATGGTCGAGAACGATCAACAGTTCCAGGACGATGGCCTCCTGGGCCTGGCGATTCCAGGTCTCTTTTTCCCGACGGGTACGCTTGCGGAAATTGTCGAAATCGGCCTGCAGGCGCAACAACCTGTTTTGCAACTCGGCCAGGGCATCGCCTGGATCGGTGGCTTCATCCGCAGGGGCTTCTTCAGTCCCTTCCGGCACCTGAGAGGCTTCGTCTGCGACCGGCTCACCGCCGTTCCCTTCATCGCCGTTCGCTTTCATATCCTGTCGCTCCGCCTCGGGCTCGTCGAGTGCTTCTTCTATCTGCTCATCCTCTTTCATATCGTTCCTGAAAATTTCTTAGCTGGGACTCCCTCTCCGGGTAGAAAAGGCAACGTACCATACATCGGAACGCCTGCGCGTCAATGGGTAAGCATCCGGCCGAATGGGCCGACCAAGAGGGCTTTGGCCGCCCGGGAGCGCGGGGTTCCCAGTCCCAAATGGCCCCAGATCCGGATTTTCTTATGATCTATCTGGGCGGGGAGAGCTGGCGGGGTGTTCCCTTTTTCGGCGGTGGACAACAACGTTTTACGCAGATGGACATCTTACATGTTCTTGGTCAGGCGAAGACGATTTCCTTTTTTGGCATCGCGGGTGTACTTGACGTCGTCCACGAAGGTCTTGATAATATAGAGCCCGAGGCCGCGGTTGCGTTGGTCTTCCATATACTGCGCAGGGTCGATCTCTTTGCTCTCGTCACCCGTGAAGCCCCTGCCAAAATCGATCAGGTCGACCACGATGCATGTGGGGCGACGGATCAGGTTGATCTGCATGCCCAACTGGTCGGGCCGCGAGTGCTTGTTCTTCACGTGGCCGTAGGAGTGCTCGATGATGTTTGTACACGCCTCGTCGACCGCCATTTCAAGCTGGGCGGTTTTGTACTCGGAGAGCCCGGCCCGGGCACAGATGTCGAGAATAGATTGCCGGGCGATCCTCAAATATTCAAAATGGCAGGGCAGGTGGATGGAAACCATCCCTTCAGCACTGATGTCCTCTACAGGATCCTTCATACGGACGTGGACATGACGCGGTTCTGTTTCTTATCAATTGGCAAAACTCGCAACCGCCTCATCTTGGCCTGCATGGATTTCCAGGATTTTCTGGAATCCCAGCAGCTCGATAATGTTGTAGATGCGATCGGAAAGATTCACCAGCTTGAGGTCCCCATTTTTTTCACGTGCACTCCGGGTGAACCCGATCAAGGCTCCCAGCCCCACCGAGCTGATGTATTCAAGGCCTGCGCAATCCAGGACAACGCGAAGGCGGCTCTGATCCACCAGGCCCTGCAGCGCAACTTCCAGCTTGGGAAATGAGTAGGAGTCCAGCGAACCGTTGATAAATAAGAAGTCCAGATCGCCTTCTTGTTGATGAGTAATGGTACAATCGCGCATGGAAACTCCTGCCTGGCACACCCGGGTTGTTTGATCTACGGTTTGACGCTCAGGATGATCAGCGTCATGTCGTCGGACTGTTGCACATCTCCCGTGAAACGCAATAATTGTTGGATGATATTATCCTGTAATTCGGCGGACTTGGCGGACCTTCCTGTGCGTATTATCTCGAAAAGTTGTTCTTTTCCCCATTCTTCCTCTTGCGAATTCATCGCCTCTGTAATCCCATCGGTATAGAGCACGAGCCGGTCTCCCACGGTCAGTTCACCCGCCGCGGTCTGAATCATCTGTCGAAAGCGCGCCACATCGGGTACGAGCCCCAGGGCCTGCCCCGCGGGCTCGATTTCTTTCATTATATCCTCATTCGCCGGCAGGTATAAAAGGGGCTCATGGCCCGCACGGGAGTAAACATAACTGCCGGTCTTCAAATGGATGACGAGATAACCAATCGTGATGAACATGTCCTCGGGGATATCGTCCTGAACCGTCTCGTAGACCCGGCTCAAGACTTCACCTGGATCAAGTACGCCCTTGGCATGGGTCCGAAAGGCACTGCGGCAGAGTGCTGTCATCAAGGCGCCCGCCACGCCTTTTCCGGAGACGTCGGCGATGACCAGGCCGACGTGGTCATCATCCGGTCGAAGCAGGTCGTAGTAGTCGCCGCCGACTTGACGGGCGGGGATGCTCTTCGCAGCCAAGTCCAGATGCTGAAAATCGGGCAACTGCTTGGGCAAAAGTGATTGTTGAATCCGATGGGCGAAATCCAGTTCTCGATCCAAGCGTTCTTTTTCCACCAGGTCGTTTTTTAAGCGTGCGTAATGCAAGGCGAGCGAAGCCTGGTCCGCCAGGGCCTGGATCAGGCCGATGTCATGCTGATTAAAGGGCGCTCCATCGCTCGGATTGGCGAGGACGAGGACCCCCTGGATATGCCCTCGAAAACGCATGGGTACCACCATGACCGAGGAGAACACGAGGAGCTCGTGCGGGTGAACCGGCAAGCGACGGTCATCGGTCGCATACGGGATGAGGACCGGCTTGCCGTACCGGGCGACCTCGCCGACCAGGCCTTCCCCCAACTGGATGGGATGGGTGCGCAGCTCTGCGGAGACATACTCGCTGAGGCTACTCGCTCCCTCGACCGCTGCCGGGGTAATGGTATTCAAGGGTGGCAAAAACCCGGTGATGGAACGCGCGTGCAGGTAGTCCTGCTCCAGGAGATAAATCGCGGCCCCGCCCGCGCGTGCGGTGCGATGGGCATAATACAGGACCTGCGTGAGCAGCTCGTTGATTTCGAGATCCATATCGCCTTCGAAGGCTTCGCTGATGTCCTGGAGAAAGCCAAAAACTACTTGTTTTTCCAGTAGTAGCTGCCGGTGCGCCCGGCGACGTTGGCGGGCGTAGCGCAGCACGACCAACAGGAGGGTGAAAGCTACTGCAGCCAGGCCCCAAGCCACCACGGGCCCGGCGAGGAGGTTCATGATGACGTCCGCGGGTTCATGGCCCGTGGGCTGCGCGATGCCGGTCAGGTGAAAAAAGGTGCCGTCGGTCATTGGAAAAGCTGGTTTGGAGGAAATCAGCCGCCCGGCATTTCGGGGAGGATCAACATCATTTACTGAGCCGACCCCTTGAGCTCTTCCTCGAGGTATTGAAGGACATCCTTGAACCGTGCCTGGTTCGAAGAGGAAATCAGGGATAACTTTTCATGCGCATCGAGCATGATTTCCGCCTGCTCTTTTTGTGTGACATCAGATGAATCCGCCTCCTCCATTTCGTCGCATCCTTGCAGGGCCTTGCAATAGGCTTCGGGCAATTCCCCCATCGGATGCGTCTCGGCCAGGAGATCCAGGCCCAGCGTTTTCAGGAGTTTTCCGGTCTTTTCGGAAAGGTTAACCATGACCAGTTTGACCTCCTCGGCTTCGCGAAATCGGAAACACAGGCCGGCGATGACACCCATGAACGTACTATCCATGCCCTGGCATTCGACCAGATCCAACACCAGCTCCCGACAGTTCTCCTGCAGCATGGACTGGCCGAAATCCTTGAGCGATCCACTGGTCTTATAGGTTCCGCGACCTTCGATCCTGACAAAAGCAGCACCCTCATTGACAGCAACAAGTAAATGATCCCCGGTCGACATCGATCTTCCTCAGGGGCGGTTCCAGTTGGGAGATGCCAGCTGCGCGACCGTGCGTGGACCCTGGGTCAGACGAACCCGCCATGCCTTGACCGGACCGGCCGCCGCAACCTCGCCGGGAGGGATGGTAAGGGTGGTGCGTTTGCCTCCGCTCAGCCCGGCTGCGCAAGCAACTTTCATGGCGCGGCCAACCTTCGCGCGTTCCTGCTGGTATTCAAGGATGAGGCTCGTGGCCGGTGCGAGCGATGGGCCCGCATCCCACGTTACGTAAAAAACCTCGTATACCGGCGTATCCAGGTAGGTGCTGAACTTCGTGCTCCGCATTTTGAGATACGAGCGCGTGGGCTTAACCTCGTCTTTGACCAGCTCGTGTTGCACGTCGACGACGCGGGGGAGGAGAGGGGTGGGGGACGCTCCGAAGATGTTAGCCGTACCGACAGCAACCCCGACCAGCGCGAGCCTGGATACAAAACCTAAATTCGTCCGCCTGGGAACGCCTACACTCCTGTTCATCAGCTACTGCCAACCTTCTCAAACAACTCCGGGCTTAAGCTACAACAGGCTATGGTACGTGTCAATCACCATGCAAATCCAAGTCTGGACGAGGTCCTCAGGCGGCTGCAAGCACGATGACGAACTCACCCTTGATCGCGCGGTCGGAAAAATAATCGATCAATTCCTGCGCGCTTCCGCAACAGGTCTCCTCGAATTTTTTGGTCAGCTCGCGACCGATGAAGACCGGGCGCTCGCCCAGGATATCGCGTACATCCTCCAGGAATCGAATGATGCGATGCGGCGACTCAAACAGCACTACCGCCCGCGACTCGCCCACATAGATGCCGAGCTGCTTTTGCCGGGCGACCGACTTGTGCGAAAGAAAGCCATCGAAAATAAACCCCTTGTCGCCCCAACCGCTGAGCGCGATGGCCGAAGTGACAGCCGATGGCCCGGGTATCACGCTGACCAGCATCCCCGCCTCGCGACAGGCCCGCACGATGCGGCTTCCCGGATCAGAGACGCCGGGCATGCCGGAGTCGCTGACCAGCACCAGGGTTTGACCGGCCTGAAGTGCGGCGTTGATGGTCTCGATACGGGAGGCTTCATTAAATTTATGGCAACTCACGCAGTGGGTCGTTATCTCGTACGGTTCGAGCAGCTTGCGGGTGTGCCGGGTATCCTCGGCAAAAATCAGGTGGGCCTGCTTGAGCAGCGCGACTGCACGGATGGAAAGATCGGCGCGATTGCCGATAGGGGTGCCGACAATGTAGAGGCCGGGTTCATGGGTTTGATGGTAATCCATGCGATCTCCCTAGCAGGCTCGGCACGATATTCCGATCAAAGTCTGAACGAATGATATTCCCCCCTGTCTATCACGCTAAGCAACATTGACAGCGCTATTTGCAGTGTTTAGAAGTTTTCACCATGGCCCCAGAGACGACAACAAAGATGGTGGGCGTCCTGCTCAAGACCGGTCTTTTCTCGGAGGCCCAGGTACACGAGCTGCTCGCGCTTTACAAAACGAGTGACGAATCCCTGACGAACCTCGTATGCACCCAGGCCTACGCCGAGGAAGACCCCTTCCTGCAGGGGCTCGCACAGAGCATGGACCTGCCCTTCGTAAAGCTATCCGACACGATTCCGGACGAGGTGCTCGCCATGCTCCCCCCGAAAGCGGTGCTGCAATATCACATCATCCCGTATGAGGTCGACACGGGCACCCTGAAGGTCGCCACCAACGATCCCTTCAAGCCGGGCCTCTACGACGCCCTGCGCCTGGCCTCGGGGAAGCGTATTCGTTTTGCCCTCTCGACCAGCTCCGACCTCGAGAAGGCGGTAAAGAAATTCTACGGCATCGGTGCAGAGACCATCGGCAAGATGATCGATGACGGCAGCCTGAGTATCGACAGCGAAGAGGACCTCTTCGACAGCGGGGATATCGACGAGAGCGACGAAGAAGCCTCCGTCGTGAAATTCATGAACCAGATCATCTGGGAAGCGCATCAACAGGGTTCAACGGATATTCACATTGAACCGATGGAGAAAGACCTGCGTATCCGTTATCGGATCGACGGCGTGTTGCACCAGACTCCCGTGCCCCCGCAGGTCAAGCGCTTCCAGTCCGCGATCATCGCGCGCATCAAGGTGATGGCCCAACTCGACATCGCGGAAAAACGGCTCCCGCAGGATGGCCGGATCGGGGTGCGGATCAAGGGCGAGGAGATCGACATCCGGGTCTCGACCATGCCGACAACCTACGGTGAAAGCGTGAGCCTGCGCCTGCTTATGCGCAGCCAGGCCCTGCTGGGCCTGGCGAATCTCGGGCTGCGCGCGATGGACGAGAAATTGCTCCAGAAAATTATTCGCAGGCCCTACGGTATCATTCTCGTCACCGGTCCGACCGGTTCGGGCAAGTCGACCTCGCTGTACGCCTACCTGAATACGATCAACTCGGTCGACAAGCGTATCATCACGGCGGAAGACCCGATCGAGTACGAGATGAGCGGCGTCAACCAGGTGCAGATGAAGCCCGAAATCGGGCTGACCTTTGCCCAGACCCTGCGCGCGATTCTCCGCCAGGATCCGGACGTGATCATGGTCGGGGAAATCCGGGATGGGGAAACGGCCGAGATCGCCATCCAGGCCGCGCTGACCGGTCACCTCGTCTTCAGCACCCTGCACACGAACGATGCCGCGAGTGGCTTTACCCGCCTGCTCGACATGGGCGTGGAGCCCTTCCTCGTGGCCTCATCCATCGAAGCCCTGATCGCCCAGCGACTCGTGCGGCGCCTGTGCAAGCATTGCAGGGTCCCGGCCAAAGACCTGGATCTGAACCTGCTGAAGGAGGTCGGGTTCCCGGTTGAAGAACTGGAGAATACCACCATTTATGACCCGGTAGGCTGCGAGGAATGCCGCAGTTCGGGCTATTCCGGCCGAACCGGCATTTACGAAGTACTGATCGTGAACGACTACATCCGCCCGCTCATCGTCAACCACTCGCCCGCGAGTTCCATCAAGCAGGCGGCCATCAGAAAGAACGGCATGCGTACCTTGCGCGATGACGGCTGGTCCAAGGTGCTCTCCGGCGTGACCACGGTCGAGGAAGTTATCCGCGTATCCGAAGAAGACGAGGAGCAGCCCGATCTGCCTGTCTGATGCCACGTTTTGCTTATAGCGCCCGCTCGCGCTCCGGGGAGAAAGTCGACGGGCATGTCGATGCGACCGACCGCCGCTCCGCCATGATGGAAATCGAGCGCCTGGGCTATATGCCGATCTCCGTGAAGGAAGATAGCGGGGCCGGAACGGGCGAACATAAAAAGAAGAAGCCGACGAAGAGAAAGAAAGCTTCGGCAAGGCGGCCGGCTGGGAAGAAGGAAAAAGCCGGTGAAAAAGCCCGGCCAAAGTTCCAGTTTGAAGCCCGCACGCGGAAGCGGATGAAGCTGCGCGAGACCCTGTTGTTCGCGCGCGAGCTGCGCGACCTTTTACGTTCCGGCATGAAGCTCAGCGAAGCCCTGGGCAGTCTTGCCAAGCGAAAAGGTAATCCCGGAACCTCCTTCATCCTGGTCGCACTGCGGGACGACATCACGCAGGGTTCCAGCCTGTCCGAAGCCCTGGCCAAGCACCCTGACAGCTTCTCCGCATTTTTCGTGAACATGGTGCGTGCCGGTGAAGCCAGCGGACAACTCAACGGTGCACTCGGCCATGTGTCGGACCACTACGAACGCGTGCTGGAAGCCAAGGAGCAGGTGACCATGGCCCTGGTCTATCCGATCATCGTGCTGGTCATCGGCTGCCTCACCGTCGTCTTCTGCATGTGGAAGGTAATCCCCAAGTTCACCATCATCTTCCAGGACCTGAACAGCACCCTGCCCCTCCCCACCCAGATCCTGATCGGTATCAGCGACCTGACCGTGCGCTACGGGCTGATCATCCTCGCGGTGAACGTGCTGGTGGTGGTGCTCTTCCTGCGGGCGATCAAGACCCCTGCCGGGCGGATCAAGTGGCACGGCTTCCTGTTGAAGGTCCCGGTGCTCAACCGCTTGATCCAGGCCAATGCCTACGCCCATTTTGCCCGCACCCTCGGCGGCCTGCTCGAGAACGGGGTGCCGGTACTCAGCGCCTTGAAAATCGTCGAGGACACGGTAGGCAACGACATTATCGCGCAGGAGATCCGGGAGGCACGCGAACGCGTGACCGATGGGGCCACGATTTCCAAGCCCCTCGCCGAAGGGGGGATTTTCCCCTCCATCCTGACCGACATGTTGAAGGTGGGGGAGGATTCGGGGAACGTCTCCGGTGCGCTCGGCCACATCGCCACGCGATATGATGACGAGCTGACCCGCAGCGTGAAGATGTTCACCACCGTCCTGGAGCCGGTCCTCATGGTTTTAATGGCCGCGGTAGTGGGTTTTATCGCCGTAAGTATGCTCATGGCCGTGTTTGAAATGACGAATGGCCTGGATATATAGGGTTCGGGGCCTCGACGTGCACGCCGGCGGCGGATTCCCGGGACAGCGTATGTAGTTCTCAGTTGATCGCAGGCCCAAATTGCGGATAATAATGCCCGGTGTTTGAACGTCCGGGCGGAACAACGCGTCGAAAGGAAAGACCAGATGAATATGCAACTAAAACAATCAGGACGGTCCGCGGGCTTTACCCTGGTGGAAGTACTCCTCGTGATCGTGATCATCGGGATCCTCGCAGCCGTCGCGGTTCCGAACTTCGCGGGCAAAACTGACAAGGCCCGCGTCGCATCAGCCAAGTCGCAGGTCAAGAACCTCGCGAGTGCCGTGGATATCTTTGAGGTGGATACGGGAACCTATCCCGCCAGCTTGAACGCTTTGCTCATTAACCCAGGCGTAAACGGCTGGGATGGCCCCTACATGAAAGGCAACTCGATTCCCAATGATCCCTGGGGCGTGCCGTATCAATATTCCACAAGTGGCAACGGATACGATATCAAATCGCCCGGCCCGGCGGGCAAGAACACGCCGATTTCACTCAACGACTAAGCAGGCAGGCCGCATCGATTGTTGACGTGGGCGGAGCCCTTTCCTCCAGGGACTGGAGAACGGGGCTGCGCCCGGTTTTTTCCCGCGGGATGGCGCGTTCCTCGACGATCGAGGACCCGTGCCCCGATTGAACGGTTTAGTGCGAGTACACGCAAGATGAAGAATCCACTTGAGTTCAA
>JAYGFS010000278.1:0-12344 GCA_046581765.1 Verrucomicrobiota bacterium
CGATCCGGAGCAAGCCTGCAAGGTACTCGTGCGTGGGGAACTTTCCGGGAGCCTGGTGGGTACCGAGCACGATGCAAACCTTTACAAGCCTTCCGGTATCGTGGTGAAGGAGATCCTTGAGTCACACCCCGATATGCGACAAATCCTGGTCGATCAATTCAATGCCGTCGGGATGATTCGCGTCGGGCGGGCGAGTGCTGCCGGGGATGCTGCGGAGTTGGAACGCCTCGCCGATCAATTCGCGGGTACGCAAGCGGCCCGGAAAGCCCTGGCCCTGCTCGGTGACCGCGATTTAAGCATGGGGAACTTTGAAGGGGCGGTTCATCGCTTCGAAACCTTGATGCCCTACCTGGACGGGGAGGCGAAAGTCCAGCTTCGCGCCAAGCGCAACCTGGCCCTCGCGCTGGGTGGCCACCGGCCCAAGGACGCAATCGCTGTCGCGGTTCAACTGGAAGATCGCTTATTCAGTGCACCGGAATTCGCCGCGCTGATCGACTCCTGCCTCGTTGAATCCAGCGATGAAGGCCCGGTCGAACAGCTTGTGGTGAAGCCGCTGGAGCGGGGTACCTCCGTTTCGCTACAGCCCTTCATCACCAATCTCCTGTTCGCGGTTGAGCACCCGATCGCCTCGGTGCAGCAGGGATCGATCCTCGCCTTGCAGCAGGGCCAGCTCCTGCAGGTCCTCGACCTTGTCCAGGGGATCGTGGCGTATTCCCACGGGGTACCCCTGGACAAGCGCTCGACCCGGGCGGAAAATTTTCGTCCGCTGTTCCAGGGCGCGCGCTTACTCGTGGTAAAGAGGGACAATAAGGCCTATGTCCTTCAATGCCTGAACGTATCGGATTTCGCTCCCGTCTGGGAGCATCGCTTCACCGAAGCCCTCACCAGTGACCCGGTGGTCATGGATGGCCGACTGTACGTGGCGACCCGCTCTGCAAACGAATTGCTGCACCTGCATCGTCTCAACTGGAATACGGGAAGCCCGGAGGTGCGCACCCTGCTCATGCGGTACCCGCGTCCGGACAAATATCCTGAAATTATCCGACCGCAGGTGGTCGGAACTCGCTTGATCCTGCCGATTCGTGGCGCACTCATGGCCTGCGATGCCTGGGGTAATTTCCTCTGGGTCCGTCGGCTTCCATACGTGCCGTACAATGTCGATCATCGCATGTTCGCTGATTCAGAGCATCCCCAGGTTGTGGCAATAGAGGAGAACCGGATGGTCGTGCTTGCACCCTGCTCACCGGATATATTCTGTATCGATGCCACGAACGGTCAAACCCAATGGCAACGTTTTTTGCCCGACCGTCGCTATTTGATCGGTCGTGCCGATGATTCAATGCTTGTTCGCAACCGGTATTCCGTAGAAGCCCTGCGCCTGAGCGACGGCCGCACGAGCGAGCGGCGACCCGTCGTAGCCGACCAGACCACCTTCCTCCTTCACCCGGATGATGACCTGGTTGAAATCCGGCTCGATCGTTCCAGGCCCGAGGACTTGGTGCAGAAGAGACGCCGAACCACCCCGGTCTCCTGGAAGCCGGCTGCGGCCCGTTTTGTCCGGGTGGGAGACGACCCGAAGCTCAGGATGGAGCCCGGCATTGAAGGTTTCGCGAATGCGCAGGCCTGTTTTGCCGTCGACGGGAAGGCCTATGCACTCGCGTCCTTCTTCGTGGATGCCAAGGATCGCCAAGCGAAGATGGCCCTGGCCAAGATCGTCTTTGCGGATGCTCGTCCCCCTGCGGTCAAGCCAGGCCCCTGAGCATCCCCGATCTTTAAATTTTCCCCGGACTTCGCAGCCATCGCCTTGGATTTTCCCGTCATGGCCTGGCGGTCACTTGCCCGGAAATAATCCTCCTCCGGCCTTGACCGTGAAGCTGGAAAGATAAGGATGTCCCTACCTTGGAAAGCTTTAGCAAAATCCTCCTTATGCTGCTGGTCACCCTGCTGATCCCGCGCGTGGGGGCGGGGGGTGGCGACTGGGAAATTACCTCCGCCTCTGAACAGGCGGTCGAACGAGGCCTGGAATGGTTGGCCCGGAACCAGGGGCCGGCGGGCAACTGGGACAGCAATGACCTGGGCATTGTATCCTACGGGGCATTGGCATTCATGTCCGCGGGCCACCTGCCGGATCGGGGTAAATACGGGAGCCATGTACGGCGTGCCCTGGATTTTGTCCTGCAGAACGCCAAGCCCTCCGGACTGCTCAACAGCGCGGAGGGTCGACGGGACATGTACAACCACGGGATGGCCGTCTTCGTCCTCTCGCAAGCCTATGGGATGACCACCGATAAGCGCCTGGGCAAGGGCCTGGACCTCGGGATCAAGCTCATTCTGGACGTTCAGTGTGATGACGGCGGTTGGGCTTACGAAGCGATCCGGAAAGGCCGGGGGAATGACCTGTCGATCGCGGTCATGCAGGCGAAAGCCCTGCGCTCCGCCATGGACATCGGCCTGGATATCCCGGATGAAAGTGTCGAGCGCTCCCTGCAGTTCATCCGGGCCCGTTACAAGCCGTACGGCGAAGCCGACGGGATCCGCTATGGAAACGATCCCCTGTCCGAGCGCCCGGGGGCCTTTACCTACAACGGCAACAAGGCCACGGTGGCCATGGCTGCGGCCGGTGCGGTCTGTATGCAGGAATTTGGCAAGTACGACGATTTCCGTATCCTCCGCAGCGTCGACAAGGTCATCGGCGACATCGAGGGCGAGATGAAGGAGAAGCTGAATCCCGGCAACATCCCCTTTGATGCCTATGCGATGAACTACGTGGCCCAGGCCCTTTACCAGGTTGGCGGTCAGCGTTGGCGCGACAACTACCCCAAGGTCCGCGATGCCATCATCGAAATGCAGGCCAAGGGTGGGGGCAACGCCACCGATGGTTCCTGGGGTGCCAATGGCCACTTGAGTGGAAAAGTCGGCCAGTGCTATGGCACGTCCGTAGCTGTATTTGCCCTGAGTATCCCTAATCGATACCTCCCCATCCTCCAGGAAGGTGAAGCCAAGATCAGCAAGAGACGATCTAAGTGAGTTTTGTATCCGGTGCATTCCTGGTCGCCCTGTTCGCAGCGGCGGGACCCTTTATCATCCACCTGCTTAATCGACGGCGTTTTCGCACCGTCGACTGGGCTGCCATGGATTTCCTCCGGACCGCGATTCGGCGAAACAAGCGTGTTCTCGAGCTGCGGGACCTCCTGCTGATGGTTTTGCGTACCCTGGCGGTGGTCCTGTTTGT
The DNA here is from genome assembly GCA_046581765.1 of Verrucomicrobiota bacterium. Lineage (GTDB taxonomy): Bacteria > Verrucomicrobiota > Kiritimatiellia > SS1-B-03-39 > UBA6053 > JAPYUI01. Next base: position 3,233 of record JAYGFS010000278.1, read on the forward strand.
CCTCGCGATGGCTCAACCCTTCTGGTCTGCCGGGTCGAAATCGGCCTACAATGGCCAGCCGGTCCACGCGGTCATCGTGGTCGATAACAGCCTGTCCATGGCCTATAAGCCGTTGGACAAGACCCTGCTCGATCTCGCCAAAGAGCGAGCGGCCCGCTTCGTCAAGGAACTGCCCGAGGGGTCCCGTATCAGCATCTTTCCCCTCGCGGGCAGCCGGAGTGCCCATCACAGTGCCTACGTCTCGCCGGAAGATGCCCTGGAGGCCCTGGGGCATGTCAGCCTCGTCGACCGCAGTACCCGCATCAGCGATGCGGCCGAGCTCGCCCGCCGCGCGGCCGCCGAGGTACCGGATCTCCCGACGAAACGGATCGTCATCCTCAGTGACATGCAGCGCAATAGCTGGAGCGAGGATGAAATGGCCCTCTCCTTCAAGGGCATGGACAATGTGCAGTTGGTCGCTGTGGGACCATCGAGTCGCAGCAATGTATGGATTGCCGACTTGCAGGTGCGCGATGGCATGGCGGATAGCGAGTCACCGGCCCTGTTTACTGCTGTGCTGCGCTACGAAGGCGAGGCCCCCCGCACCGGTGTGCGCGCAGTGCTCAAGGCGGGGGGTGCTGTCGTCGGCGACCAGACGGTCAGCCTCACCCCGGGGCAGCACTTGCAGTTGATCTACCAGTATCGCTTTACCGTGGCGGGCAATGCGGGTGAGCCACTCTATGTTCCGGTTACCCTGGAGATTTCCGGGGACGAGCTGAACGAGGACAATAGTCGCTCGATCCTCGTGCCCGTCATTTCCCGTTTGCCGGTTGTGTTCATCGACCAGTACGGCAGCCGCGAACATCCGCGGATGAGCCGTTACGGGGAGACCTATCCACTGCGTCGCATGTTAGCCGCCCGGCGTCCCGGGGATTCGCGGGATAACAGCTTGATCGAGGTTCGCCACCTCGTCATCGAGCAGGTCACCCGCGAAGTTCTCGCGGATGCGCGCATGGTTGTCGTGGCGGGTGTCCGCGGCCCTACGGATGAAGCGGTTGCGGTCCTGCGTGAGTACGTCACGCAGGGCGGCCCCTTGTTCATCGCCGCCGGTGGCGAATTCGAAGCCCCGGCCTGGATGGACCTGGCCTGGAACGACGGGCGCGGCATCCTCCCCGCCCCCCTGCGTGAATTGCCCCTCGGCAGGCTGCCCACCCCCAGTTCCCGGGACTTGAGGCCCTTCGGCCTGGATGCCTCGTCGCTGAACGATGCCGCCTTCGACCTGGAACTCACCGAAACGGAACGCGATGCGATCTTGAACCTGCCTTTCTTCTACAAGGCGGTTGCACTTGATACCGGGCGCATCGACACCTTTTCAGCGTCGCTTCGCAAGGAGATCGAAGAACGGAGCGCGGCTGAAAAGACCTACGCCGAAGCCGAGAATGCATGGGCCGCCAAGGCGCAGGCCGGGGACTTGAGTGCCGCCGATGCCAGGAAACGCGAAGAGGCCCATGCCGCATTCGCGGGAACTCGTTCCGCGTGGTTGAAGTGGGTGCCGCCCCGTTCACACAAGCTGGATGGAATGTCGATCGATCAGCGCCTCGCGCTTGCCCGCCCGGTGGTCATGGGCCGCTATGACAATGGCGAAGTCTTTGCGGTGCGCCGCAACGTGGGCAAGGGCTCGATTGTCATGATGACCAGCGGCATCTTCCCCGAATGGAACAATCTCGCGGCCGATGCCGGCGTGCTGCTGCTTGACGGAATGGTACGTGGGCTCTTGAGCACCGCTCTTCCGGACCGCAATATTGAGCCGGCGAACGAGTGGGCCTACCCGGTACCTGCTGAGGATCAAAAGGCCGCATTCCATGTGTATGTTCCGGGAGAAGAAAGCCCGATCAGCCTGAGCCCCGACCCGCTGAGCGGAACCACCTTCGGGTTGCGTCTTGGCCAACTGCATGCACGCGGCGTCTACCGCATCCATCGCCTGCCCGACGAAGGCGAGGATGGCGCCGGCGAGTGGACCCGGCTGCTCGCCTTGAATGGTCCGGCTTCCGAAAGCGAGTTGAACAGCCTGGTTGTCGATGAATTTACTGCAAGCTACAAGGGGGACGGGGTTAAGTGGGTCGGCCAGGAAGCCAAGATCGCCCTCGCCGGTGGATTCACCAGCGGTCATCGCCTGTGGAAATGGCTGCTCGGCCTGGCCATCGCCTGCCTCCTGCTCGAGATGCTCCTGCTCAAGGAAAAGCGCCAGCTAAAGGAGCGCGCCGCATGACGCAATGGGTGGGCAGGTTGTTCGGGCTGGAGGACGTTTCAAAAATCCACTCCTGGGATATCTCCTTTGCCGCGGCCTGGGCGCGAACCTACCCGGTACTCCTGCTCTTTGCCGCGATCGGCGTCGTGGTGCTGGGCGTGCTGTACTACCTTCGCTACCAATCCGTTGCCCGGCATTTTGGCCGCGATGTCATGGCTTTTCTTCGCGCGTTTTTGCTGCTCTTGTTGTTGCTCATTTTCGCCGAGCCGGTCATCTCGATGAAGCTCACCGAACACCCCAAGCCGCTCCTCCTCGTGCTATTTGATGGTTCGGACAGCATGAATATTCAGGACAGGCTGAGTGACGAGGTAAAAGCCGAATTGACCGCGGTGATTCCCGATGCGGCTTCACTCGACAAGCCCACTCGCCTGGACCTGATCCGGCAAACCCTCGAAGGCCCGGGTAAGGAAACCCTGGCGGCGCTTAAAGAGCGGGTACGCATCCGGGCCTATGTCATGGACCGTTCGGACCGGGTTCGCGAAATCGATGCCGCGAATATCAGCACCAATCTCGTCGCGGAAGGGCAGGTAACCGCGCTCGGGAATGCCCTGCGCGATCTCAGTGCCCGTCACAAGGGTCCACTGCTCGCGGGCTTGGTGGTGTTCAGCGATTTTGACAAGAATGCCGGCACCGATCCCATCGCGGCCGCGCGGGAGCTCGAGGCCCCGGTATTTACCGTGGGTGTCGCCCCGAAAGAAGTCGTCGATGTTGCGGTGAGCATCAGTGCTCCGCCGGTCTTGAAGAACGACGTCGAGGCAACGGTGACCGTGCATCTGCGTCAATCGGGCCTCCAGGGCCGGACAGCCCGCGTGACCTTGATGGCCCGGCGACTCGGTTCCATCGCGGGCAGCGAGGTGCAGTCCACGCCGGTTCCGGCCTCCGCGCCCCGTTTGGTTGAACTCCGTTCCGCGGAAGTCGATGTAGAGATGCCCTTCAAGCCCACAATCAGTGGCCGCTATCAAATGGAAGTGCGCGTCGATGCCTTTCCCGAAGAGGTGCTGATTGAGAACAACGTGGCGGATCGCGAGTTAACCGTGCGCGATGATTCGCTCAAGCTCTTCTTTGTCGAGGACGAGCCGAGTTGGGAGTGGCGTTTTATCAAGGAGGTCTTCCATCGCGACGAGATGATCGGCCGGGAGGGTTTCCGGACCTTCCTGCGCGCTGCAGATTACAACGTGCGTCGTTCCAACCTGCTGTTCGAGGAAAACTTACTGCCTTCGCGCGCCGAATTTTTTGCCAACGATGTGATTCTGCTCTCGGATGTCCCGGAGGATCTCCTGACCGATCGTTTCCAGGACATGCTCGAAGAGTACGTCAAAAAGTTTGGTGGCGGTCTGGTGGTCATCGCGGGGCCCCGTTACGGGCTCAGCGAACTGAACAAGACCCGTATTGGCGACATGCTTCCGGTGGTGGTCGAGCCGGGTTCCCGGGCCAAGGACTCATCCTTTCGCCTTCAAATCACGCCCGAGGCCGCAGGCTACAGCTTCATGCAGCTCGGCGCGGATGAGCGCGAAAGTCGCGTGGCCTGGGGCAACCTCGGCAAGCTACAGTGGTACCAGCCCGTGCTCCGCGCCCATCCCCTGGCCACGGTCCTTGCAACCCATCCTTCTGAGCGATGCATAGACAACCAGTCCTTGCAACCGATTATCGCCACCCGTCGAGTGGAGAAGGGCGAGGTCGTTTACATTGGCTTCAACGAAATGTGGCGCCTGCGCCGGATGTATGGAGAAGCGTATTACAAGCAGTTCTGGGGCCAGATGATCTATCGTCTTGGGCTCGGTCGTGCGCTCGGATCGCGCAAGCGCTTCGTGGTTAGCACCGACCGCCCGGTTTATCAATCGGGTGATCGAGTGCGCGTAACCGTAGAGGCCTACAGCCTGAGTTTCGATTCGCTCAATAGCGAAAAGCTTTCGGCACGACTGGTCACGCCCGATGAGAGCGCGGGTGAAGGCCGGAGAGAGACCGAGGTGAGCATTCCGAAATCCCGTGGCTCGACGGTATTTGAAACGACCTTCCCGGTTTACGCTTCCGGGGTGCACCGTTTGCTCGTTCGCGACCCGGAAACCGGCGATGAATTCGAGTCGACCTTTAAAGTGGCACCCTTGACCATTGAGCGCCGAAGCGCGAGCCGGAACCTGGGCCTGCAGCAGGCCTTGGCGAACGAGACCGGCGGTAAAGCTTACGAACTGCATCAATTTTCGCAACTGGTGACGGATTTGCCGAGTCTCCGGGTGGAGGAGATTACCGAGCATACCATGCCCCTGTGGAATACCTGGTTGGTGTTGATCCTGGCAATCCTGTTGATGTTTGCCGAGTGGACCACCCGTAAACTAATGAATCTGCGATGAACGAGCTGAAGTCACTGCATAGAGGGATCAAGCGCGTGCGGAGTTTCCGCAGCCTCGTGCGTAATGGCTCCGCCTGGTCCGTCTGCATTTCGTTGGGGATCTGGGGCCTGTTGGCCGCGATGGCGCTTGATGTGACGGCGAACATGGGCACCCTGGAGCGAGGTGTTACGCTCCTCCTGATCATCCTCCTCGCGCTATGGGCCCTGCGTAAATACATTGTCCCGCTGATGGGCATTTCCGAAAGCGATGTTGAAACCGCCATTATGGTTGAGCGACGCCATGGGATGAGCAGTGATTTGGTTGCGACCATGCAGTTCGCGGATACCGGCCGGATGCAATTCGGCTCCGAGGAATTACGCATGGCCACGGTCGGCCAGGGGAGCCGCTTGGCGTCCGCCCTGGATTACCTGGAGGGCTTTTCCCGCGCGGAGTTGAACAAGCGCCTGGCGATATTTATCCTGTCGGCCGCGGTGCTGGGAGGTGTCCTGTTCAACTGGCCGGGGCATGGCAAAGCCTTCTTTAATCGATTATTTCTCGGCAATGCGCACTACCCGACGAAAACGCTTATCCAGGAAGTCGTTCACCCGGGTGCGTACGCGCCTTTCAGCCTGCCCCTGGAGTTCCAGGTTCGTGCGGATGGTGAACTGCCCCCGGGCGGTACGGTTAAGGTGAAGACGCTCGCGAGTGGCCTGGCAACCGTGGTCGACCTTGTGCCGGATGAAAACGATGCGAAGCTGTATCGCGGGGAACTCGGCCGGGCCCTCGAGGATTTCACCTACCAGGTATTCCTTGGCGATGCCTACACCGATGCATCCCTGGTGAAGCTCACCCCACTGCCGGTGGTGGATGTCGCGTTTAAGATCGAGGTTCCGGCCTATGCAAGAGGCAAATTTGAGGCCAGTGTGGTGCAGACGCAGGGCGATGTCGCGCTCGAAGGTTCCCGGGTCATACCGGTAGTCACTGCCGACAAGGCGCTCCAGTCGGCCACCCTGTCGGTAGAGGGCGAAACAGTTGCACTGGTGCAGGACGGTGATGCCTACACCCTGCAGGGTTCGGCCCATCCGCTGCAGCATATGACGGAAACCGTCCACTGGGAGGTGCAAGTGGTCGATAAAGACGGATTGAGCCTTGAGCAGCCCCGGGCCGGTGTACTCCAGGTTCGTCCCGATCAGCCCCCGAATGTAGGAATTGCCACGGCAGCGCGCTTGATTTGGCCGGGTGCAGCACCTAAGATAGTGTACAAGGCAGTCGATGATTACGGTCTGGAGGATATAGTCGCGGTCATCTCCCTGCAACGTTGGCAGGATGGTGAGACGGATGCTTCCCCGGAACGAAAGCTGGCGGTTGCCTCGGTTGAAAACCATGAATCGGAAATCGAAGGCAGCTACACGCTAAACTTGCAGAACTTGAAACTGCTGAAGGGCGACCGTTTATTTGTCTCGTTTGAAGTCACGGATTACCGTGGCGACCTCTCGGGGCGCTCGATGCGGAGTGAACCGATCGTGTTGGAAGTATCCGACCGCGAAGGCGTGCTGGAGGCGTTGCGCGAGTTGGACTCGGAGATCGAGCGTAAGCTCGACCAGATTATTAATGCCCAGTTGGGCATTGGAGATGCGCTATGAACCGACCCTCACTGACCCCACGTGGCCTGCTCGTCACGTTCCTTGTCGCCAGCGTTACGCAGTCGGCATTTGTAGTCGTCCCTTATGCTGCTCCAAATGCGCATCCCGAAACGTCACGCGAAGTCTACCGCCAGAAGAGCAAGCAGTCGCGTGCACATCAATTGACCGTAGACATGATTGGCACCGTGCTTTCAGCCCAACTCCAGCAGTTGGAAGACAACCAGCTTTCCGATGATCCCCTGTACGGCGATCTCAATGACATGCGTGGCCGTATGCATGTGGTGGCCGAGGAACACATGTCCGAAGTGGTCAAGATGCTTTCTGAAGCCATGGACAACCCGCAAGCAGATCGTGCGGGCCTGATGAAATTGGCGCGCAAGCGCATGCAGGAGGTCCTGAATCGCCTTTTATATGAACGGGACCTGTTGCGTCAGCGCCGGATGCAGGCGGCTTTAACCGGCACTTTGCGGATCATGATCTCCAAGCAGGAAGCAACCCGGGCGTCCACGCTCAAACTGAAAACCGCAGACGAGGAGACGATTATTTCGACCGCCGGTTCGCAGCAGGAAATCGTGGTGCTGTTCAAGGATTACAAGTCGCTGTTGAATACCGTTTCCGGTTGGGCGGGCGAGCTGGGAGCCATTGGCGCCGAGGCCAAACGACTGTTGCGCGATTCGGGCGTGGATGCGTCACTCGGGAAAACCACCGGCGCCATGCTGGCGACCAAGTTTGACCAAGCGGGTGAATTCCAGCAGGAGGTGATCGACGGCCTGGAAGGTTTGTTGCGGAGCATCCGCCAACTGGAAGACCCGGCGAGCATCGAGGAGGACATGATCGATGCGGTTCAACTGCTCATGGAGGAGCAGGAAGCGTTGAGGGCAAAGACCAAGGCCGCCGATCTCGACAAGGACGCCGAGATGGAGCCGATCCTGGAGGCGCAAACCCTGATGGTGCAGAAGCTGCGCCGCTTGAGTGGCGTGGTAGCGATCAGCGATCGCATGGAAACCCTCAGCCGGATGGCGGAAGAGCACGCGGATCTCGCCACGAGCACCCTGTTTGAAGCGGAAAAGAAGTCGACCGTGGATCACCAGAACAAGGTGATCGGATCGCTGGCGGAGATGCTTGTCGAGCTGGAGAACTGGGCTGGGCGCCTGGATAAATTCCTGACGGCCGAGGAGTACCATAAACTCTACGAGATGCTCACCAGCCTGCGGGGTGAGATGATGAAGACCCTGGATCAGCATCGCGCCCTGTCCGGCGTGATCGAAGCCGCCCCGAAAGATGCCGTGGACAGCATCAAGCCGATAGTCGAAGCCTTGGCCTCGTATACGGCCAATCCGGAACTGCCGCGTTATGTCTGGCTGCGTATCCGCACCGCCGAGGATGAGGTGAAACAGGAGGAAGCCGCGCTGAAGCGGAACCCTGAAGATGCGCTGGCTCGTGTGCCGCAGTCGGATCGGGCGATTCGCCATGCAATCGGGGAAGTGACCGAGACCCAGGCCCAGGCGCGTCGGAATGCGATGGCGGTGGAGTTGGGTGAATTGAACCGTGGAACGGAATCCCTGATGCGCGCTTCAGCCGCGGCCTTGCGCACAGGCGAGGTCCTGGAGAAGTGGGGCGATGCACCCGAACACATTGTCGAGCAGTCCCAGGTCTTGCTGAGCAAGGTTCGTTCGATTGCCAGCCACGTTTCGGAAGGTGTCCACTTTACCGCGCCGCAAGCAGTAAAGGCACTTGCGGAATTGGGTCGACCGGTGCCGAATGAAGTCATCAGTCCTGCGCTGTTCCGCTCCCTGGGTTACCAGTTGGACCAGCCGGTCCTGGTCCTGCGGAAAGAAATGCTGGAGACGGCACGCAAACTGGAGCAGACCGTTCTCGAAGAATTGGCGGCCCTGACAAATCTTGAAGCACCCATGGACGGCATGGTTGAGCAGGAGACGATGCCGATTAGCAAGGACCTCCGCGCCTTGGCCGATGATGCGCTGATGCAGTCCCCGTCTATTGGTGCAGCCCTGCATGATGGGGCGAACGTGGAAGAGAAGGCCGAGGACCGGGATAAACTGGTGATGCGGAACCTGAATCGCGGACGCGTGCTTGCTGACATCAAGCGGGAAGAACTTGAGGATATGCTGGAACTGGCACAGTTGATGGCACTCCTGGCGGAGAAGCAGCTGAAGGCGGCCGAGAAAGTCCAGGAGATCCTTCATCCGGAAGACCCGGAACCGCCCGAACTGGTGGTTCCGCCGGAGCCTCCCCCGGAAGTCACAGAGCCCGAACCGGAGCCGCAACCCGAACCGGAGCCGCAACCGGAACCGGCAACTGAGCCGGAGCCGCAACCGGAACCGGCAACTGAACCGGAGCCGCAACCGGAACCGGCAACTGAGCCGGAGCCGCAACCGGAGCCGCAGGCGCAACCGGAGCCGCAACCGGAGCCGCAGGCGCAACCGGAGCCGCAGGCCCAACCGGAACCGCAAGCTGCGCCGGAGATCACGGAGGCACAAGCCGAGCAACTCATAGAGGCGGCGGTCGAGCAGGCGCAAGCGGCGGTGGAAATTGGCGAAGCGGTAGAGGAAATTTCAGGCGAGATCGAAATCGCGAATCAACCGATTGCTGAAGCGGTTCAAATCGCTGAAAGCCTGGAACTGCCAGCTGAGGGCGAAGGCGAAGGCGAAGGCGAGGGCGAAGGCGAGGGGGAAGGACAAGGCGAAGGCGAGGGCGAAGGCGAGGGCGAAGGCGAGGGTGAAGGCGAGGGTGAAGGCGAGGGTGAAGGCGAGGGTGAAGGCCAGGGTGAAGGACAAGGCGAAGGACAAGGTGAAGGACAAGGTGAAGGACAAGGTGAAGGACAAGGTGAAGGC
>JAYGFS010000308.1:0-5266 GCA_046581765.1 Verrucomicrobiota bacterium
TGCATGCCGGAAACTAACAGGCGGTGAAGCGGGGCGCAAGAACAGCCTGGCCATGGCGGCACGCGAAACTTGCGCGTTATCCGGCAGCCTGTTATGGAATGCTCGTGTTCAAGCCATCCGTATGTATTGATGCCGTTTTCGAAGGGAAACCCGTGGAATCGGCCATCGCCACCGTTGCTGAAGCCGGTCTCCCGGCCATGGAGTTCTGGGGTTGGTGGGACCGGGACCTGGAAGCCCTGCAGGCGGCCCGGGCGAAACACGGCCTCGACCTTTCGGCCTGCTGCACCAAGTTTATCAGCCTGGTCGACCCGGGGCTGAGGAACGCATACCTCGAAGGCCTGGGCGCATCGATCGAGGCCGCCCGGGAACTCGGCACGAAAACCTTGATCTCGCAGGTGGGTGATTTCCGGGTGGGCGTGCCCCGGGCCGATCAACACCAGGCCCTCCTCGACGGCCTGAAGGAAGCCGTGCCCCTGCTCGAGCAGGCCGGCATCACCCTGGTGATCGAGCCCCTGAACGACCTGGTTGACCATGCAGGGTATTACCTGGTGCGCAGCGACGAGGCCTTCGAATTGGTGGATGAAGTGGGCAGCCCGAACGTCAAGGTGGTGTTCGATATCTATCACCAGCAGATCAGCGAAGGCCACCTGATCGACACCATCACCCGTAATATCGATCGCATCGGTCACTTCCATGCCGCGGGAAATCCCGGTCGTCATGAGTTGACCCGGGGTGAAATTCATTATCCCGCCATTTTCCAGGCCATTCACGAGACCGTTTTTTCCGGCTATGTCGGGCTGGAGTATTGGCCGCTGGACGATCCGCTCCCCGGCCTGGAGGAGGTGGCGGGCTGGTTTGACTGAGCGGCCGGGTGCTTCAGCCTTTCTACTTCATTCCGTATTCGCTACCCTTGAGCCTTAACCGAGAAAGCCTATGACGCTGTTTACCTTCTTCTTCTTTACCGGCCTGGTCGGCCTGATCACCTGGTTGCTCACGCGCCGGGACGACCACGGTACGTCCACCGGCTACTTCCTGGCCGGCCGGACGCTCACCGGTGGGTACATCGCGGGATCCCTGCTGCTCACCAACCTTTCGACCGAGCAGCTCATCGGCTTAAACGGGGCCGCGTTCACGGATGGCTTCGCGGTGATGGCCTGGGAGGTTGTTGCCGGCGCCTCGCTGGTGATCATGGCCCTCTATTTTCTTCCGAAATACCTGCGCAGTGGCATCGCCACGATTCCTGAATTCCTTGAGAAACGATTCGACGGGATCACCCGGTCGATCACCAGCGGCATCTTTATCCTCGCCTATGCAGGGATCCTGCTGCCGATTATTCTCTATACCGGCGCGACCGCCCTGATGGGAATCCTTGACCTGCCGGCACTCACCGGGATTGAAAATGAGACCACCCTGTTGTGGGCGACCGTCTGGTTCATCGGGATCATCGGCTCGATCTATGCCATTTTTGGCGGGCTGCGCACGGTGGCGGTGTCCGATACGCTCAACGGGTTTGGCCTGCTGGTCGGCGGTCTGATGATTGCCTGGTTCGGCTTGAAAGCGGTCAGCGGGGAGGGGATCCTGCACGCCCTGGGTACGCTTAAGGAAGCGCACCCGGAAAAGTTCAATTCCATTGGCGGCCCCGAATCTTCCGTGCCCTTCTCGACCCTGTTTACCGGGGTACTGCTCCTGAACCTGTTTTACTGGACGACCAACCAGCAGATTATCCAGCGGACCTTTGGCGCCAAGAACCTCGCGGAAGGCCAGAAAGGCGTGTTGATCGCCGGCCTCTTCAAGATCTTCGCACCGATCATCCTGGTGCTCCCGGGCATCATCGCCTTTCACCTGTACGCGGGAGACGGCATCAAGCCCGACCATGCCTACGGGACCCTGGTGCGCAATGTCCTGCCGGGGGGCATGGCCGGTTTCTTCGCCGCGGTCATGGTCGGTGCCATTCTCAGCTCCTTCAACTCCGGCGTGAACTCCACCGCCACCCTCTTCTCGCTCGGTGTCTACAGGCACCTCGTCAAGACCGAAGAGGTAAGCGAGGCCAAGGTGATCAAGAACGGCAAGCTCGTGGGCGCGATCGTGGCGATCCTGGCCATGTGCATGGCACCCCTGCTGGCAACCCAGGAAAGTATCTTCGGCCACTTGCAGAAGATGAACGGCCTCTACTTTATTCCCATTTTCTCCATCATGCTGGCCGGCCTGCTCTTCAAGCGGGTACCCGCCTTTGCCGCGAACATTGCCCTGGTGGCGGGTTTTGTCATCCTCATCCTCGCCTACTTCGTCAAGCCCTTCTCGATCTGGGCGGAGGCGATTCACGGCTTTCACCTGCTCGGCCTGGTGTTCGGTGCCCTGATGCTTTTTCAATTCGTGATGAGCTTGGTGTACCCCATGCCGGAACCCTGGGAGCACACCCACACCGGCGATGTTGACCTGACACCCTGGAAACTGGCCAAGCCCATGGGCATCGGGATCTTTGTTGTGGTGGTGACGATGTATATCGGCCTGGCGAGCCCGCTCACCTGAGCCCAGGCCATGCATTTGAGACCCTGCCACCTGCTCATCCTCGTCCTCCCGCTCCTTCCGGAACCGGTTGTTGCCAAGGGGGACTATCCCCCGAATATTCCCGACGCGGAAGTGATGCCCTTCAAGACGATCGGCGAGCTCACGCTGAACCTCTACGTGTTCAAGCCCGAGGGATGGAAGGCGACCGACAAGCGACCCGCGGCCCTGTTCTTCTTCGGTGGGGGCTGGAACCACGGAAGCCCCGAGCATTTTGTTCCGCAATGCAAAACGCTCTGCAAGCGGGGCATGCTGACCGTGGCCGTGGACTACCGGGTGGCGTCGAGGAATCGCAGCAAGGGCAAGGATTGTGTCGAGGACGCCCGGGACGCGATGCGCTGGGTACGCTCACGTGCCGGGGAACTTGGGGTCGATCCGGCCCGAATCGCTGCCGGCGGAGGCTCGGCCGGCGGTCACCTTGCGGCCTGCCTGGGAACGATCAAGGCGAAGGGGGAGAAGGGGTCGTCGATGGCAAACGCGATGCTCCTGTTCAACCCGGTCTGTGTGCTGGCGCCGATCGACGACTTTAACGCGTGGCCGACCGGTTTCGCGTCGATGCCAAGGCGGATGGGGGTCGACGATGTCACCGGGTTGTCGCCGGTGCACCACGTGAGCAAATCATCCGCGCCCTGCGTGATTTTCCACGGGAAAAGCGATACGGCGGTTCCCTATGCGACGGCCGAGAAATTTGCCGAGAAGATGAAGGCGGCCGGGATCCGTTGTGAACTTTCCGGGTACGAAGACGCCGGCCACGGCTTCTACAATTACGGCCGCGGCCAACAGCAAACCCTCGCGGAGATGGACGCGTTTCTGGTCCGCCTGGGGTGGCTGCAGGCGGGCCGCGGGGAACGCCGCGGCGAGAACGAGGCCCCGGGTCCCTAGGCCCGCCCTGCGGATACCCTTCCCCCAGCAGGGGACAGCGCCGACCTACTTTTTGCCCGCGAGGAAGTTTATCCCGTCGATGACCAGGTGCTGAAACGGCTCTGCTTTCCAGTCGTTGACGTCGTGCCCGGTGCTCAGCCCCATGACCTGTGAGGTGCCTTGCGGGCAGGTCCAGGCGACGATGTAATCGTCTTTCCCCTGTACGCCGCGGATCAGCGGGACCACGCCCTCAACCGTGTACACGTTGTTGTACAACTCGGTATTGCCGGTGGTGAATCCATCCGGGAAACGCTTGGTGATTGGGTGGTCCTTGTTCACGACCTTCATCTGGATGGGTTTCTTGGCCCCGTGGCGTACGCTGGCGACGCCGGTGAAGTCGCCCCAGGCGGGGAAGGCTTTGCCCGGGTGCTTCTTATTCCACTCCGCGACGAGGTCCGGCTTGGCCTTGGCCTGGCCCAGGTAATCGGGGCCGATGGCCTTGGGCACCCCGTTCTTGTAGCTGTCCCACCAGCTGTGCATCGCGCAGTGGATCAACAGGGCGGGCACGCCGTGTACGCGGGTCTGGTTCATCAGGTTGGCGGCCGCCTCCGAGTCACGGCTGTGCGCAAAGCAGAAGTTGTACACCACGGCATCATAGCCCTTGGCGTATCCCTCGCTCCGCAGCTTTTCGATTTGTGCATCATGCTCGCCCGTCATCACGGTCACGTCCCACCCGGCCTTCTCGCCGATCTCTTTAAAGATGGCCAGCTGCGGGGTGTACTTGTGCCAGCGCCCGGGTTCGTGGGTTACATAGAGGACCTTGGTCTTCTCGGCGAATGCGGACGCGGCCAGCAACAGGGTCAGGGCCCATAAAAGGGTCTGCTTGTTTTTCATGATCATTTTTCCTTCGGGTTGGCTTGATTCGGATGGGTACCCTTTCGTTTAGGACGGGCTTTGCAAAGAAAAATTCACCCGTTTCGGCCGATTCGGCAGGTGGGTGATGCGGCAGCTACTGCGGCATCCGTGGATTTCAATCCGTTACTCGGTTACCTTCAGCCGGATATCCTTGAATGCCACGATCATCCCCGGATCGTGCAACTGCAGGTTGATCGCGCCCTTGTCCAGTCGCTTTTCTTCCGGGAGATGCTCGGTAAAGGAGGAGGCCAGCTTGCCGTTGAGGTAAAAGGCAAAGTGGTTGTCCTTCACGATGAGATACATCTCGTTCCAGCCCTCCCGGTGGATGTCATCCAGGGTGACCGGGTCGTCGATAGCGCTGATCGTCGGCTTGTCGTTCTCGTCGATGACGAGGTGGGTGCCGCGGAAGCAGGCGTGCTCGCGGCGTCCGGGGGTATGGAAATCCCAGGCACCGAGGACCTGTTTGCCAATCCCGACGTGTCCAATATCTGCGTGGTATCCCTGGAAGGTCCGCTTGCCGGTGGGATCCTTGCGGACCCGGACGCTGACCCCGCTGTTTCCCTTGCCCGGGAAGCGATAACGCAACTTGAGCTCGAAGTTTCTCAACTCCCGGTTGTCCAGCACCAGGTAGCCGCGCCCCCGGTCGCCGTTCCCGACGATGTGGCCGTCTTCCACCTGCCAGGCCTTGGCGGTCTTGGCGGGGATCACGGTCCATCCGTCGAGGGTCTTTCCGTCGAAGATCGAGGTGAAGCCTGCGGCATCCTTCTTCTCGGCTGCTCCCGTGAACAGGGGTAGTAGCAAGGCGCTCACAAGGAAGGGCCAAAGGGGTATGCGGGTACGGTTCATCATCAGGTATCTCCCAGGGTGGTCAGGTATTTTACCAGGTCTCTCAGCTCTTTACGGGTCAAATGCCGGGCGACATCCC
>JAYGFS010000333.1:0-3333 GCA_046581765.1 Verrucomicrobiota bacterium
GATGCGAGGTTGCGCATTTCCCCCGGGTCCACCCGGTGATCGTACAGTTCCCGCGCGAGGACCTCGCCGTTCTTCCACCGGCGCCACTCGACGTAGCGATAGCGCTCGCTGCGCAGGGCGTAGCCCATGACATCACCGTGCCCGCGATGGCGATTTCCCTGGGTGGCACGGGGGTACTGCGTAAAGGCCGCGGATTTCCATGGCCGATCCGGACGGGCGAGGAGGGGCATAAAACTGATCCCCTCGAGCCCCTTCGGGAGCTCCAGGCCGCAGGCCTCCACCAGGGTCGGGTAGAGGTCGACCAGTTCCACCAGGGCCTTTGAGGTGCTTCCCCCGGGTTGCCCGGGGACGGACAGGATCAGGGGTACGCGGGCGGACAACTCGTAGTTATTGGCCTTCGTCCACAGGCCCTGCTCGCCGAGGTGAAAGCCGTGATCGCCCCAGAGGCAGACGATGGTGTTCTCCAGCAGTTGCCGTTTGACCAGGCGGTCGAGGAGGCGCCCGACGAGGGCATCCACGTAACTGACACAGGCGTAATAGCCGTGGCGCAGTTCCTGTACCTTTTCTGCGCTCAGCGCGCCGTCACGGGGAATATCGGTATAGCCCTCCAGTTCCATCCAACTGCGCACCGCCCATTCCGGTGCATCCCGGGGATGCCGGGCCGAGACCGGCGCGGGGATGCGATCCCGGGCATACAGGTCCCAGTACTTTTTCGGCGCACAGAAGGGCAAATGCGGCTTGCGAAAACCCACGGCAAGAAAGAAGGGCTGCTCGCCAGGCGCGTCGAGGGCCGCAAGGGCGGCCTCGCACACCAGCCCGTCAAGGTAGCTTTCATCCGGCACATCCACCGACTCCGAGGCCGCCCGCTTGAGCCCCTGCCCCGCCAGGTTCGCGGGAGATGCGTAGCGCAGGGCCGGGTCGCGCGAGGTGTCGTAGCGGGGTGGGACCGACCAGGAGGGGGCATCCTTTGCCGGCGCTCCACCGCCGTGATAGATCTTGCCGAAGGAACGGGTGTGGTACCCCTGCTGCCGGAAGTATTGCGGAAGGGTCAACACATCCGGGAGGGCCTTGCGAAAATGCGTGGCCAAGTCCCAGACCCGGGTGGTATCCGGACGGCGACCGGTCATCAGGGACATGCGGGAGGGACTGCACACCGCCTGCTGGCAATACGCGCGCGTGAAGAGGGTGCCCTGCCCGGCCAAACGATCGATATACGGGGTGACGGCGGTGGGATCCCCGTAGCAGCCAAGGGCGGGGCGCAGGTCGTCGATGGCGAGGAACAGCACGTTCATCCTTGCTTTCGCCGCGACCGGGAGCGACAGGCCCAGGTAGAGGCCCAAAACCAGGTACAGGCCGACTTTCAAGGATGCGCCTTCCTTCGTTTCTTCAGGTCCGCGACGACCGGGGCCTCAAGGACGGGCAGCCACCTGCGATGGCGCGCCAGGGTCTCCGCATGCTCCGGTTGTGGCGCGAGGTTGGTCCATTCGTGCGGGTCGCGCTCGTGGTCATACAACTCCTCCGTGCCATCGGCATAGCGGATGTAGCGCCACCGGCTGCTGCGCACGGCGTGGTTCCCCCGGCCATACGTCATCAGGGCCGGTCGATCCCAGGCGGCTGCTGGATCCTTCAGGAGCGGAACCATACTCCGCCCGTCACAGGCCTTATCACTGGGCAAACCACAGAGCTCCAGCAAAGTCGGATACAGCACCGACAGGTCCACCGGTGTCCCGCAGCGGGTCCCGGGCCGGGCCAGGCCGGGCGCAACCACGATAAAGGGGACGTGGTTCGTCTTCTCCCACAGCGCGAACTTTTCGATGTGATTCTTTTCGCCGAGGTGGAAGCCGTGGTCGGACCAAAGGACCACGATGGCCTGGTCACCACCCGGACGGGCCGCCAGGGCATCCAGCACGCGCCCGAGTTGGGCATCGGCAAAAACGCAACACGCGGCGTAGGCACGAACAAATGCCCGGTAGGACCCGGGGTGTTGCTGCTCGACCTGCTGCATCCCGCTCCAGAACCATTGCTTGCTCTTGAGCAGGGCCCGCGCGCCCTTCGGGAGATCCTTCCCGTCATCCGCCCGGCGCGGAGGCAGGCCCGGGTCGTCCAGGCCCGCATGGTAGGCGGGCGGAGCAAAAAAGGGTGAGTGGGGCTTGAAAATCCCACAGGCGAGAAACAGGGGCTGATCACCGGGTGGGCGACCCAGGGCCTCCACGCAATAGCTGGCCGTCTTGAAGTCGATGGTATCCGCCTCGTCGGGCGGCCAGGCACCCCAGTCGGTGTTGCGCGAACCGTATCCCGGTGCCCGGTTCAATTTCTTCGGCGGCATGTTTTGTCGCGCCATGGCCTGGAATTCATCAAAGGAGGCCGCATCGTGAAAGGCCCCGTCCAGGTGATGGTGGAAAATTTTTCCCGCACCTTTCACCGCATAGCCCCCCGCCTGGAATTGCTGCATGATGGTCCGGCGTTCCGGCATCGCCCTCCGCCAGTCGCTCGCGTTGCCGTACACCCCCGAACTGCTCGGGCGGAGCCCGGTCAGCGTGGCCGAACGCGAGGGATTACAGGCGGCGGACATACAATAGGCCCGCGTAAACAACATGCCCCGTGCGGCCAGCCGCTCCAGGTTCGGCGTCTTGATCGGCGAGGAGGCATCCAGCAGGGAAATCCAGTCGTTCAGGTCATCCACCACGATGAACAGGACATCGGGCCTCGCGCCGGTGGCGGCGGGTGATCCAGCCGGCACCATGCAGGAACAGATCAGGAGAGTGACTAGCGTGGCATGAAGCATGGGCAGGACGCAGTAAATCAGGGTACGCTTTCACTCGGCAAGGTTATTGCAGGCAAAAGCCCGGTGAATGCCCCGGGCAGCCCCATGAGTCGGCCCGTCGAGGGGATGCCCGTCTCCCGGTACATGACGGCCCAAACATGAAGCCCCCCCCCCGTTCCTCCTGCCGCGATCAGCCTGCCACCGCGGCGAAGCGGCCCGGGTCCCCTGCATGCCCACGGCTTCACAGGAGCCATACCTAGTTGAAAATACGGCCTTCACGCATCCAAGTTGAGGGGCAGCACTCGGCCACACGATGTTGACTGTGGATGCGTTCAAGGGGAGGAAATTAACATGCTACAAGGACGATTCCAGGCTTAACCTACCCGGCTTCATGCTATATTAACGGGCTTGAACCATTGGTGAACCATGAAGCGCCTGATCTTCATTATTGCACTATGCAGCCATACCGCCAGCGCTACGCCGATCATCAACGAATTCCTCGCTGAGAACGATCGGCTGCATCTGGATGTCGACAACAACTCACCGGACTGGATCGAAATTTACAACCC
>JAYGFS010000339.1:0-7583 GCA_046581765.1 Verrucomicrobiota bacterium
CGTGTCCGTCCCTTTCCCGGCGGGGTAAAAACCCGGCGGTACCAAAGCGCCTCGTCCGTCTCCAGCAGGCGTTGCACCCCGCCAAGCTTCGACTCCAGCGCGAAGGGAACGAGGATTTTCCCCTTCCACTCCGCCGGGGGAAGCTGCTGCTTGAGCGGGGTAATCGCGTAGTCCCAGTGACCGTTTAAATTGTGCCATGCTTCCCGCACCAGCTGCGGGCGCGGATACTCGGTCCAGGCATTCTCGGGCTTGACCTCGGCACCCCAGGACGTGACAAGGTCTGACAGAAAGGGTTTTGTGCCCCGCTTGGGCCGCGGAAGCTTCGGCACCTTGTCCGCATCGACCAGGTGTACATCGATGAACTGCCCGCCCGTCCGTTGCACGCACCGCACCGCGAGAACATTCCTGCCGGTCGTGCATGCGCTCCGCTGTGCCGCCGTCAGGAGGACGACCTTGTATGCATCGAGGTATCCTTCAAAGGCCCCGACGCGCTTCCCGTTGATGTAGACCTGGGCGTCTTCATCGTGATGGATCAGGAGGGCCGCCTTCTCGGGAACCGATTTCAGCACGTAGCGTTTACGCAGGAATATCTGCCTGTTTCCCCAGTTGGTGCCGACCCGCGCCCCCGGGGTCAAGCGCGTCCCGAAGCCACCCGGTCCCGCCTGCCAGCCCGCGTCGTCAAATGCAGGCTGGGCCCAGTTCTCGGCCGGCTTGCGCAAGGTGTATTTCCATTGGTCCACCAGGGGCACCTGCCCCAGGGATGCACAGGTCACGAGGGTGAATAGCATAAGGATCATTGTTTTCATGGTATGTACTCCGCTTAGAGAACCTGGGCCCCGGGTGCCGCCTGGATGGAAAAAATCTTGGCCGCACGCGGGTACCGGGCTGCGTAGCTGTGCTCCAGGTGCCGCATCAGGTCTTCAGTCGCCGCTGCATGCACCAGGCTGACGGTCGAACCGCCAAAGCCACCGCCCGTCATCCGGGAGCCGATCAGGCCCTGGTCCGCTCCGAAAGCATACGCGGCATCTACCAGGGTGTCGAGCTCGACACAGCTCACCTCAAAATCATCGCGCAGGGAATCGTGGCTGGCCCGCATCAATTTCCCGACCGTTTCAAAGGCCTCAAGGCGCAAGGCCTCGGCAAAGGCGGGAACACGTGCGATCTCCGAAACCACGTGACGTGCGCGACGAAACAAGCGGTCGCCGAGGGCGTCGGCGGCGGAAAGGACCTGGTCAATGCTCACTTCCCGCAGGGCGCTTACGCCGAAGTGCCTTGCCGCCGCTTCACAGGCTGCGCGACGCTTCTTGTATTCCCCATCAGCGAGCGCGTGCGCCACCTGCGTATCCGCAACCACCACCGCGACGCCTTCCGGAAAGGCTACCGGTTCCATCGATTGATCCCGGCAATCGATCATCAGTGCATGACCTGCCTCGCTGGCGCCAACGGCCAATTGATCCATGATGCCACAGGGTACACCGGCCCAGCCGTGCTCGGCGCGCTGACAGAACTTCGCACGTGTCACCGGGTCGAGTTGAACACCGGCAAGGTGCTCCACCGCCAAGGCGGTGACCGTTTCCAGCGCGGCACTGCTGCTCAGGCCCGCACCGGAAGGCAGGTCAGCGGAAAGCTGCATCGAAAACCCGGGACAGTGGATGCCCTCGTCGCGGTACACCGCGATGACCCCCAAAATATAGTTTGACCAGGCTTCCGACCCTTCGCGCGGCTGCGACTCGGTCAATGAGGCGCACACCTGCCCTTCCGGATTTCGATCCGATTGCACGCGCACGACATCCTCCTCGAGCGGGCGAATCACCGCCTCGATGTAGCGATCAATCGCCATGGGCATAACCCACCCGTCCTGGTAATCAACGTGTTCGCCGATCAGGTTGATACGGCCGGGTGCACGCACGCGGAACGGTGGTTTCATCACAAAGCTCATTTCGAAAACAGCGGGATACCCCGTCTAGGGTATTCCACGAAGTACCACTCCGTGCCGCGGGGAACCAAACCTAAAATGGGTGGAGTACCTGGGCTTTGGCTCTCAGCGCAGCCTGGGGCCGGCATCCGCCCTGTTAGCGAGGCGCTGACGCCCCCGGCCGAGGGATCGGTGGAAACGCCCCTCTTTTCCCCGGATATTCGCCCGGAATGCAACCAGCTAGGCCTTGTCGAGCCGCGTTTATAGGCTTATGAACCATGCCTGTGGAGTCCGATTCCCTACCTGTTCAACCGCACCTGCTGAGCTGCTCGGGGCTTTCCAAGGGCTTTCCCGGCGTGCAGGCCCTGGACGATGTCGCCTTTGCCCTGCGGGCGGGCGAGGTCCACGCGCTGATGGGTGAGAATGGCGCGGGCAAATCGACCCTGATCAAGCTGCTCACCGGGGTCTACCCACGGGATTCGGGGAGCATCCAGCTATCCGGAAAGGCGCTCAAGCTGTCGTCCCCCCTGGAAGCCGAACGGGCGGGCATCGCGACGGTTTACCAGGAAGTCAACCTCATCCCCGAATTGTCGGTTGCGGAAAACATACTGCTCGGCCGGCAACCGCGGCGCTTCGGCTTTCTGCAGTGGAGGGAAATCCACCGGCAAGCGGAAGGGGTCCTGCACCGGCTGGGCCTGGACATCGACGCCTCGGAACCGGTATCCGGCTTTTCGATGGCGGTGCAACAGATGGTCGCGATCGCACGCGCGTTGTTTATCGATGCCAAGCTGCTGATTCTCGATGAGCCCACCTCCAGTCTCGACGAACAGGAGGTGTCCGAGCTCTTCACGGTCATGCGAAAATTGCGCGACGAAGGACTGGGGATTATCTTCGTCACCCACTTTCTCGACCAGGTCTACGAGATCAGCGACCGCATCACGGTGTTGCGAAACGGTCAGCTCGTAGGCGAATTCCTGACCCCCGACCTGCCTCGCATGGCCCTGATCGCCTCGATGCTGGGCAAATCCATCGACGAGCTCAGCCAGGTCGGCGCAAGCCCGGCGAACAGCGATGAAAGCGATCACGAGCGCGTGGAGCTCCTCTCCGCGTCCGGCCTCGGCCGACGTGGCGCGGTCGCTCCCCTCAACCTGGCTATCGGGCGCAGTGAAGTGGTCGGGCTCGCCGGCCTGCTCGGTTCCGGCCGGACCGAAACCGCCCGCCTGCTCTTCGGTGCAGACCGCCGGAGTTCCGGCCAGGTACGGATCGAGGGGAAACTCGTACCGCTTAAGAACCCTGCACAGGCCATCGCCCAGGGTATCGGCTTCTGCTCGGAGGACCGCAAGACCGAGGGCCTTATCCCCACCCTCTCCGTCCGTGAAAACATCATCCTCGCGATGCAGGCTCGCCAGGGCCTGCTCAAGCAGATTCCCCGCAGCAGGCAGCTGGAAATCGCCCGGCACTATATCGATGTGCTGCAGATCAAGACCCCCTCCCCCGAAACGCCGATTGAAAACCTTTCCGGGGGCAACCAGCAGAAGGTCCTCCTCGCCCGCTGGCTCTGCATGCAACCCCGGGTGCTGATCCTCGATGAGCCCACCCGCGGGATCGACGTCGGGGCCAAGGGCGAGATCGAAAAACTGGTCGAGTCGCTGCGCAGGGAAGGGATGGGCATCATCTTTATTTCCAGCGAGCTGGACGAGCTCGTGCGGATCTGCAACCGGGTCATCGTCATGCGGGACCACCACAAGGTCGGCGAACTGGCGGGCACGCAGGTACAGGAATCCGAAATCATGGGGCTCATCGCTGCACATGAAGCATAGAATCCAGGCCCTGCGCAACCACCCGGTCTTCTGGCCGGCACTTGGCCTCCTGCTGCTCCTGCTCTTCAACCTCGTCTACGACCCGGGCTTCTTCAGGCTCGGCCTGCGTGATGGCAAACTGTACGGGGACATGATCTCGGTCATGCTCCAGGCAGCCAAGATCATTCCCCTGGCCGTCGGCATGACCCTGGTGATCGCGACCGGCGGGGTGGACCTCTCGGTCGGGTCGGTCATGGCGATTGCGGGAACGCTTGCGGCCATGCTGATAGCTGCCGGAACAACGCCCCTCATCGTTGCGATCGGGGCGGCACTCCTGGTCGCCGCCCTGATCGGCGCGATCAACGGGCTGCTCGTGTCCTGCCTCCGCATTCAGCCGATCGTTGCAACCTTGATCTTCATGGTCCTCGGGCGCGGGGTCGCCATGTTACTGACCAATGGAATGGGCCAGCCGATCGAGGATCCCCTCCTCCTCTTCCTGGGCAGTGGTTACGTATTCGGCGTACCCTTTGCGGTCGTCCTGGTACTCTTATTCACCTTCCTGGTCAGCCTCTTTCTCAACCGGACCGCAGTCGGGCTCGGGATCTCCGCCGTGGGAGACAACCCGGCCGCCAGCCGCCTCTGCGGCATAAACCAGGCCCGGCTCAAGGTCGGCATTTACGCCTTTTGCGGCTTCTGCTCCGGGCTCGCCGGCCTGATTGCCGCCGCCCGGGTGGAAAGCGCGGAACCGGCACGCCTGGGCGAATTTATGGAACTCGATGCTATCTTCGCCGTGGTGGTCGGCGGCACCGCACTGACGGGCGGCCGATTCAGTCTCGCGGGATCCCTGGTCGGGGCCATCCTGATTCAGACCCTGGTGTGGACCATGCAGAAACTCGGCGTACCGTCGGATGTCACCCCGGTACCCAAGGCCGTGGTCATCATCCTCGTCTGCCTGCTCCAGTCCGAACGCTTTCGTTCGCAACTCTCAGCCCCCTTCAAGCGAAAGGATTTGGCCACGGCCTGATAGCATGTTCAAGCGCCAGAACATCCCCTTGTTGTCCACCTTCGTGGTGCTGGTCCTGCTGATCAGCGTGGCCGGCTTGCTGTTTGACAACTTCCTCAAGCCGTTGAACTTTGCCAACATCCTGCGCAACAATGCCTTCCTCGGGGTGATCGCGATCGGCATGACCTTTGTCATACTTTCCGGGGGCATCGACCTCTCGGTGGGGACCGTCATGGCCTTCTCCACCATCCTGCTGGCACGCCTGATTTCCGTGCACCACCTTCCACCGTTTACCGCGATACTCCTCGTATTGCTCGTGGGTGCGAGCTTTGGCGCGATCCTGGGCCTGACCATTCACGCCTACAGGCTACCCCCCTTCCTCGTCACCCTGGCGGGGATGTTCCTCGCCAAGGGACTCGCCTTCGTGGTCCTGCCCCAGTCCCGGAAAATCGATCACGAACACTTCTCCGCCATCGCCGGGTTCAAGTGGAAGGTCTTTGGCAATGCACCGATCACCACGGCTACGATCGTCTTCCTGCTCGTCGTCTGTATCGGCTTGTACCTGGCCCATGGCACCCGCTTCGGTCGCAACGTCTACGCCATTGGTGGATCCGAATCCTCCGCCCTGCTCATGGGCTTACCCGTGGGCAAAACCAAGATCCTGGTTTATGCCATGAGCGGATGCTGTGCCGCCCTGGGCGGCATTCTCTGGTCCCTGAATACCCGGTCGGGCAACCCCGCCATTCCACTGGGCACGGAGCTCGACGCGATAGCCTGTGTCGTCATCGGCGGTACCCTGCTCACGGGCGGAGTGGGCAAGGTCATCGGCACCCTTGCCGGGGTCCTGGTATTCGGCACGATTGCGACCATGATCCGCTACCAGGGCCTCGATTCCTCCTGGTCCCGTATCGCACTGGGCGTATTGCTGCTGGCCTTTATCGTGATCCAGACGGCGGTCGTGCAAAGTGCAGGCAAAAAAGGAATGACAGGGACCTGAGAATGGTTTTTATATGGCTTGGGCTGCATCGTTCCGGGTTTCAACCCGCTGGGGCGATTCGGTACGCGAGCACCTTGAACGAAGCACTATGTCAGTCGAACCCCTAGGCAGGAAGGCCCTACGATGAAAGCACGTCGCACGAAACGCATATGCACCCTCCTTATCCTCCCGATTTCCCTTTTCTTTGCCGGCTGCGGAGACGGCCCTGAAACACCGGCCGGCGAAAGCTCCAGCGGCGGCAAGGTCCTCAAGATCGGCTTCGCCCAGGCCGGTGCGGAAAGTGCCTGGCGACGCGCGGAAACCGGATCGGTTAAAGCAGAAGCCCTCAAGCGTAGGCACCAACTCAAGTTCGCGGATGCCCAGGGCAAGCAGGAAGCCCAGATCGCGGCTGTCCGTGATTTCATCGCCCAGGGCATGGATGCCATCATCCTGGCACCGATCGTGGAAACCGGCTGGGACGACGTGCTGGGCGAGGCGAAGGACGCCGGCATCCCGGTTGTCCTCATCGACCGCGGGGTGGAGGTAAAGGATGAAAACCTCTATGCAACCCTCATCGCATCCGACTTCGTCTACGAGGGCAAGCTGGCCGGTGAATGGCTGGCAAAAAATACGCAAGGCAAGGCACGGATCATCGAGCTCGAGGGCACGCCCGGCTCGGCCCCGGCCATCGACCGGAAGAAGGGCTTTGATGCGGTTGTAGACCAGCACGAAGGCATGTCCATCATCGCCTCGCAAAGCGGCGAATTCAATATCGAGAAAGGCAAGGAGGTCATGGAGGCCCTGCTCGCGAAGCATGCGGATGCCGTGACGGCCGTCTATGCACACAACGACGACATGGCCCTCGGGGCCATCCAGGCCCTCGAAGCAGCGGGCAAGACCCCCGGAAAGGATGTAATCGTACTCTCCATCGATGGAGGCAAGGCCGCCTTGAACAAACTGGTCGACGGCCAACTCAGCTGCGTGGTCGAATGCCTGCCCCTGCTCGGGCCTGCCGCTTTCGACGCGGTAGAGAAAATCCTCGCCGGGGAAACCCTCGAGAAATGGCAGCGGGTGGACGACCAGTTGTTCGACGCGACGAACACGGACGCGGCCTTCGTCGAGGCCCGACCGTTCTGACGGAACGCCGCCTGGCTCGCGGTTTCACCGCCCAGGGGGCGGCCGGCTATTTCCCCGTCCGCTTCAGGTCCACTCGCGTGTACGGACTCGACCGGTAGGTCCGGTAGTCCCGCGACTGGTACCTGAGGGTCTTCCGATGCGTACTGAAAAAGTCCACCCGCGATGCATCGGCTGTTCCCAGGCTGATCTCCGCGGTCCAGGCTTTCCGGGCCTCATCGTAGTGCATGTCTTTCCACTGGTCGTCCGGGAACAAGTCCCGGATATAGGCGGCACTGCCATCGGGCCCGCGGTCAAAGATCCACCAGATACGGCCGTTTTCCGCCCGGTCGCCCGGCTTGAAGGTCACGGTGACCAGCAAGCGGGATCCATCCACGCTCGTTTCCACCAGCGGCGACGCCAACATCGCTTCCACACCCTCAAAAAAGTGCTGCACGAGGAAGCCCGGCAAGTTCGCCTCCCCCTTCGCACCTGCATGATGCGGATTCCGCTGCCCATGACCGGTGTTGGCCTTTAGATACAGGGGAATATCCGGGTAATGCGCGCCACCCCAGGCGAGGTCAAAGGCGACAAAGTCGTGGGTGCCGGGATGAAAACACAGGTCGACTTTTCGGGCGCTTAAGGCCTCGAGATGCCGGGAAATAAAGACGTGGTCCTGCACGCGAAGAGCCAGGCGCCGGATATCTTCCCAGCTAGGCCCGGCGGCAAGGGCCCGCCGGTTGTATATCGGTCCAAAGGTTCCCCCCAGGAAGGGAT
>JAYGFS010000562.1:0-6181 GCA_046581765.1 Verrucomicrobiota bacterium
AGGTTTGAACAACGGCGAATGCATTGGTTGGCTGGTCCCATGACAACCTCACCGTATGGTTGCTGAGGGAAAGACCCGTAATGCTCGGGGCCTGTCCCTGTGCAATCGAAATCACGCACCCGAAACAGACCAGACAGAAAATATGGTTGTACATGCGTCTCATGGCCCACTCGTGGTCCTAGAACGATCAAGCCGGGTGAATTATTGCGATTTACCGGTCGAGGCCCTGGAAAATCGATCCGTGGCAAGGCCCTCGGGGCCCCTATTTCCGAGAAAAATTGTCGGGGCCGGGTTTCGTGGAAAAAGGACAGCCGATCGCGTGAAAAGGCCCGGATCAGCCTGAGAATCGCCCCGCCTCAGAATGGTTGAAGTGTCCCGTTCACACGGTTTTGTGGTCCATTCGGTCTTCTTATCCCCACTCGCCCGGGCTTGGTATCCAAATTGCTATAGAAGGCTGCCAAGAGATGGACACATGAAAATCGAAAAGCCCATAAACGAAACCTTCAGGCCCAAGAGCGAACAGGCCAGGACCCCGGATACGGTCCCGGCGAAATGTGCGGTTGAGGATGTGATGTTCGAGCCCTTCCTGGCCTATGAGCAATCGCATCCGACGGGGCGGTAAACGCGCGTACCGAAACCCTCGGAATGCGTGTCTACCACTCGGCTCTACGGGGGGGTAAAGGATCAACCGTATCACTCAGCCGATCGGCGAGCTGAATCAACAAGTCGTTTTGTACCATCGCATACCCCGGATCGCCCCAACGATTGACCGTTTCGGCGGGGTCCTTCTCCAGGTCGTACAGCTCCCCCTTGCCCGTGCCGTGGGCGAGTGTGAGCTTGTGCTTCCGAGTACGCACCATGCTCGCGCGCCCGCCCGCGATACCGTCCCAGCACATGGCGTCAAAGTATTCGCAAAAGACGTTGGACTTGTGTTCGGTCGTTTCGCCCTTGAGCAGGGACGAGAGCGAACGACCCTGCATCCCGGGGTGCGCTTCAATCCCGGCGGCATCCAGGATGGTTTGGGCGAGATCCAGCAACTCGACCAGGCTATCCGATGGCTGTGCCAGGAAAGTCGGACCCTGTATGATCAGCGGTACGCGAATCGCACAGTCGTAGAAGAAAGGACCCTTCAGATAAATACCGTGATCGCCCAGCATCTCGCCGTGATCCGACATGTAGATGACCATGGTATTCTCCAGCTGTCCGGTTTGCTCCAGCGCTTTCAGCATGCGGCCCACCTGGACGTCGATGAGGTCGCACATCGCCCAGTACGAGGCGGTGACGTAGCGATGATCGCGATCGGAAAAGTCATCGTAAGCGAACCAGTTTCCGTGATAGGCCCCCTCGTGATCCCGTTGCTGCCAGAGCGGCTTGTCGGCCAGCTCGCCCGGCGTGTAGTTCGGCAGGGGAATCTCATCCAGGCGGTCCAGGTATCGCTCAAGGTACTTCGCCGGGGCGTCAAACGGGTGATGCGGATCGAAGATGTTCACGGAAAACAACCAGGGTTGCTCGTGGTCGGCCTGGGTCTCGATAAAATCGATCGCCTTGTCCGCGCACCAGGTGGCCTGGTGGCAATCCTCTTCCGGGCCAATCGAGATCTTGTCGCAATCCGGGTGCGGCCGGGCCGTCCCGTCTGCGCCGCGCACCCGGAGGTCTTTCCAGTATTCGTTGTGGTCGCCCCAGGTATCCCCGGGATCGTGCGACCAGTGAAAGGCCTCGTAGCCATCGTCGATCCGCCGCTCGGTACTCGTGCAGGCGGAAGGATTACAGGCGGACAGGTGCAATTTCCCCGCCAGCCCGCAGCGGTAGCCCGCGTCGCGCAACAAGCGGGTAACCAGGATCTCCGTGTCCGGAATATCCTGGCCGTTTTGCCGGCAGCGGGTCGTGCAGGCATAGCGCCCGGTGAGAAAGCTGGCCCGGCTGGGCGTGCAGACCGGCGACTGGCTGTAGGCCTGCGTAAAGCAGGTACCGTTTGATGCGAGGCGATCGAGATTGGGCGTGTTCACCCACTTGTTTCCATAGCAGCCGAGCGTATCCCAGCGTTGCTGGTCCGAACAGATCCAGAGGATGTTGGGCTTCTTCATGGCGGCCGCCGCGATGTCCAGAGGTTCGTAATTGGTGCCGTGTACCCGGTTATACTGCTCGATAATCGAGGCGTCGTACTCGACAGCACTTACCGACTCCACGCCGCTCAAGGCGGCCTCGACCGTTCCTGTTCCAGAAAAAGCTGTGGCCAGGCGTTTACTTAACTTGGTGTCCCTCGGGATGCCTTCTTGGCTGGTTCCAGAGCTTTCATCTCCGATTGCTGACTGTCTGGGGATGTCTCCGTCAATAGCCGTATCGGTTGCAAGTCGATTGGAAATTGCTTGGTCGACGCCATTCGCGACATCCTCTTCTGAAATGCTGACTGCTTCATATTTTTCTCCTAACTTGTTTGCTAATATATCCAGATTATCCAGGCTAACTTCTGGCCTCAGATACCAGGGCTGATTGCCACTTTCAGTGACAAGAAAACCTTTAGCCGGGACAACTGCACCCCTCCTTCTCCCATTCATCCTGCGGATCGGCAAGTAAAACCCATGCACCGGGCATGCGGTCCAGCCCGCTCAATTTCGTTCGCTGTTCCGGATCAGGGGTGGCCGTTTGCGGGCCTGCCATGCAGCCACGTCGGCCTTCAGGACGTTGATGGCTTTTTCCAACTGCTCGTCCTTGCCGGCGGGAATATCCCCCGGGTGCGGCCAAAGCAGGTGATCCGGCAGTGCCCCGTTCAGTTCCATGTCCTCACCGCTGTCGCCGACGAACCAGCCGCGGCGGGGGATGCTCAACTTGCCCAGGTCCAGGATGTCCTTGGTTGGCATGGAGATCACGCCGCCCAGGGTGGGCACCCCAACCAGTTTACCGCGCTTGAGCGTTTTGATCGCATGCGAAAAAATCTCGCCGTTGCTCCCGGTATTTTGATTGCAGAGTACAACGATCGGCTTGTCCCAGGCGGTAAAGGCGAGGTAGCCGCGGGGATAACTGACCCCTCCCCCGCGCGGAATGGTATACGCGTGCAGATTTCGGTTGAGGATCATCAGCAGGTGGTCCGCGGTTAGCCCGCCGCTGTTGTTCCGGACGTCGATGACCATGCCATCCTTGCCGTAACCCAGGGCAAAGATCTCGCGTTCAAAGCGCTCGAACTCAGGCCACAACATGCGGTCGACGTGCACGTAAGCGAAGGTCCCCTTGCTCTGTGTATCGACCAGGCGATGATTGTGGTCGACCCAGGCTTCCTTTACCAAGTCACGGGCATCGCTGTAGCCGATCGGGCGGACAAGCACATCCCGGGGACGCCCCTGTTTGTTGCGCACCTCCAACAGGATATCCCGTTCGTAGGGGCCGTTGAGCACCCGGGTGAGGTCATCGCCCGGATGGACATCGACGCCATCGATAGCGGTGACGATCTCCCCCGCCTTCACCAGGCTCTTTGCGTGGTCGGTCGGACCGTTCGGAAGGACGTCGTGTACCTTTAGGCCCGGGCCGGGGTGTTGCGGATCGAATCGCAGGCCCAGGTGGGCCGTGCGAATGCTCCATCCCTCGCCGTGTTTGTACGGCGGCCAGAATTTATCCCCGGGGCGGAAACCGGTATGCGAAGCGTTCAGCTCACCTTCCAGCATGCTCACTACCCGTACGAAGCCGGCGGAATCGGGTGCCTTGGCCGCGGCCTCTTCATACTTAAGCCGCATGGCCTCCCAATCCCGGTTATTCAGACGCGCATCGTAAAAGGAATCTTTCAGGCTGCGCCAGATCTGCCGGAAGGCCAGGCGCTGGTACGCGACCAAGTCGGTTTCCTGGTAGACTTTAAACGGGTGCTTGGTGGTGTAGGAAGCGGGGACGCCGTTGACCAGCCAGAGGATCTTGTTGTCCTTCTCGATCCAGCGGGCGTAGTAGCCGAAGGCATCGCACATGAAAGCCGGGGTGAGGTTGTTGGGGAAGACGACCTTGTAGGTGCCGTTCTTGCCGTTGATCTTGCTGCGAAAGGCCAGGGCATTGGAGTCGTGGGACCAGAAGGGCGTGGATTCCTTGGAGCCGTTCACCTTGATGCGCTGGACGCGCTCGAAGAGACCGTCAAAATCGATGCGGACCGTGCCGGGATCCCTGGATTCTTCAGGCGGCTTTGCGGGGGCTTTGGGTTCCCCCTCTTTACCGTTCTGCTTTGGCGGATCGGCCTTGGCGAGGGGCACGCTTTTCATGGCCTCGATCGCTTCATTGAGGGAGCGCTCGTGTTTTCCTGCTTCGTGGTCCTCCTTGCGCAGGTGCACGTAAAACAGGTCCAGTTCCCTGCCCTTTCCGCGTTCGCCGACAAAGGCGATTTTCCGCCCATCGGGAGACCAGCATCCACCGGCATCGTAATCCGGATGGCGGGAAACATTATACGGTGCCCGCGAGGCGTCGATGGGAAGAATCCATACGTCCCAGTTATCGTAGCTGTCTTTAAAGGAGGCTACCAGCCACTGGCTGTCAGGCGACCAATTGTAGAAGGGCCGGTCAACCGCGGCATAGAGCTTGCGCGGACTTGACCCCTCCGTGTCGCTGATCATGAGCTGCATCTTGTTCTCGGCATAGACCAGTTTCTTGCCGTCCGGGCTGACGGTCAGCTGCGTTTTTGAGCTGTCCGAATCCGTGAGTTGTTCCAGCTCAAAATGGCGATTCTGCCACCAATACTTGCCCGGGTCCTTGCGGGTGGCCCGCCAGATATTGGCTCGGTGGCCTTCATCGCGGAGGAAGTAAATGCATGAGCGATCCGGTGCCCAGACCGCATCGGTTTCGTGGGTGGCCGTCTCTCCGCAGACCAGGCGCGGTTCTTTCAGCACGGTGTCCATGACCCAGAGGTCGCCCCCGGTGGTAAAACACATCTCCAGTCCATCGGGGGTCCAGTCCAGCGATCCCCAGTTGGTGTTGTTCCAGACCGTGTTGTAATAGCGGCGACGCGTCTGCTTCCGGGTGTCGTCACCATTCGCCCAGATCTCAAGCTTGATGGGAACATCATCTCCCTGCAGCTCGAGCCGGTAAAAGTCGAAAAGATGGCGGAAGACCATGATCTCGCCATTGCGGGATATTCCCGGCAGGGTAACCGAGGCATCCTCAAAGAAGGTTCGCTGGCGGAGGCTTCCCGTGGCTATTTCACATTCCCAGATATTGAAGCACCCGCTTGCGGCACCCACGAAATAGAACCCCTTTCCGTCCGGACGCCACAAAGGGGTCCGGCAACCGCCGGCTTGCTTTTGCTGGAGGGTGAAGGTCTTCCCGTCGATATCGTAGAGCCAGATCTGAGCCGCCTTGCTGCCGGCGTAGCCTTTGCGATACAGGCTGTTGCCTTCGCGGACGAAAAGAATCTGCCTGCCGTCCGGGGAAACGGTCGCCTCGCGGGCATAGGCATCGAAAAGCAGTTCCTCCGCGACCCGTTCGCGGACCTTGATCTTGAACAGGCGTTCGGCAAACAATCCGCTGTGGTCGCGCCAGCCGGTGGCAAGGATATGATTTCCATCCGGAAACCAGTCCTGGGCGGTCAGGCCTTCCGTGTGCCAGGAAACAGGCGTAGGATCCCCGCCGTCGGCCGGCATAATGAACAACTGTTTATAGCCATTGCGCTGACTCTGGAAGACGAGTTCCTTGCCGTCCGGGGAATATTCAGGCCAGTGGTCGCTGGCCGGGTGCCGGGTGAGCGGTCGGGCTTCGCCGCCCATGGAGTCAACGGTCCACAGGTCGCCCGCCCAGTTGAAGACCAGCTTCGCCCCGTCCGGGGAAAGTGCAGGCACGGCGGCGATGGTGATTTTTTCTTTGCCGCCGGCCGGAACGGACAGGAGGCTGGCACAACAAATCGCAGTGATGAACTTATCCATGGGTCACACAACGTACTATACCGGAGGGATGAGTAAACCGAAAACCTCGATCATGCGTTTTGCCTGCGAGCCGCGGGTAAAAGGCCAAGCGGTCTTAGGACTTCGTGGCATCGGCCGGTATATTCTGTTCTCCTTTACATTTCGCCCCCCTTCCCCCTATGGTGATCCGATGCGCCGCGCGGTCCGAATTTATTGCCCCCTTTGCGCCTGGAAGCCTCATCCCGCCGACCGGTGGTGCTGCGCGTGTAGCCATGTCTGGAATACCTTCGAAAGCGGCGGGGCTTGTCCCGGTTGTGGCT
>JAYGFS010000610.1:0-1856 GCA_046581765.1 Verrucomicrobiota bacterium
CCAGGCCGACCGGGCAACCCGGCACCGCGATCGGACGGCCAGGGAAAGCGACACCTGAAACGGGGACCGCGTTTCCTTACATCCGGTAAAACGTAAACTCGCCGCGGCGGTTCTGGAGGTACGACGCTTCATCATGCCCGAAAGCGGCCGGCATTTCCTCGCCCAGGGTCTTCGTGGTGATGCGAGCGCCGGTGACCCCCATTTGCAGGAGGTAATCACGTATGGCCAAGGCTCGCCGCTCGCCGAGGGCCAGGTTATAGTCGAGGCTGCCCCGCTCATCGCAGTGACCTTCCAGGGTTACGGTGACACCCGGGGTATTGACCAGGTAATCAGCGATCACCTGCACCTTGAACCGCTCTGAAGGCTCCACCGAAGAACTGTCGTAGCCGAAGAGCACATTCTCCACCCGGATATCCGGCGTGATGCGATTGGCCTCGTCCGGTCGCCCCGCGATGGGGACCGATGTCCCTTCATCGATCTGGCCAAAGGGATTTAGGTTGAAATTCCCATCTCCACCCCCACCCTGCTCATACTTGGGGCTCAAGTTACCGGCATCACCTGCCTTCGTCTTGGTCCGGCAACCCGCATTCAAAACCAAGGCCGCGGCCAGGGCCGTCATCAGAACGATTCGTAGTTTTTGCATTTCTTACGTCTACCTTATTTTTCTTTTGTTTGTTACGGTCGAAACACACCCCGATCAGGGAGACCAGTCCGGCGAACTCCAGTCCTTCTGGTCACTCTCAACCAAGGCTATAGGCGGATCGCCGAGGGTGTCAAGCAACACCACGGAGGATCTGTAGTTGACCTTTCGGATACATACGATGTGGCGACCGTTCGGGCTCCAGCTCGGGCTCTCGTAGCTCATGCCCAGGCGCGCGTCGCTGTCGGGGGAGATCATGGTGACCGCACCCGTCTTGGGATCAAACACATTTACCCCGTAGGTATCGCGACCCATGAGGGTGGAAAAAACGATACGGCCGTCGCTCCCTACATCCGGCTCGACATTTTCCACCCCACCGGTCGGCAGGGGCGTCAATTTCCCGCCGCGGGCACTTACGCTGTACAGGTTCGGGCGACCCCGGTGACCGGATACCACGATCAAGCGCCGGCCATCCGGGGTCCAGCAGGGACTCGCTTTCGGGGTCATAGGCGTGTTGGTGATCCTGCTTAAACGGTTATTGCTCAAGGTTTTAACGTAGATTTCCGGTTTCCCGTCCTTTGACAGTACCAGCGCGAGTTGCCGACCATCCGGTGAAAGCGCACCGCCGGTGTTCATCCCCGGATAGTGGGCCATCCGGTCCCGTTTACCATTGCTGAGCAGGATCCGGTATACGTCCGGAAAACCCATAAGGTAGGAGGTATAAAAGAGGGTATTGCGATCATTGCCCCACTGGGGACTCAGGCTGATCGACTTATCGGACGTAATCTGGACCACCCCCTGCCCGTCCGCATCACAGATGTAGAGTTCCTTCTTGCCACTCGCGCTGCCGATAATGGCCATCTTGGTACGCGCCACGCCTTTCTGTCCCTTCAACTCCTCGACCATTTCGTCGGCGACTTTCCGGGCCAGGGCCCGAACCGTGGCGGTCGCAGCGCGGTGCTGGTAGGATTTCCCGAAAGCGACATGGTGGGTGGGATCCACGACGCTGATGTCCACCTGCATGGTGGCTCCATCCGCCATGGCCCGGCCGATCAGTTTATACTGGGCGAGGCCACCTTGTTTATTTATAAAACAACCGCTCAGCGACAGGTTGAGCTTCAAGGTGTCAATGAATACCCGGGCGAGAGGGCCCGAACCGGCTTGATAGGCGCTCCAGTCGAGACTGGACTTGTCACTGAGATCGGAAGAGCACACG
>JAYGFS010000655.1:0-26897 GCA_046581765.1 Verrucomicrobiota bacterium
CGTGTGCTCTTCCGATCTCAGGAACTTGATCTTGATCTTCCCCTTGGTGGTCTTGAGCTCCCAGAAATAGGATGCATCATCTGCAAACTTCACCGGGGGGAACTTGTCCAGTTTTACCCGCCAGTGCTTGTTTGACTTGTCAATGGCCTTTTCGGCGATGAACGTCTTGATCGTATCCATGGGTTCTGCGTATCCGGGTTGGGCCGGCAGCAGGCCGACAATTAAAACAAGGGTGAAAAGTCCGTAGATCGATTTGATGCGTGCACTCATTTGAAGCTCCTTCGTTAATGTTTGGCCTGCAATGACTTAAACCAGTCTATGAAGGTACCTGCCCGCCCTCCGCAGCACAAGCCCATGCTGCGGGAAAAATCCCATCTTTCCCCTTGCAAACATCGCCTCCCCGGGGCTAGGTTCCCTCGCTGAATTTAACGATACGCTCAGCAAAAGAGACGATTATGAAAGCTGAAATTCATCCAAGTTACGAGGATACCACGATTACCTGCGCCTGCGGGCACGCCTACACGATCCGCTCGACCGGCAAGGATATGCGCATCAACACCTGCGCGGCCTGCCATCCCTTTTTCACCGGCCAGGCCAAGTACGTGGATACCGAGGGCCGGGTCGAGCGCTTCATGAAGCGTTACCAGACAGACAAGTAGCTTTACAGCCACCTTCCTGCGGGCCGGAATTCCATGGCGGAATCCCGGCCCGTTTTTTTCACCCCGCAGAGGCGGTTGCGCGGGAAAAGAAAAGGTCGACATGAGCCGTCGCAATACAAGGCAAACGGACCCTACCCGGGTGAACCGGCATGATTGATGAATCCTACATAGAAAACGTGAATAAACGGGTGGCTGACCTGGAAACCAAGCTCTCCGATCCCGCGCTCAGCAAGGACCGGAAAAAATTCACCGCCCTGCTCCAGGAGCATTCGCACCAGAAAAAGCTCCAGGCGCGGACAAAGGAATTCTTCACCCTGCTCAAGGCGAAAACCGAGAGCGAGGAGATCATCGTCGATCCTGAAGCCGAGGCGGACTACCGGGAAATGGCCGAGGCGGAACTGGCGGAAATCAATGAAAAGCTACCCCAGGCGGAGAAGGACATGCAGCTCGCACTGCTCCCGCCGGACCCGGTGGATGCCAGCAACGCGATCGTGGAGATCCGCGCCGGTACCGGGGGCGACGAGGCCGGCCTCTTCGCCGGGGACCTCTACCGGATGTACACCCGCTTTGCCGAGCTGCGCGGCTGGAAAATAAGCGTGATGGACATCAATGCCTCGGAGCTTGGCGGCTACAAGGAAGTCATCTTCAGCATCGAGGGTGAAGAGGTCTACAAGCAGATGAAGTACGAAAGCGGGGTCCACCGCGTGCAACGCGTACCCGCGACGGAGGCCAGCGGGCGCATTCACACCTCGGCCGCCACCGTCGCCGTCCTGCCGGAAACCGCCGAGGCGGAAGACCTGGTGCTCAAGCCGGACGAGATCCGCATCGACTTTTACCGCGCCCAGGGCCCGGGCGGACAAAGCGTGAACACGACCGACTCGGCGGTGCGGATCACCCACCTGCCCACGGGTGAAATCGCCCAGTGCCAGGATGAAAAATCCCAGCACAAGAACCGGGCACAGGCCATGCGCATCCTGAAGGTCCGTGTCCAGGACCGCTTCCGCCGCGAGGAGGAAGCCAAGCTCGCGTCGGAACGACGCTCACAGATCGGCTCCGGCGACCGCAGCGAGCGCATACGCACCTACAACTACCCCCAGAACCGCCTCACCGACCACCGCATCAACCTTACGCTCTACAGCCTGGACCACATCGTGGAGGGCGATATCCAGGAATTGATCACCGCCTTGTATGACAACGACATGGGTCTCAAGGTCAAAGCCGCACTGGAAACATGATGCTGCGCACCTGGCTGGAGGAAGCCACGACGCGGCTGGAGCAGGCGGGCGTCCGGGAAGCCCGCCTGAAAGCCGAATGGATGCTCGCCGACCAGCTCGAAACGGGTCGACTGGATTTGCACGAACGGCGCGAGGAAACCCTTGACCCGGGACCCCTGGCCTCCCGGCTCTCGCGCCTGTGCGCACACGAGCCCCTGCAATACGTCTCGGGCTGGACCGAGTTCATGGGCCTGCGCTTCGCCACTGATCGACGCGCCCTGATCCCGCGCCCGGAGACCGAGCTGCTCGTCGAGTGGGTCATGGACCTGGCGCCCCCGGGCGGGCGGGTCCTCGATGTCGGGACGGGCAGCGGGTGTATTGCGATCGCCCTCGCCAAGCTCCGCCCGGACCTGGAGCTCACCGCCCTGGATCGATCGCAGCCGGCGCTGGACCTCGCCCGGGAAAACGCACGCGCCCTGCAGGTCCCGCTACGCTTCCTGGAATCGGATCTCCTGGCCGCGGTGGCGGGTGAATCCTTCGACCTCATCGTATCCAACCCGCCCTATGTCGCGGGAACCGACATGCGGAAGCTCGAGCGCCAGATCCTTGAATACGAACCCGCAGCCGCCCTGCTCGGCGGCCTCGCAGGCACCGAAATCATGGCAAAACTCGCGCCCCAGGCCCACGCGGCCCTCCGCCCGTCCGGTCGATTGGTTCTTGAAATAGGCGAAAACCAAACCAAGGATGTGGAGATGATCCTGGCAGCCGCAGGTTTCAGGGAAATCAGCGTCCGGCCCGACCTGGCCGGGAGGGCACGCATGGCCCACGGACTGAAATAAATGGCAAACAGAAGAGACAAGCGCAAGACAGAGAACAAGGGGATGATCATTATCACCGTGGTCACCCTGCTTATTCTCGCGGGCTACATGCAGATTGAATGGATGCAGGGCAAGAACACGGAAACGATCAAGCGAATGCCCAGCCAGAAAGTCCCCTGCCCGCATTGCGAGGGAAGAGGCCGGCTTTCGAACCCGGAAGACGTGCCCAGCAAAATGGACTGCCCCTACTGCTTTGGCGTCGGCTTCCGCTATGTCCGCCGACTGGGTAAAAGCTTTTCGATTTGCCCGACCTGCATCGGCATGGGACGCGAGTTATACCGCAGTGGCGGGCACGTCCAATCGTGCGATTCCTGCAACGGCTACGGTGTAGTGAAGAAGGAATACCCCGGCCTCAAGTTTGCCGATGAGATCGAGGAGTACCCGGTTGAGCAGAAGCCGCTAGCCCCACCGGCCACCACGAACAAGGTTGAGCAGTTCGAAGAAAGCGAACTGCGACCCTTCTGAAACCATGAACCAGCCTCCGCTATAGCCCCATCATGTTCGACCATCTAAGCAGCTCCCTGCAAAAGACCTTCAAGAACCTGCGCGGCTACGGAAAGCTGAGCGAGAAGAACGTCACCGACGCCCTGCGGGAGATTCGTCTCGCCCTCCTCGAGGCCGATGTCCACTTCCAGGTGGTCAAGGATTTCATCCGGCAGGTAAAGGAAAAAACCCTCGGCCAGGAGGTGCTCGCCAGCGTTTCGCCCGGGCAGCAGTTTACCAAGTGCGTCCAGGATGAGCTGACAGAGCTGCTCGGACGCGACCACAAGGCATTCGACCTCTCGGCAAATCCGTCCATGATCCTGATGCTGGGCCTGCACGGTGCGGGTAAAACGACGACCACCGGCAAGCTCGCGGCGAAGTTTTCCAAGGCGGGCCGCAAGGTGCTGCTGGTCGCCTGCGACATTCGACGGCCTGCGGCGGTCGACCAGCTCAGTGTCCTGGCCGGGCAGGTGGGCGTCGATGTCGTGACCCCCAACCCGGGGGAATCCGTTCCCGAGCTCGGGATGCGCGCGCGGGACAGGGCGATGACCCAGGGCTACAACCTGGTCATCTTTGATACCGGCGGTCGCTTCCAGGTCGATGACGAGCTCGTCCGCGAGCTCGAGGAACTCAGGGACATGGTCAACCCGCAGAACACGGTCCTGGTGGTCGACGCCGCCATGGGCCAGGAATCCGTCAACGTCGCCCAGACCTTCCACGAACGCGTGACCCTGAGCGGCCTGATTCTCACCAAGCTGGACGGTGATGCCCGCGGGGGGGCAGCCCTCTCGATCCAGTCCGTGGTCGGCGTACCGATTCACCTCGTCGGGGTGGGTGAAAAGACGGAAGACCTTGAAGACTTCCATCCCGATCGCCTCGCCTCCCGGATCCTGGGCATGGGCGACGTGGTGAGCCTGGTCGAGAAAGCCCAGGACATGGTCGATGAGACATCCATGGCCAAGATGGAGAAGCAGCTCCTCAAGGGCGACCTGAACTTTGAGGACATGCTCTCCCAGATGCAGCAGATGAAAAAACTCGGCCCGATCGACAAGCTGATGGAAATGATGCCCGGGATGCCCCAGGTTTCCGCGGAAGAACGCCAGCGCATGGCCGACCAGGGGCAGGTTCAAAGCAGGCGATTCGAGGCCATCATCCTCAGCATGACGCCCAAGGAACGCCGGAAACCCCATGTAATCAACGCAAAACGCAAGCAGCGGATCGCACGTGGAGCGGGTACCCGGGTCAAGGACGTCAACGACCTGATCAGACAATTTAACCAGGCCAAAAAGATGACGCAAAAGCTAAAAAAGCAGCAAAAGAAGTTGCTTCGCTTCTCAAAATGAACATACTGCCGAGCTTCTTCACCGTACAAGCACTGGGGGCCACGACCTAAGCCCCATAACAGCTACTCGTTATAATAGAGGAATTCAATCATGGCAGTTAAAATAAGATTGCGCCGGATGGGCGCTCGTAATCGTCCCTTTTTCCGGGTCGTGGTGGCAGATTCGCGCAGCCCGAACAGCGGTCGCATCATCGAGTCCATCGGGTACTACGACCCGATGCGGGTGATGGGCGACTGCGTGATGAAGCTGGATCGCCTGGATTACTGGCAGGGCAATGGCGCGATCGCGACCGGCAACGTCAAGGCGCTGATCAAGCGGGCCATTCCTTACGAGAAAACGCTGAAGCCAGCATTGGCAGCACCAGAGGAAACGCCGGAAGCACCGACCGAGGAAACGCCGGAAGCACCGGCCGAGGAAACGCCGGAAGCACCGGCCGAGGAAACGCCGGAAGCACCGGCCGAGGAAGGTGCCGACGAAACAACAGCTAAAGAGCCTGGTGATAAACCGGCCGCCGAGTAATCATGCGTAAGGTACTCGAGCATATCCTCTCCGAAATCGTCGATCACCCCGAAGCCATTAAGTTGACGGAAGTCAATGGCGAAAAAACGACGATCTACGAATTGCGGTGCAACAAGGAAGACCTGGGCAAGGTCATCGGAAAAAGCGGTAAAACCGTGGGTGCCATCCGCGCCCTGCTGAGCGCCCTCTCCTCGAGAAAAGGCCGCAAGGCCGTTCTCGAAATTGTCGAGTAAGCGGCGAGCCGGTCCACTACCCGGGTGGAAAAACCCGCTCCTGTCCGGGCCCCGTCCACCGCTTTTCCGCACCCCACGACACTTTCAGACAAGACCGCTGTTATTCCGGGCCAAGCCTGCTATCATCCGCTTCCCATGAAGCCGCCGCTCCACATCGATATCCTCACCCTCTTCCCCGAAATGCTGGAAGGCTTCCTCGGTGCCAGCATGATGGCCCGCGCGGTCAAGCAGGAGGCGGTACGCTTTAAGCTCATCGACCCCCGGGCATTCGCCACCGACCTGCACCACACGGCAGACGACCGCCCCTACGGTGGCGGCCCCGGCATGGTGATGAAACCCGAGCCGCTCGCGGCCGCCATCGAGTCGCTAAAGACGGACGGCAGCCGGGTGATCTACCTGTCGCCCCAGGGCACCCCTTTCAAGCAGGCAGAAGCCGAACGCCTGGCCGGCGAGTCGCACCTGGTCCTGGTCTGCGGCCACTACGAGGGCATCGACGAGCGCATCATCGACCTCTACGTCGATGAAGAAATATCCATCGGCGACTACGTGCTCACCAACGGCGTACTCCCTGCCGCGGTCGTGGCGGACGCCGTGGTACGCCTGCTCCCGGGGGTGGTGGGCGGCGAGGGCGGCACCGAGGCCGAATCGTTCTCAAGCGGCCTGCTGGATTTCCCCCACTACACCCGGCCGGAAGAATTCCGGGACATGAAGGTGCCGGAGATCCTGCTCTCCGGCGACCACGCGGGGATCGCCCGGTGGCGAGCGGAACAGGCCCGGACACGCACCCGGGAACGCCGGCCGGACCTGCTGGATTCCTAGCCCCGGCTATTCGTTCGTCCAGCTGTATTCCACCACCGATGCGTCTGGCTTGCGAAAGGCAAAGGCGCAGCCCTCGGGCGAAACCTCGACCTTCGTCAACTCCGCACCGACCAGCTCGGCAATCAATGCGCGGTAGGTTTCAAACGCGGGCAGGACCTCGAAGTCCTCCACCCCGCCCGGGGAGCACGCGTAAAAGGCCACCCGCTCCACCGCCTGTACCTCGCCCGTTCCATCATCGATCAGCCCATCCGGATAGCCGATCAAGGGTCCCCAGTAGACGCGATCGAGCGAACCGCTGGCCAGCGCGAGCAAGAGGTACCGGCGCAGGTAATCCGCCCGCATCGGCTCCACCTCTGCGGTCCAGCGCAACAGGCGCAGGGCATTCCAGCAGGTATGCGTGCACATGGTGCGCGGGATGCCGTAGCGGTCGGACAAGGCCTTGAAAATACCGGCCTTCTTGACCAGGTTCAGCTTGAGCCGGTCCGCCATGCGCGCACCCAGGACCCGGTGGTCGAAGGCCTCGGGAATCCGGGTGCGCTCCACGAAGAGGTTGTTGGTATGAATGTCCGGCACCCGGCCCATGGCCTGCATGGCCTTCAGGAGCCCGATCGTATGCAAGGGTTCAAAATCAGAAACATTCGGCCCGGCCAGGGCGACGCCGGTCTTCTCCAGCTCATCTGCGGCCAGGCGCCAGGCATTCAGGTAGCCCCGGTGGGTATAGCCGGACCAGGCCCGACGATTGGGCACGCTCCCGATCTCGATGGCTTCCAGCTGCGCGACCGGCAGGGTTTCCTGGACACGCAGGAGGAAGGCGCGCCAGGCCAGCTGCGCATCCTCTTCCTCCATCCCTGCGGCCGCCTCGACCGGTTGCACCAGCCGTAAAAATACGCGATAGCCCGCTTGCAGGACCTGGCGGATAAACCGTTCGGGATAATCCCCCAGGCCCGGGTAGGAGAGGTCCACACGCACCTGCCTGAGACCCAGTTGCTCCAGGTACATGAGGCTGGCTTCATTCACCCGCTCGTCCGGCGAACCCGCTATATTAATGCCAAAGAAATCCTGCTCGACCCGGACGCCGGTGCGTCCTTGTCCGTCCACGCCGGACCACATGCCCGTCCCTCCCAGCACGCGAAGGATTTCCCCGGCAGCCCGCGGATAAAACAGGCGGTCGCTCATGTCAGGCAATCCGGCGGAGCATCCAGAATCCGGCGACCTGGGATACGATAATGGGAATCCATACGATCAGGTCGGGTAGCAGGCGCGGGTAGGCCGTCAGGGCATTGGCGATGACCACGAACAGGTAAAAGGTAAAGACCAGGATCAGGCTCACGCCGATACCGACAGAGGATTCCTTGCGCCGGGAACGCATGCCCAGGGGGATTCCGAGCAAGGCGAAGGAGAAACACGCAATGGAGAACGCGATACGCTTGCTCGCCTCCACCATCGCCTGGGTGCGCTTGCGACTCAAGTCCTCCAGGCGATCCTCCTCCACCAGCACCGGGAAATACTTCGCGGTGTGCTTAATCGTGTCCATCAACTCGGTGAAGGTCTTATCCTTGGTCTTCTTGGTAATCTTCTTGTTCGCCAACATTTCACCATACGGAAACTCCTTGATGAAAAATTCCGAGGGGAAGGTCCGCGCCTTGGTCAGGTTTTTCGGATCTTCCGGATCGTATTGCGTAATCATGACGCGCCTCAGGTTGATCGTCATCACGAGCGCTTCCTTGTCGACCTTGACATCGCCCTCCTGGGCGCGGATCGAACGGAGGCGGATACCATTCTTCATCTCGCGGACATGCACGTCCTTCAGACTCTCCCCTTTCTTCTGCTTGACGAAGATCTCCAGGCCCGGGAAACCCGTCACGTATCGCCCTTCATCGAGCAACTCTATCGGCTCGATCTTCTTGATGTCCACCAGGGCCTGGCGGCGCGCCCAGTGACTCTTTGGTGAGGCTTCCCAGTTGATCCACACGCAGACGAGGGTGAGGAGTACCGCGAGCAGCAGCACCGGGGAAACAATCTGTGACAGGCTCAGGCCACAGGCCCGCAGGGCGGTTATTTCCCCGTCGATCGACAGGCGCCCAAAGAGGAGCAGCGTCGCGGTGAGCGTGCTCATCGGAATGGTAAAGGTCAGGATGTACGGGATCTGGTAAGCGAAGATCTGGAGGATGATCTTGCCTGAAATGCCCTGTGACATGAGGTCGATGGCCTTGATCATGCCCCCCAGGTACATGACAAAGGTGAAGACCAGCACGGTCAGGATGAAAATGGACAGGAAATCCACCAGGAAATATCGATTCAGGACCCGCAAGGCATATTCCCCTTCAGCTCAATCGTCCCTGCGCCGCCTGCACCGTATTGACCAGCAGCATGGTGATCGTCATGGGCCCCACGCCACCGGGAACCGGCGTAATCATGGAAGCCTTCTCGGCAACTTCGTCGTAGTCGACATCCCCAACCAGGCGGTACCCACGCTTCCTGGTCGCGTCTTCCACCCGGTTCACCCCGACGTCGATGACCACCGCCCCGGCCTTCACCATGCCGGCGCTTACCGTGTGCGGCCGGCCCACGGCAGTGATGAGGATATCCGCCTCGCGCGTGAATGCACCCATGTCCCGGGTCCCGGTATGGCAGAGGGTCACGGTGGCGTTCCCGAGCTCGCTTTTCTGGCTGAGCATATTCGCAATCGGGCGACCGACGATATTGCTTCGACCAATGACCACCACGTGCGCCCCGCTGACCTCGGCGCCACTGCGCTTGAGCATGTGCAGGATCCCGTGCGGGGTACAGGGAAGGAGGGTCGGCAGGCCCAGCATCATCCGCCCCACGTTTACCGGGTGAAAACCATCCACGTCCTTCCCGGGCAAAACGGCATTCAACACCTCCTCCTCGATAGAGGCATCGGGCAGGGGGAGCTGGACCAGGATACCGTCGATCCGCTCATCGTTGTTGTAGGCCTGGACCCGGTCGAGGATCTCCTGCCGGCTGGCGTCCGTCGGCAGGCTCGCCTCGAGCGAGAAAATACCCACGTCGGCACAGGCCTTTTCCTTGGCCGCCACATAGGAGCGAGAGGCGGGATCCTCGCCGACCAGGATCACCCCCAGGCCGGGCGTGATACCCTTCGCGGCCAGGCCTTCCACCTCCGTTTTCAACTCGCCCCGCATCTCCTGTGAAATGCGCTTTCCGTCCAGTATCTCAGCCGCCATAAAGGATGCAAATTCCTTTCATTTCTGACTTTCATCTAACATTAAATGTATGCAGGACAAGCACCGAGCATGGACAATCGCAGGAGAAGCCAATGAGTCGCCGTATCGCAATCAGTGGAGTGAGCAAGGGCCTCGGCCGGGCGATGGTTGACGGCTTTATCGAGGCGGGACATCACGTGAGCGGTTGCAGCCGCACGAAGGCCGCCATCGCCGAGTTGCAGGCGAGCTACCCGGACCACGACTGGCGCGTGCTGGATGTCGCGGACGACCAGGCCGTCGCCGACTGGGCGAACGCCATCCCCTGCCCCGACCTGCTGGTGAACAATGCCGCCTTGATGAACACGCCCGCGCCACTGTGGGAGGTTCCGGCTGCAGCATTCGATGCGCTAACATCCGTGAATATCAACGGAACCGCCAACACCATCCGGCACTTCCTGCCCGGCATGCTCGCCCGGTCCTCGGGGATCATCGTCAATTTCAGCAGCGGCTGGGGCCGGTCCAGCTCCGCGGACGTCGCGCCGTACTGCGCCACCAAGTGGGCCATCGAGGGGCTTTCCCAGGCCCTGTCCCAGGAACTGCCCCCGGGGCTGGCCGTGGTTGCGGTGAACCCCGGGATCATCAACACCGAGATGCTGCAGAAATGCTGGGGCGAAGGGGCGGACGAGTTCCCCAACGCACCCGCCTGGGCGCGGCGAGCGGTGCCGTTTATCCTGTCGATCGGCCCCGGGGACAACGGACAGCCCTTGAGTTGCCCCTAGGGGTCGCGAATCCCCGCTCTTCCTGTGCGGGGCTACTTCTCACTGCAAGAGACCCCATAGGCAAAACAGGAGAAGCAACGGTGATGCTTCAACATCACCCGGACCGCCATGCTCTCGGCCAGGCTTGACCCGAGATCGTAGTCGGGATCATCATCCACCAGGGTGCAGGCATACACCCGCATCCGTCCATCCTTTTTCAACACGAAGCGGGTATCGGAACACATGTACGCAGCGCGGCTCTCGGCCGTCTGGTACGCGGTCATGCAGTGCTCGGTGA
Organism: Verrucomicrobiota bacterium; assembly: GCA_046581765.1. Taxonomy (GTDB): domain Bacteria; phylum Verrucomicrobiota; class Kiritimatiellia; order SS1-B-03-39; family UBA6053; genus JAPYUI01. The sequence continues at coordinate 10,390 of JAYGFS010000655.1, forward strand.
TCTCCGGAACCTCCGCCCTCTCCCCCGGCTTGAGGAAATCCGGAAAGCTGACGATGTTGATATCGGTGGGCACACCCGCCGCTTCCAGGAAGGGAATAAATGCCGCGTCGACCGCGGCCAGGTCCTCGTCTTTCGTGCGCTGTCGCGCGATCGAGAGATCAAAACCGTATGCATGCAGGCGTCCCAGGCAATCCAGTGAACGCTCGAAGGTGCCGGGACCGCGGCCCTGGTCGTGCCGCCGGGCATCGGGATAATCCAGGCTGATGCGAAACTTCAGGGCGTGCGGCTTTTCCTTCAGGGGCAAGAGCTCGGACAGGCTGTTCAGCAGGGGTTCGGTTGCATTCGTGAGCACCATGCAGGGCCGATGATCCAGCGCGTATTCGAGAATCCTGATAAACTCCGCGATCACAAAAGGTTCGCCACCGGTAAAGCTGAATTGCGCCACGCCCATCTCCAGGCCTTCATCGATGAAGGGCCGGGCATCGTCAAACAGGATCGGGTTGATGCGGTTGTCGCCCGGCTTGGAACCCTCCAGGCAGAATGGACAGCGCAGGTTGCAGTTCGTCCCGGTATGGAACCAGAGCTCGCGAAGCGGTTTGGCGTCGATATAGCCCCGCGGCTGACCCGCTTCGGTGAACAACCAGTCGTCCCGGTCCAAGTGGTGTTTATGCTCCATATGCCGCTTCCGCCTAGTCAAAATCCGCGTTGAAGAAACACTCGCGATGAATCCGCGGCAGCTCGACCCCCTGCCGCTCCAGCCACACGGTCACCTCGTCAATCATCGCATCCAGGCCGCAAAGAAAATACTGGCTCTCCGCACGCAGATCCAGGCCGGGCAAGAGGTCGGTCACCCGGCCGTGATGATACCCGTTATCCCGCTCACGCGAGACCGCCAGCTTCACCGGGCACTGGCGCTGCAACCAGTCCAGCTCCACCGCGTCCGCGGCTTCGCGTACCCCGTACAACAACGCGTCCGGGGGCTGTTCCGGCCGGCTCCGGAAATGACACATGAACGGCGAAATGCCGGTCCCGGTGGCGACGAACACGAAGGGCGTCCCGGGAGCCGCGTTCCCCGGACGAAACCACCCGAAGGGCGGGCTCACTTTCACTTGGTCGCCCGGCTTCAAGCCCGCCAGGTAATCGCTCAGCTCCCCCCCCGGCATGCGCCGGATAATAAAGGCCAGGAAATCATCCGCGACCCCGGAGGCCACACTGTACGGGCGGGAGGCCTGTTGGTCTCCCGCGAAGAGCGCGAAGCAATCGCCCGGGGTGAATGCGATGCCCCGGCGATCCAGTCGCAACTCGTAGATGCCCGCGCCAAACCAACGAATTTCTCGTACAGGAAGATAGTGGTGTTCCGTCATAGTCCGCCGTGCGTCATGCGTGAAAGCCTCCTGCTTACAAGAGGCCCACGAATTTTAAAAGAACCCTTTGTGCGAATCCGCCCCGTCAAAGGCCCCGAGGAAGCGAACCTCGCGGACGAGCGCCAGGTCGAGTTGATCCTGCGCGGCGGCCTGCATCTGCAGCGAGAGATCGTGCACATCCTGCGCCCGGCAGCCTTCGCGATTCACGATGATATTGGCATGCTTTTCAAAAACCTGTGCCCCGCCGACCCTGAAGGTCTTGGCACCCACCAGCTCGAGAAAATACCCGGCGGCCTGCCGGCGGGCGGCATCGGAACTCGGCTCGATGTTCCTGAAAAAACTGCCGATGCAGGGGTCGACCGCCAGGTCCGGGTGCTTTTCAGCGCGGGTCGCCAGGATGTCCCCGCGCTCCGCCTGCAGGGCATCCGGATCACCGGCATGGAGCTTCAGGTTCGCGCACAAGACGATATCGTCACATTCCCTGAGCCGGCTGTGCCGGTAGCGGAAAGCCAAGTCCTCCACCTGCGCCGTATACACGCCACCGGAGGGATCGAGCAGCTCCACCGACTCGATCACGTCACCAATTTGCTGGCCCCAGGCACCTGCATTTCCAACTACCGCGCCACCCACGGTTCCGGGAATACCGGTGCAGCAGTTGATACCGGCCAGCCCGGCCTCCGCGGCGTAGGCGGCCAGGTCATCCAGGACCGTGCTGCCCGTCACCACCAGGCGCGGGCCCTCCTGCACAATGCAGGGATCCGGTGAATAATATCGAACGACCCAGCCCGCGTACCCCTGGTCGGAAAACAACAGGTTCGAACCGCCGCCGATGAGCACATACGGTTCCCGCCGCAGCGCGAGCAGGGAGACGACCTGGCTCAGGGGTCCGGGCTCACGACAATCCAGCAGTGCGGTACACGGTCCGCCCAACTGGAAGGTCCCCAAGGTGCTCAAGGGGACCTGCTCCTGCACCACCACCCCGGAAAGTGCCCGTATTTGCTCGATCAGGGTCATCACCCTATGCTTAGGCTCTCTGTCCGAAATTACAAATATGGAAATCCCCCAGAACGAACTCCTCGAGACTGCCATCGCCGCTGCGCGCAAGGCCGGAACCTTTGCCCTGGCCAACTGGCACCGACGAACGGAAGTCAAGGGATCTGCCGCCCACGATATCAAGTTGCAAATGGACGTGGAGACCCAACGGGTTGCCGAAGGCGTGGTGTTTGACCACTTTCCCGGCCATGCGATCCTCGGCGAGGAGGACCGGACCGACCAGGATTCACCCTACACCTGGATCATCGATCCGATCGACGGGACCCTGAACTACGCGCGCGGCATGCAACACTGGTGCACATCGATCGCGGTTCAACACCGGGGCGAGATCATCGCCGGTTGTGTGTATTGCCCGACCTATGACGAGTGCTTCTGCGCGACGCGGGACGGCCCGGCCCTGTGCAACGATGCACCCATCCGTATTTCAGCAACCGCGGACCTGCACGAGGCCACCGCCCTCTTCGGCCCGGGCAAGCCCGAGGCACCCGCAGAATTCGACACCCGCATCTTTCACGCGCTGATCAACTCCTGCCGCATCGCCCGCCTGCTCGGCGCCGCCGCCATCGATATCTGCACCGTCGCCGCAGGTCGCGCCGATGCCTATGTCGACATGGGCATCTACCTCTGGGACTTTGCCGCCGCCGGCCTCATCGCCGAACGCGCGGGTGCACACATCACCCGCTTCCCGGAAATGAAGCCCCACCAGCATGCCTATCTCTGCACCAACGGCCACCTGCACGAGCGATTGAACGCGCTGTACGCGTTGTAGCCCGCAGGGTGGATGGGCATGCACACCAGAAATCCACACTCCAGACTTGTAAGCCCCCCCGCCAATCGCAACTGTTGCCCTCCTTGATGAGCAAAGCAAAAAAAGCCCTGACAGGAATCGGAATCACGCTCGCCGTACTGCTCATCGCCCTCACCGTCCTTCGAATCATGCTCCCCGGTATCATCGTGAATCAAACCGCCAAGCAAATCCCGAATAAGCTGAACGCCCAGGGCTCCCTGGGCGGCATCGCGCTCGCCCTGCTCAAGGGCTCGGCCACCCTCAACGATTTTACCCTCGACCAGCCCGAAGGCTTTGGCGATGAACCCCTCTTCCACGCGGACAGCCTGCACGTGGCCGTACGCGTTCGCTCGCTCATGGGCGAGACCTTGCGGGTCAAGACCATCCAGCTCGACGGCGCGACCATCAACCTGGTCCGGAACAAGGACGGTATCATGAACGTGCAATCCCTGGCCAGGGACTCCGCGGCCGAAGCCGAAAAGACAACGGAACCGAAGGCCATCCTGATCGAAGAACTGCGAATCGGGCAGCTCCACCTGAATTTCATCGACCACAGCCTGGGGGAGCAGGGCTTTTCCCTGGCCCTGACGAACATCTCGGCCCGGATTGACCAGCTCAACATAAACCGCTCGAGCGAGCAGGTCGCCGACATTGCGATCACGGCAGGGATCCTCCAGCCCGGCCGTCCCGCGGCACAACTGGGGATCTTCGGGAAAACCAGGCCCATCGGATCGGGCATTCCGGACGCAGCACTTTCGCTGCAGCTCATCGGCCTTGAACTCGCGACGCTCAAGGGGATTACCGCCACCAAGCCCATCGCGGGCGTACTCGGCGGGATGGCCCTGGACCTGCACCTCCAGGCCCGGGCACAGGCCTCCCTCATCGATTGCACCGTGATCACGACGATGGACACGGGGGCCACCCAGGACCTGGCTGTCCGGGTGGACCTGGCGCATGAAACCCCGGTGATTGAATACGACAAGAGCTCCGCGATCTTCCTCGCGTTCAAGATGCTCAGCAGCCCGATCATGGCCCCCCTGCAGAACATCGGCACGGCCGCGGGCCAGGTCGCCGACACCGTCCGCGACACGGCAAAGGAGGCGGTGGAAGGGGCCGGTACCACGGTCGGAAAGGTCGACAAGGGCCTGCTCGGGGGGCTGAAAAAGCTGGCCCATGGCGAGGTCATCCACGCCGTCGGTGATGTCGCGGGAACCGCGGTCAAGACGGTGGAACACGTGGGCGGCGTGGTCGGCGGCATAGCCGAAAACCTCGGCAAAGGCGCACTCAAGACGGTCGAGGCAGCCGTGGGCATGGGGGGCGACCGGGACTTGCAGGAACAGATCGACGAACGAAAAAGGACCGCCTTCACGGCCGCGGCCGAGTGGGTGGAACAACAGCAACTGGACTAAACTTTATGCAACGCGTATTCATGATCCTCACCAGCCACCGGCTGGACTGCTTCCAACTCACCATGGAATTACTCCTGGACCGGGGCGAGCTGGCCCGGTTCGACAAGGTGGTTCTCCTGCTCAACGGCGTGGTCGGCAAGCACAAGCAGTACGTCGAGGACCTGATGGCTGCCCACCCGGACATTTCCTGGGATACCATCGCCGGTCCCCGCGGCAAGGGTCCCTTCGTCGCCAACCTGCAGAACGAATGCGTAAAGCGCTATCCCGACAGCCTTTATTTCAAGGTGGACGAGGACGTCTACATGCCCGCAGGTTGGGTCGACCGCATGAGCGCCGCCTACGCGGAGTGGAAAGATGACCCCCAACTGGGATTGCTCAGCCCGGTCGTGGTCAACAACAGCACGGGCAGCCACTACCTCATGAAGGCCTTCCCGGAACTCGGGGCGGAATACAAAAAACGCTTCGACCAGGAATGTACCACCCGGGTCGATGGACCGGTCTGGAAATACCCGCAAATCGCCGAGTGGCTCACGCGCGAGTTCCTCAATATCGACGAGGCAAACCAGCGCGTCGGCGAGATGCTCTCGGCATCCGGCGAATCCCCCTGGGAAACCTTCGCCCACCGCTTCAGCATCAACAACCTGGTGTACGATTATCGCCACTGGCAGGAACTCGGCGGCATTCCCGATGACGAGGAACCCGCCTGGTGCCAGTGGGTGATCGACCAGGGGAAATACAACGTGCTCGTGCGGAATACCGTGCTGCTGCACTACTCGTTTTTCGTCCAGCAGGATTGGCTGGACCGCACGAGCCTGCTGGAGGACATCCGCGCGGAAAACCTGCCGGGAACGCTTAAACGTGGGTCCCTGGCCTACCGGATGCCGCGCTGGAGACGGGTCGCCCAGCAGGTGCCGGGTGCGATCAAGCGGCGCCTCGGCGGCAGGGAATAGGACCCTTAAGGCCGGATCGGGCCGGTCGCCTTGATCCGGTAATACCCCCGGCGCTCCCCGGGGGGATTGAAATCGATCAGGGTCTGGCCGATACCTGGAAAACCCCCGATATAGGACTGGACCGCGTGCCAGTCAGGTGGGGCCAGGCTGTGCGTTTCCTGCAGCTCGTACAACTGGTCCGGCCGCGAATGGAACGCGAGACCCGCACTCGAGAAGGAAAGGCTGGACGGATCGATGATCGCCGCTTCCGGCAGGCCGGGAACCGCGGACAAGGGCTGCAGCTCGTCCAGCGAAAGGTACCCGGCCGTGATGCTCAACTCATCGAGCAGGCCGTCAAAGGCATAGTCGACCACCCCAGAGCTGTTAAGATGGGCACCCACGATCAGGGGCCCGGCATTCGGCGTCCCGTTCAGGGTGGATACCTGCGTGTCCACCTGCGCATCAAGGGTGAAGCGGACCACGTCGCTCGCCGGGTCGACGGCCAGGCTGATATAGTGCCAGTTCGTGTCCGGGATTCCCAGGGACGAGACCACGATGCCGGAACCCAGGTGTACCGCGAGCTTGTCGTAATGCGCGGCGCCACCGTAGATGCCGGCACCCGCGAGGAAGAGGTAGTCCAGGTCCGCATCCGCCGAGGGGATCACCTTTTTCATCACCACGGGCAGGGTGCTCTCCGGCAGGGCGCCCGCCGGAAGGGTCTCCAGCTTCACCCAGGCTTCAACCGTGAAGGGCTCGGTTCCAAAATCCAGCTCCCGGCTGTCGGCGAGCGCGAGGTAGCGGGCCGCTGTCTGCTCGAGATCAAGGGCAAAGTCGTTCGCCTCGCCCACGACGTAATCGCGGTCGTGAAAGACCTCTGTGGTGAACACCGGGGCGCCGTTCATCGCCGTCGCGTGATTTCCCCAGGGCATGCGATCCAGTAAATCATTTTCAAAGCGCAGCAGGGTACGGTCCCCCAGCACCTGGTACGGATCCTCGTGCAGCTTGCGCTGCTCCATCATCTTTTCCTCCAGGGCCTGCCGGACAAGCGCGTAGGCGGGATGATCGGCGAGGTCAACCTGGTTCGGATTCGTCGCGAGACCCAGCAGGGCCGCGGTCGCCGGGTCCTTATGTTCCGCCAGGAACTCGTGTGGATTCTGCTCGAGGTCGAAGAGTTGCGTCTCCTGTACCCGGTTGCTGTCGACGTCAAACTTCACCAGCTTCCAGCGCCCGGTCTTTACACTGCGCATGCCCGGCTTCGTGCCCCCGGAATAGGTCCCGTAAACAACATCCCGGGCGCTCGTGGCCGCGCCTTCCAGCACCGGGCGAAAACTGATCCCGTCGATGCTCGGGCGAATCGGGATCCCGGCCAGGTCGCACAGGGTCGGCAGCACATCGGCGAGATAAATCATCGCGTCGCTTTCCGCTTCCGCTGCTATCCCGGGACCCTTGACGAAGAACGGGACCTTCCAGGTGTGCTCGTACAGGTTCTGCTTGCCCTGCAGGCCATGTCGCCCAACCGCCATGCCGTGGTCGCTGGCGAAGATGATGTAGGTGTTATCCGTGACCCCCATGTCATCCAGCTTCTGCAGTACCCGCCCGACCTGGATGTCGATGTTCTCGATGCAGGCAAAGTACTTGCCCCGCTCATTGCGCACGGCGGCTTCCGTCCGGTTGGTGCCGATACCCTCGACCCGTTCCTCATCCCGCAGGTTAAGGTGCCCGTGAAAAAACGGGTGCCCGGGCAGGTAGTTGATGGGCAAGAGCGGTGACGCGGGATCCGGAACCGCGGGGGGACCGGGCTGCACCGCACCGTACTTGGCCAGGAGGGCCGGTTTTCCCCGGCGCGGATCGTGCGGATGGGAGAAACCGAAATAGATCATGAACGGGTCTGTATCACCGGTATCAACGCGCGTCTGCAGGTAGTCCAGCACGCGGTCGGCGTGCCAGGCACTTCCCCCCGTGTCATTTCCTGCCCGCTTGGTGCTGTCATTGACCACGCTGAACCGGGCATTGGCATCCGCGTAACTGTTGCCGTTCTTGCAGGTGCGCATGGTGTCATAACCCGCGTCATTAAAAATCTGGGCCAGGCAATGATCCGCCATGTCCGCGGGCACCGGCCCACCCCCGGAAGGCCGACCGGGAATGCGCCAGACGGTTCGGCCGGTCATGATCATCGTGCGCGAGGGCCGGCAAACCGCACCCGACCAGGATCCCATGTGGTGGGCCTGGTGAAACAGCATGCCTTCCCGGGCAAGCTGGTTGAGCACCGGGGTTTCACAGGCGGTACCGGGATTGTATACCGCGAGCGTATCCGCATCCTGGTCGTCGGTGATAATAAAGACGAAATTGGGCGAGGGCACGTGAACCAGCGGCACACCCGCCGCTTCATTCGAGTCGCCCGACTCGACGCCGCTGATACTGACCGCGCGGATGACGTAATAGTAGCTGGTCCCGGCACTCAGGCCGGGGTCGGTATACATGCTTTCGCTTGTCGTCGCGATGGCCACGTGCCCTGAACCCGGCGTTATCGAGCGCTTGACAATGTAGTGTGAAAAGGTCGACTGGGTGTTGTCATCCCAGTCCAGGAACAGTTCCTCCTCACCCGGGGTCACGGTTAAATTCACCGGGGTTTCCGGGAGCGGCGGGACCGCGGGCGTGGCGGAAACAACCGCTGACGAACCGGATTCCACCGCATCCGTGTTGACCGCGCGCAACCGATAGAACACCGGCACCCCATTGGTCAGCCCGGTATCGATAAAATCACTGGCGGGCGGTTGGGTCAGGGTCAGGTAAGCGCTACCGGCCACGAGTGAACGCTCCACGACAAAATGGCTGAAGCCAAACTGCAGGTTGTCGTCCCAGTCCAGCAACACCCGCTCATCCCCGGCGACGGCGAGCAGGTTGGCCGGGACCAGCGGATCCGGTGGATCCACCCCGACGACCAGCAGGGCATTAAAATGCACGTTCCCGAAACCGTTGGCCGCCATGGAAATCACCTGCTCGGGTGCCGTCGCGGTAAACGTCCCGATAGCGTGCTGCCCGTAATCCGTGGACTGTGGTCCCGGAACCGCACTCGCCCCGACGTCAACGGTGTGCCCATTTCCATCACCGAAGGTCATGACGCGATCCGACGAGGACCGCTGGTCGTTGAAAAATACCTGCACCCGGTATACCTTGCCCGTAGTGAAGCCGTCCAGGGTCAGGTTGCCGGTGACAATGCCCGACTTGCTCCAGGTAAAGGACTGGATCACCCGGTCGAAATCCACGTCCCCGGTTGAGCTGATGCTTCCGGTGTAGACATTCGCCAGGCTCCCCGACCCGGGAAGTTCACCCGCATCGGCCCCGGTGCCGACAAAATCCAGGTCCGTGAAGGTCACCCCGTCGAAGGCAAGCTGCTGGTTGGCCGAGGCCCCCGCCCCGCTGACCGTGCTGGCCGCACCCCCATTGTACGCGTGAACCACCACGCCCTCGACGAGGTCGGCTTTCCCCGCGGTGTCAGCCGCGGGCATCCAGCTGATATCCGCTGCGTAGCCCAGGCTGCCGGCGAGGAGGAATCCTGTGATATTTTTCAGCATGAACTCCCAGTATATCACACATTCGCTGTTTGACGCGGGACTTCATTTGCGCCTACGAAAGAAGGTACGATGGCACTCGAAAAGATACATCCCGGATGCCCCTCCGGGGGCCTGAGCCCGCAGATGCACCAGCTACTGGACGAATCCGAGGAGCGGATCAGCACTTTCCAGGAAGGCATCGGCGAGCAGGCGAGCCCCCGCTTTGAGCCGGCGGAATACGCGGAAGTTGCGGATGCCCTGCTCTGGATCCGCGCGTCCCAGGATCCCGGCCCGCGCTTCTGCGAATGGGGCTGCGGCTTCGGGGTGGTTACCGGGCTGGCCTCGCTCATGGGCTTCGAGGCGACCGGCATCGAGAAGGACCCCTTGCTGCTGGACCAGGCCCGGGCCCTTTACCTGGAATGCGGGGTGGACGCAGCGCTGGTGCAGGCCGATTTTTTTGACTGGCGTGAGGATGAAAACCAGTCCATCCACCCCGCCACCTTTGACCTGGTTTACGCTTATCCATGGCCACGCGAAGCCGATGCCTGGACCCGCTTCTTTGACCAGACCGGGAAGCCCGGCGCACTCCTCCTGACCTTTCACGACTTCGGTGAACTGCGACTGCATCGCAAGCTGGATCCCTGAGCCGGGTACCCGTGGCATGCGGAGGAAATGGCTGGGAGACGCGGGCCATTCCCGCTAGAACCTTGAATATGCACCTCAAGCTCGTCCTCCCCTTCCTGCTCAACGCCGGCGGGTGGGGGAACTAAGCGGCCCGGTCACTCGTAGCGCAGGGCCTCGACCGGATCCAGCCGTGACGCCCGCAAGGCCGGGTACACCCCGAAGAAGATCCCGACCGCGGCGGAAAAGCCGACGGCGAGCAGGATCGAGTCCAGGGAAATGGCACTGGTAAACGCCTGGCCGCTGGTCCGGGTAATAATGGCCGCGCCACCGCTGCCGATCCCGAGACCCAGCAAGAGCCCCATCAGGCCACCGAAGACGCTCAGCACCACCGATTCGACCAGGAACTGGGTCAGGATGTGCCCAGGTCGTGCGCCGATCGCCTTGCGAATCCCGATCTCCCGGGTGCGCTCCGTGACCGACACCAGCATGATGTTCATCACCCCGATGCCCCCGACGAGCAGGCTGATCCCGGCAATGCCCCCGATCACGGCTTTCAGGATGAAAAAGACCCGCTCAGCCTGCTGCAGGTCCTGGCCGATGTCGCGCACCTTGAACAGGTCACCATGCGGGTGATAGCGGCGAAGGATGCTCTTCACCTCCGCCACCACCAGGGGCGTCTCCTGGATCGTTCGCGCGTGTACAAAAAGCATTTCCAAGTCCTTATTCCCCGAGATACGCGACTGGTAGGTCGTGAAGGGAACGATGATATTTCGACCCCAGTCGTCACCAAAAATCCGCTTCTCCTGCATCACCCCGACGACGCGAAAACGCTCCCGGTTGAGGCGAATCATCGCACCCAGGGGTGACTCGCCCGGGTCGAATAACTCCTCGGAGACCGTGGATCCCAGCACACAAACCCGGGAGCGGCCGCCAAGGTCCCCCGGTTGGACAAAGCGCCCCTGCGCCACTTTCCAGCCCATGGCATCTGCATAGGTCGGATCCGTACCCACAAAACGGGCGTTCGTATCCACGTCGCCATGGGCCACGCGTCCACCGCCACCGATGATGGGCAAAACCGAGCCCACGTAGGTACTTTCACTGCGAATACGATGCACGTCATCGTTGCCCAGGCGGTCTTCCCAGGGCCGTTGCACCCAGCGGCGGCCCTGCCGAATCCAGGTGTTGGGGTTGGTCACCATGATGAGTCGGCCGCCACCGAGCCGGTCGAGCTCACCCATGACCGTGCGCCGCAGGCCCTCGCCAATGCTGATGACCCCGACGACCGAGCCGACACCGATAAGGATGCCCAGCGTGGTCAACAGCGTCCGGACCTTGTTGGACCAGAGCTGGTGGATTGCGATCGCGAGGAGTTCCCAGAAATGCATCGGCCTATCCCTTTTTCCCGGACCGTCGCTTATTCATCCTGCCCGCCCTCTGCCTCGCCCGATTTCGTATCCCGGTTAAACCAGCCCTTCTTTTTTTTCTTCGCCTCCTTCTCCTTCAGCACCCAGCGCAAGCGCTCCGCATCGGGGTAGATATCCGCCTCGTCCCCGGGTCCTTCCAGCAACTCGACCTTCTTCATCCCCTTCAACCCCAGGGTGACACGCTGCTTTTCCCAGTCCTCACCCTTTTTCACCCATACGTAATCCCGGTACGCATCATTCTTTGCGCGCTTCCCTTCCGGCTTATTACGCTTCGACTCCGCGGAGGCTTTCCCGCCGGCCTTCATTTCCCCGGCACTTTCCTGGAAGATCGCGCTGAACGGCAAGGTCCGGGTATCGTCCTTTCGTTCGATTACGATATCCAGGTCGCAGGTCATCCCGGGCATCATCCGGGGATCCAGTTCATCAAAGCGGATCTCGACGCTGAAGGACACGACGCTTTGGCCTTTCGGCTTCACCCCAATGGGCGCGATCCGATGCACCCGCGCAGGGAACGTTTCATCCTCGTAAGCCCCGAGGCTTACCATGACCTGTTGACCGGCCTTGACCTTCCCGATATCGACCTCGTTGACCAAGGCCTTGATGATCGCTTCGGCGGGGTCGCCCAGCTTCATGATCGTCGTCCCGGCAATGGTCGTAGCGGTACCGGAAATCACCAGTTCGCCCACGTCGATCGATCGCTCGATCACGATGCCGGAGCGCGGGGAGAGCACGCGAATATCCGTCAGGCGACCGAGCACGGAATGGATCGCGGCTTCCCCTGCGGGCGCAATGCCCCCCGGGCCGCCGGGCTCCGCCAGGCTGGGCGTCGCCGCCTCAATCGCAGGATCGATTTCCCGCTCCAGCGCCTGCAGCTCGAGCAGGGCCAGGCGATAGTTGGTCTCGGAGGCCGTCACGCGATCGCGCACTTTCTCAAACTGGTCCCGGGGAAGCACACCCCGCTCGTGTAACTCGACGGAACGGGTGAACTCGCGACGATTCTCCTGCAGTTGCAGCCGTCGTGACTCCACCGCGGCCCGCTTCTGGTACAGGCGAAGAATTTCATTCGGATCCGGCTCGATGATCGCAAGCACGTCGTTTTCCTGCACCGCATCACCCTCCTCAACCAGGAGTTCCTTCACCTTGCCGCTCATCTTGGACTTCACCTCGATCGTCGTCCGCAGTTCCACCGTTCCGGTTTCCAGCAGGCGTTCCTCGATCGACCCTGTCTCGACATGAATGGGATCCTTAAGCGACTCCATCGGGTCCGCGGTCGCGGGGAAAAACACCCCCTTGGCCCAGGCCCCGATGCCCGCCAGCACCGCCAGGGTGAGCAGCCACCTAAGCCAACGACGCTTTTTATTCCGCCGCCTGCGCAGGGAAAAAGACTCCGCGGGATCGGGACTCGATGATGCTTCTTTTTCTTCGGTCGTCATAACAGGTTCCTCCAAGTGGCTCGATGCTGGCACGCCGGTATCCTCGACAATCCGTCCGTCAAGCATGCGGATTTGTCGCTGGGCCGCCCGCGCCACGCGATCCTCGTGCGTGACGAGGATCACGGTGTGGCCTTCGCGATGCAGGTCCTTCAGTATATCCAGGATGACTTCGCCGGATTCCGAATCGAGATTGCCGGTTGGTTCGTCCGCAAGAATGATGTCCGGGTTCGTCACCAGGGCTCGTGCGATCGCGGCACGCTGACACTGCCCGCCGGACAATTGATTCGGCCGGTGATCCAGGCGATCCCCCAGGCCCAGGCGATCCAGCAGTTCGCAGGCACGGCGGCGGCGATTGCGCGCGGAGACCCCCCCGTAGGTCAGGGGCAGTTGCGTGTTCCGCAGCAGGCTGAAGCGCGGCAGCAGGTTGAAGACCTGGAAGACAAAGCCGATCGTCGCATTGCGGATCTCCGCCAACTCGGCCTGGGTCGCATGGCTCACATCCTCGCCCGCAATGACAATCTGTCCATCGGTCGGGGTGTCCAGGCAACCGAGGATATGCATGAGGGTGGACTTGCCTGAACCGCTCTGCCCCACGATGGCCACGAATTCACCTCGCTCGACCTGGAAATCCACCCCCCGCAAGGCATGCACCTCGGTCTCCCCCATGTCGTAGATCTTGGTGATCCCCCGGGCGAGAATCAGTGGCGCACCAGACCTTGAAATGTTACCCGATACAGGCATATAGCGTGCAGCCTACTATAGAACCGTTGCCACCGCGTTATAAAAAGGGTATCACCCGCACTTAAAACCAGGCGATCCTCATGCACCCTGCCAAGCATCCACAAGCAATTCAGGAAATCATCCGGGACAACCGGCTGTTTGAACTCCTGCATGAGGGCCTGAAGGCCAGTGACTCTTGTGATCCCGCGCTACTGGACCACCTGCTCCGGTATACGAACGCGTATATCACCTACCACGCACTCGACCCGGAGCAGGTCGCCGGATATTACCGCGACTATATCAAGGAGTACAACCGGGATGTGAAAGCCTTCATGCGCGAGGGCGAGTACCCGCTTGAACGCGACCCCCAACGTGAAATTCCGGGGCGCCAAGCCTACAGCATCATCCTCCTTCTCAGCACCCTGTTGACAGCCCATCGCTTCCGCATCATGCAGTTAATCTGCGAGCAGACGGAAGCCATGGAACACGGCTTGTTCATCGGATGTGGCCCCGGAATCGAAATCGAAATGGTCAAGGGGAAGGCCCAAGGCCTCACCGCCTATGACCTCGACATCGACCCCTTTCTTTCTCATGCGCATCCGTCGGTTGACTTCCGCAACACCTTTTTCGATGGCTCAGGTGAGGCACGTTACGACACGATTTATCTTATCGAGATCCTGGAACACCTGTCCGAACCCCTTGCGTTGATCGAGTCCTGCAAAAAAGTCCTGGCGCCAAACGGACGATTGCACCTCACGACCGCGACCAACCTGCCTCAATTCGATCACCGGTACAATTTCGATCCGAACCACGAAGCCTTCGAGGCGCAACTGGGCGGGATGGGATTTGAAACACGATTCAAGGAAGATATTGAACACGCGTACATGACCACGGATATCGGGGCCCGGAATCGATATTACGTGCTGGGCTCAAGCGGATCGTGCGCGGATTGAATCGCTACCGGACCTTATCCTGGACGCCATCATGAGACGAATCATTCGAGGTATCATCTGCCTGCTTGTCGGGATGCCCCTATTTGCGGCGGACCCGGTCGCCCTCGACCGGGACGACTGGCCATGGTGGCGTGGCTTCACCCGGGACGGAACGGCGGCCCCTGGCCAGGAGGTGCCGACGACGTGGAGCGAGACCGAGCATATTATCTGGAAGGTGGACGTACCGGGCCGGGGACATGCCTCACCGACCCTGGTAGGCGATCGTGTTTTTCTCGCGACGGGGGACCGGGAGGCCGGCACGCAGAGCGTCGTGGCATTCAACCGGGCGAACGGTAAGCAACTCTGGCAACAGACGGTCAATACCGGCGGGCTCCCGGCGAAGATCCACAACAAGAACACGCACGCATCCGGCACCGTGGCCTGCGACGGGCGACGGGTCTTCTGCGCCTTCTACAACAACCAGGGCATCCAGGTGGCGGCACTCAGCACAGCCGGAAAGCCCATATGGAGTAAACGCGCAGGGGATTTTAACCCCCAGAAGTACGCATTTGGTTACGGTGCCTCGCCGATCATCTACAGGGACTGGGTGCTCGTCGCAAGCGACTACGAGAAAGGAGGCTTCCTGGCCGCCCTTGACAGAAACAGCGGAGCCACGGCCTGGAAGATCCAGCGGGATGCGATGACCAACTACGCCACGCCGATGGTCGCCCATATCGACGGGCGCGATCAGGTGCTGCTCGGGGGCAATGAAAGCGTCTACGCCTACGACCCGACCAACGGAGAGCAACTCTGGAGAGCACCCGGCCCCTCCCTCGCCACCTGCGGAACCCTGGTCACCGACGGGGACCTCGTGTTCACCAGCGGCGGCTATCCGCAGAAGTTCACCGTATGCGTCAAGGACGGCAGGGAAGTCTGGCGAAACAACCAGAAAGCGTACGAGCAATCCATGCTGGTACACGAAGGCCACCTCTACATGCTCAACGACAACGGAATCGCGTATTGCTGGAAAACCTCGGATGGCAAAGAACAGTGGCGGGAACGCCTGGGTGGACCCGTCAGCGCTTCTCCCGTCCGGGTGGGCGACTTGATCTACCAGGCGAACGAAAAAGGAAGCACCTTTGTGTTCAAGGCGGATCCTTCCGGGTTTCAGCTCGTGGCCGAGAACAAACTCGGGGACGATTCTTTCGCGACCCAGAGCATCTGTGGCAACCGGATCTACACCCGGGTGGGCTATCGCGCGGGCGGAACGCGCCGGGAAATGCTCGTCTGTATCGGGAAATAAGCTGGGCTGGACCGGCGATGCCGGTCGACAAAACAAGGGGCCAGCGACGGGAATAGCAGCGGCTACGCCTGCCGAGGACTGGAATTCTCACAAATCTGCAGTAAATTGATAGCATGATCGCGCGGACCGTCATTCCGTTGCTTTTCCTTGTGGGAAGTATGCAGGTCGAGGAGCCCCTGTCCCGGGAAGCCCTTCTCGAAATTGCAAACGCCCAGCCTCCGGCAGAAAATCCCTCGATCGAGGAACTGAAATTGCTTCCCTTCGCACAGGAATGGGAAGAGCGCACCATCTGGACCTACTTCGACGGCGACACGAGAAAGGAAAAATACCGGGGCCGCGACTATTGGTCGTCGGACGGTCGGTTTCATATCTCCCGCATGACCCACTTGAACGGCGCTCCGCAACCGGAGGAAGAACAAACGATCAACCTGACAACCTACGATGCGAAGCGGAAAATATTTATCACCTACCTGCTCAACACGGATGACTTCATCATTGCCGAGGGCTCCTACGCACCCGAAAAAAAGACGCTGACCCTTGAAGGAAAATCCAGTTCCACCGGGGCCGCCCTCCTGTGCACGATGCGCATCAAGCAGGGCAACCGCACGGAATCAAACATCGACCTGTACGTGGACGGGGAACGCATGGCGACAGGGCGCAGCCGGGCTTACCCCCTGCGAAATGATTCCGAGTGACTTCGCAGTAACTCGCCCTGGCGGAAGATCTGACCTTGTCCGCCCCGGCCCTGCATGATAAACTGCAGGGGTAGCGATGATAGGCGTGATCAAACCCATCCTCAACCTACTTCGATTGCCCGTCGACTTTGTGTTTCTAACCGTTGATTGGTTGCGTGGCCAGTTCGACACGGGACGCATCTTCCTGGCAGGCAAACGCGGCAATAAACGATCCTGCACCTTCTGCGGAAACCCCGAATTCCTTATGCAGAAAGAGCGCCCCTGCTTGGCGGCAAGCAAAT
>JAYGFS010000658.1:0-14126 GCA_046581765.1 Verrucomicrobiota bacterium
TGACGATCAAGCGGTCGATATCCATGTTCGCGTATTGTCCGCCGGTACGGGCCGAAAACTGGACCCGGTATTCATAGGGAGCCAGATCATCGATCAGGAAATCTGCAAAGAAGAGCACCGGTGATCCCGCCGCACCCCGCACATCCGGGGTGACGCTGACATCGACCAGGCAGCCTCCGCCGGCATGGACGGTGAGTCCGAGGTGCATGCGGTGCCATTGATTGTTGTTCAGGTCGATGGTGCCCGACAGGTTGCGTTCATCCCGTGTGCTGCCGAAGTGCAAGGAAATCTCGTCGATGTTGGGGTAGATGTCGATGCCCATGGCGAACACGCCGCCGACGTTGGGTTCCTCGGCCGGGTTCACGGCCGCTTCGCCGTTCGCGCCCGATGCGGCCGTACCATAGGTGGCCGTGGGCAGGAAGAGCATGGAAAAGCCATCCGCGGTGCCGAGCATGCGGAAATCAAACTCGGCCGTCACCTGGGTGAAGGCACCGGCATCGGTGCGATCGAAATGGACATAGTTCTTGTTGTTCCCGGCCCCGTTGTAGACCAGTCGCATGAAGGTGTCGCCGTTGTTACTGATCATCGCTGCGGGGGTGCTCGACAGGTTTACGATGTCGTAATGGGTTTCCGAGGCATCCCAGTCTTCCATGTAAAGCCCCCCCGAGTTGTCATTCAGTGCGGTCGCATTGTAGGTCAAGCTCGCGGGCACGTTGTCGGCGGCGATGGCCACCCCGTTCAGGTAGGCCTGGTATCCGTCGTCGTACAGCATGTCCAGGCTCAGGCGATCGAAGGCGGGGTCACCCAGGTTGAAGGGAAACCGGATGTAGGCACTCGCATTCACGTTGCTCATGGCGGCCTGGAGGTCCGTTCCAATCAGGGTGTTGAATTGGCCCGAGCCATCATAGCCCAGGCCCGGGCTGCCCGGGGAAAAGGTCAGGTCGTTGAAGCCTGCATCGGTCCAGTTGGTCGAGAGGCTGTTGTCCGAGGGGATCAGGAACCGCGCGCCCGTGTTGACGTCCACCAGTGCGCTGAAGGTTCGATCCTGTTCCAACCCATAGGCAAGATCGGGGTATTGCGTGGGGAAGCTTGCATCATGTGAGATTGTTAGGCCGTCCGGTTTGACCACGGCGAGGAATTCACCATCGTTGTCCAGTTGGAAGTTGCTGTGCAGGGTCGGATGGCTTCGGTCCTTTCCGGAAGCGAACACGAGCAGGAACTGCTTGGGTGCCAGGAAGGTGGCGGGGAAGGTCCATTGGGCCAGGTTGTTCGGGTCATTGCTCAGGTACCATCCGGCCAGGTTGACCGCGTTTGAGCCCTGGTTGTAGAGCTCGATCCAGTCCTCGTGCTCCCCATCCTCGTCGACCAGGCCGGTGCGGTTTTCCGCCACCAGCTCCGTGATGATGATGTCTCCCGCCCGGGCCTGGAAGAGGCTGGTGAAGAGGATAAGAAAGAGTACAAAACGGGTCATCCCGATTAAGGTAGGGTACGCGGGTAGGGTGGGTATAGAATAAACAGCCCCGAAGCGCGCAAAAAGTCTATATCACTTGGGCCGCGGACGCGTTCCCTTCATCGAAGGTCCCCGACCGGTGGCTACTTTTCAACCCGGTACAAGGCCTTGTCACTCCGGAGGAACATCGCCTGCTCAGCGAAGGCCGGCGAGGCATAGAACATCCCCTCAAAGGTGTTTTTCGCGAGCAGCTCAAAGGTTTTTCCCGGCTTGACCACGTACACTTCGCCCTCGCGATTCGCAAAGAAGATCTTGCCATCGGCGACCGTCGGCGAGCTGGAAAAGTTTCAGCTGAGTCGTTCCCGGTACCGTTCCTCGCCGGTCCTGGCGTCCAGGCAGGTCAGGAAACCCACCTTGTCGCTCACGAAATAAATTTCGTCACCGACCAGCAGCGGCGATCCGATCGACGGCACGCCTTTCTTGTACCGCCAGCGAATGATCGGCTGCCCGGGGCGGTGATCGATCCCAAGCAGGGTCGATTTCATGAAGCCGGTGGCGGTGAAGACCATGCCGTGGCCCGCCACCGGGCGGGAGACGTTGGAGAAGCCGAGCATTTCGTAAGGCACCTTCCACCGTTCTTTCCCGTTCGCCGGGTCGTAGGCGTAGAGCCAGTCAGCGGCCGGGGAGATTACTTCGACCCGTCCATTGCGCGCGAGGAGGATGGGCGTTCCGTAGGCCTTTGTCAGTTGCGGATTCTCGTTCATTTTGCCACTGCGCATCGTTTTCCAGGCCTCCTTCCCGGTTGCTGCATCGAGCGCGGTGATGAATTGAACATCACTGCCGTCACAGTGGAAGATCAACTTGTCCTGCCAGAGCACGGGCGAGCTGCCCGGGCCGTTTTCGTGCATGAGCTTGATTTCCTGGTTTGTCCAGCGTATCCGTCCCGACCGCGTATCCAGGCAGGCCGATCCGTGGACGCCGAAGTGGGCAAATAATGTTCCGTCCTGGAGGATGGGCGTGGGCGAGGCATAGCTGTTCATCTGGTGAACCCACTGCGGATTGACCACCGTCAAGAGCCGGATGTTGTGCAGGATCTTGCCGCTCGTCTTGTCGACGCAAACCGCGTGCAACGTAACCTCGGACAGCACCGTTACGGGCATGCGGCCCGTGTTGGCCTTTAAGCGCTCCACCTTGTCCGCTTCCGAGGCTTCCGTCTCGAAGGCGGTGGTCATCCAGATTTGGTCGCCTTCGATGACGGGGGAGCTCCAGCCGCGACCGGGGATTTCTGTCTTCCAGCGCACGTTTTTATTTTCGCCGAATTCCGCGGGAATGTTTTTTACCTCGGCGTGGCCCATGCCCCCGGGGCCGCGGAATTCCGGCCAGGCCCCGGCAAAAACAGATGGGATGAACGCGAAGTAAAGCAGGAGTCGTGCGTATTTCATATCGAAGGATTCGTTTCCGTTTACCGAAAGGGTGGAAGCCCCTCGCTGAGGGACAAGTATCTATGGATTATTTCGTTTAACGGAAGAGTTAATCCCGACTTTTATGCTCGACGGGAGCTTGGTGCCCCGTTTGACATGGCATGCGTCGGCAACTGGATCAGGGTTTCGCTTGCTTGATCGGGGTAAAAATCTTCAGCCGGGTATGGCCATGCCCGAAGTGCTCGACCAGGTCCTGGAGCTCGTAGCGTTCCTCCAGCCTGGTCCAGAGTTCCTGCTGCTCACCCCGGCTGAGTTCGATGATCTCCGGGCACTGGATGGAGAAACTGAACTCGCTGAAGGCGGCGACGGCCGCATTCGTCCGGGACAGGGCTTCGTGCAGCATCGCGCGGTTCATTACGTGGACCCGTTCCGCTCGTTCCCTTTCCCATTCGGGGTAGTAGCTGAAGATACCCATCGCCATGTTCTCGGGGAGCTGCATATTCGCCTCGACGGCCAGGTAGGCATCCTGGGTGAACAGGATGCCGCCCCCCGGGGCGTAGACCCGGATTTTCCCCGCCGTTTCCTGGAGCTTGACCAGGTCGGGCTGGTCCTTGATCGGCCACCAGATGCGGTCGCGGCCGATGACCATCCAGTCCTGGTTGATGGGAGAGGAGAAGGCGGACGCGGTGCAGGCAAAGAAAAAGATGGCGGGAATGAGGCGTTTCCAGTGCGTGGCTTCGTCCCGGGCGAGTACACGGGCGAGTCCGGAGCTGAGCAAGGCGCCAAACAGCGGGTACAGTACGACCTGGTAATCCTCGTAGGGAAAATGGGCCGAGAGGTGCACCAGGGTAACCAGGATGAGGGATGCCCAGAGGGTGAGGCGGAGCCCGTCCCGCTTTGCTCGCCGTGCGCCGGTAAAGAACAGGATGATGAGCAACACGAAACCGATCAGGTACGCTTGAACCAGCCGGGAGATAAAGCCGCCTTTCACCAGCCAGTGCATCAGGCCTTCCGCGGCCTGGCGTTGGCTGTGGTACTCAAACATGCCGAAAATCCAGCCCTCGGGCGCGACCAGGTAGAAGGGCAGGAAGAGGCCCACCAGGGTGAGGATCCCGGCGAGGCCGAAGCTGAGCCAGGCCGCGTGGCCGATTCGTTTGTACGTGAATACCAGGTATAGGCCACAGGGCACGAGTACGATGCCGGTGGACATGCGTACGCCGGAAGCGAGCGCCAGGAACAGCCCGGCCCCGATCGCCGCCCCGATGCCACCGGTGCGCGCCGCGCGCACGAAGAAGAGCAGGCCCGTCATCAGGAATAGTGCCGCGAGCGAATAGGTTTTGACCACCGTGAAGTAATAGCCCTGGTACACGTTGATGCCGGTGAGGAACACGCAGCTGATGATCGCGAAGGGCTTCCATCCCGCAGGGGACAATTTGCCCGCGAGGGCAGCACCGGCGGAGATGGCCCCGAGGCCGAGCAAGCCGGTGAATATGCGCCCCGCGAGCAGGCCGAATCGGGCCACCAGCGGGTCGACCAGCGCGTAGACTCCAGCCATGACGGGTCCCTGGGTGTAGGCGAAGTCGCGGTAGGGCACCTGTCCCCCGGCGAGGAGCCGGGCGGTGTACAGGTACCAGCCCTCGTCCTGGTTCAGGTTGCCGAGGTAAATATTCGCGGCGTAGAGCAGGCCGATAACCAGCAGGCCGAGCAGCCAGAGCACGGCGAGATTGACTTTATCCATCATCGGCAAATCGTTCCAGTAAGCGGGTGAAAATGCGATGACCTTTTTCCAGTTCGTCCAGTACGATGAATTCGTCCCGGGTATGGGCCTGGGCGATGTCGCCGGGACCAAAGACGACGATTTCGTCACAGGTGGTGGACAGGGGGCCGGCGTCGCTGAACCAGGATGTTCCCTGGATTTCAGGATGCACGCCCTCCTCCTCCGCGGCCGCGCGCAATCGGTGGACAAGTGCCGCGTCGGCTTCGGTCTGGAAGGCGTTGCCGGTTGAGAGCAGGGATACCTTGGCGGAATGCATCACGCCCTGTTCGACCAGGGCCTGCAGGCGTTCGTTCAATGTACCGATAAAATCGGCCAGGGATTCATCGGGCAGGATGCGGTAGTCGACCTCGATGCGACAGTGGTCCGGGATGATGTTCGTGCCGCGACCCCCCTCGATTTTCCCGATATTCATCGAGGCTTGGCCGAGCAGGGCATGGGGCACCTGGGGCAGGCATTGCCGGTGGAGTTGCTGGAGTACACCCATCGCCTTTACCATGCCCTCGATGGCGTTGATACCGCTCTCGGGCTCCGCCCCGTGGCCCGACACGCCGCCGATTTCGATGGAAAACCAGCTGGGCGCCTTGTGCGCGATCACGAGGTTCAGGCCGGTGGGCTCGAGCACGATCATTTCATCCGCGTGGAAGCCCGTCTGGGCGAGGGCGCTGGCTCCCCGCGCGCCTTTTTCCTCGTCGATGCAGCCCACGAAGAGGAGCTGTTTGCCGGCATCGGCGATGCGCTGCAGGACCTCCGGCTGCATCGCGTGGAGGGCGGCGGCCATGGGGCCTTTCATGTCACAGGCCCCGCGCCCGTAGAGTCGTCCCTCGCGGATTTCACCCGCGAAAGGATCGATGTTCATGTGGCGTACGCTGACCGTGTCGAGGTGACCTTCGATCACGAGGGAGCGGCTCGGGTCATCGGGTCCGTACCGGGCGATGAGGTTGTGGCGGCCCGGCTTGGCTTCATGGAGCTCGACGCTGAACCCCTTGGCCACCAGGTGGGCTTCCAGCACTGCGGCCATGCGCGCTTCACCTGCGAGGGTGGGGTCATCCTCGTCCACCGGGTTCACACTGGGGGTGCCGACCAGCGTTTGCAGCAGGGCGATCAGGTCATCCATGGCGGGCAGGTGCGTTCATATCGTTCGAGCCGGTTTCGCGGTCGGTGAATCCCACGTTCGCTTCCGGGGGTGGACAAGTCAAGCGTTTGGCCCCCGGGGTGCATTCGGGTCGCGTCCCGCCCGTTCAGCCATGTTTTTGTGCATCCAGGACCGCTACCGCAATCATATTCACGATCTCCTGCACGGAACTCCCGGTCTGCAGCACGTGTACCGGTTTTTTCATCCCGAGCAGGATCGGGCCGATGGCCTCGGTGTCGGACATTTCCTGGATGAGCTTGTACGCAATATTCCCCGCCGAGAGGTTGGGAAAGATGAAGGTATTCGCGGGTTTGTCGGTGAGCGGGGAGAAGGGGAAATGCTCGCGCAGCAAATCCTGGTTGAGGGCGAAGTTGGCCTGGATCTCGCCGTCGGCGATCAAGTCGGGGTGGCTCTTGTGCAGGATGCGAACCGCCTCGCGAACCTTTTCACTGTCGGTCCCGCCGGAGGACCCGAAGTTGGAGTAACTCAGCATGGCGATACGGGGTTCGACCCGGTAGCGCTTGACGGCCTTGGCGACGAGGAGGGTGATACCGACCAGCTCCTCTGCGCTTGGGTTCAGGTTCACGGTGGTGTCCGCGAAGAAGTAAATGCCGTCCTTGCTGATGAGCGCGTACATCCCGGCAATCTTTTCGACGTCCTGGTCCACCCCGATCAACTGCAGGGCCGGGCGGATGGTATCCGGATAATTCCGGGTGAGCCCGGAGATCAGCGCATCCGCCTCCCCGGTTTCCAGCATGGCCGCACCGAAATAATTCCGGCGGCGCATCAACTTGCGGGCGTCGCTCAAGGTCACGCCCCGGCGCTGGCGCTTGGCATACATCAACTGGGCGAAGGCCTCGACGTTTTCGGCCTGGGAATCGGCCTGGGGATCAATGATCGGGCAGTTCTCCATGCCGAGATGGTCGGCCTCGATCATCCCCCGGATAAAAGCCTCGTTCCCCAGCAGGATGGGAAGGGCGATGCCTTCTTCGAGGGTGATCTGGGCGGCCTTGAGGATGCTGTAATGATCGGCCTCGGCAAACACGACCCGCCTGGGGTCCTGCTTGGCACGCTGATGGATCTGCTTGATGAACTTGTTGTCCAGGCCGAGCCGGGCCACCAGCTCATTCCGGTAGGCGTCCCAGTCCTCAATCGGTCGCCGGGCAAGGCCGGCGTCCATGGCGGCCTGGGCGACCGCGGGGGCGACCGCGGTGATCAAGCGCGGGTCCAGCGGCTTCGGGATGATCATCTGCGGGCCGAAGCTGAGGTTGCGTGCGCCGTAGGCCTCATTGACTTCCTCCGGGACGGATTCCTTGGCGAGGTCGGCTATCGCGTGCACCGCGGCGCGTTTCATCTCCTCGGTGATGGCACTCGCTCGTACGTCCAGTGCCCCGCGGAAGATGTAGGGAAAACCCAGCACGTTGTTGACCTGGTTCGGGTGGTCGGAACGCCCGGTCGCCATAATGATGTCGTCGCGCGCCGCGATGGCATCCTCGTAGGCGATCTCGGGATCGGGATTGGCGAGGGCGAAAACAATCGGGTTCTCGGCCATGCCGGCCAGCATGGCCGGCGTGACGATATTGCCCTTGGACAGGCCGAGGAAGACGTCCGCCCCCTGGAGGGCCTCGGCGAGGTCCCCGGGACCGGGGGCATTGGCCAGTTCCCGCTTGTGGGGGCCGAGGTCCTCCCGATCCGTGGTGACGGGACCCTTGCTGTCGAAAAGCAGGACGTTTTCCTTTTGTATCCCGAGCGAGAGATAGAGCTTGACGCAGGAGATGGCGGAAGCGCCGGCCCCGCTGACCACCACGCGCACCTCGCCGATGTCCTTGCCCGCGATCTCGAGGGCGTTGAGCAGGGCGGCGGCGGAGATGATCGCCGTCCCGTGCTGGTCGTCGTGCATCACCGGGATGCTGAGCTCGTCTTTCAGCCGCCGCTCAATTTCAAAGGCATCCGGGGCCCGGATGTCTCCCAGGTTGATGCCGCCGAAGGTAGGGGCGATCGCCTTGACCGCGTCGACAAAGCGGTCCACGTCGGTTTCGTTGACCTCGATATCAAACACATCGATGTCGGCGAAAATCTTGAACAGGAGCCCCTTGCCCTCCATGACGGGCTTCGAGGCTTCCGGGCCGATGTTGCCGAGCCCGAGTACGGCGGTACCGTTGGAGATCACCGCGACCAGGTTGCCCTTTGCGGTGTAGCGGTAAACATCCTCCGGGTTTGCCTGGATCTCCCGGCACGGTTCCGCGACGCCCGGGGAATAGGCGAGCGAAAGGTCGCGCTGGGTGCGATAGGGCTTGGAGGGAACCACCTCAATTTTTCCCGGCCGCCCTTTTTCGTGATAGTCGAGGGCTTCCTGCTTCCTGATCGTTCTCATGGCTGGGAAGGTACCATGTTCCCCATCCGAGTCGAAGATATTTCAGGCTTCGTGTGGGTTTGTTGCTATTGCCTGGGAGGGGAATGCTCCAGCTTGTTGCCTGGCCCACCCTGTGCTAATCAATGGCCATGAAAGCCATACTTTTTCTCGTCCTGTTTCCCTGCTTGACCCTCGCCCAGGCACCTGTTCTCGAATCCAAAATCCACGATAAGAACCGGCCTCTGCCGCCGCTGGTCGAAGCCAGGCCCTATGCCGAGCTCAAGACCCGGGCACCGGTTGGGGCCCAGATCGTGTTGATGGGGGGACGCTGGATGGATTCAGGAAGGGTCGCTGGACGGTAAAGGATGGATTTTTTCAGGCAGATAAAGTCAATGGCAAGGGTCCTGGCAACCTCGTCACGAAGCAGGCCTTCGGAGATGGACAGGTTCACCTTGAGTGGGCGGTGGAGAAGAGCGGGGCGGGTAACAGCGGCATTTACCTTCACGGCCTCTACGAAGTACAGGTGTTCAACAGCTACCGGAACGCGACCCGGATCTACGCCGATGGCCAGGCGGGGGCGATTTACGGCCAATACCCGCCCAAGGTGAATGCCTGTCGCCCCCAGGGGGAGTGGGAGGTATTCGATATCCATTTTACCGCCCCACGGTTCAAGGAGGACGGCGGTCTCAAAACACCCGCCCGCATGACGGTGGAACACAACGGACACGTGATTCATGATGATGTCCCGTTGACCGGTCCAAGCTCCCATCACAAGCGTCCACCGTATAAAGTGACGCCGGGAAAGGTACCATTTACGCTGCAGGACCACGGAAATCCGGTGATGTACCGGAATATATGGGTGCTCGAGAAACCGGCCCGCTGAAATTCATCCCGGGCCAGTGGTTAAAAGTGCATGGCGACGGGCTTAAACGTATAATTTCCAATTATTTGGTATCATTCCGGGCCTTATCTCCTAAACTTCGCGCCGATTGTTTGTGTGGTCAGGTACTAATTCCTACTTGGGAGAATACAGATGAAGTGGATGAAGCGGTTTGGTATGCGGGTTCTGTCGCTGGGCGTAGTCTTGAGCCTCGCCGGGTGTGGTGGCGGTGAAGGTGGTGCGGCAGCAGGCACAAGTGGAGCTTCGTCAACGGGCGAAAGTGCGAAGACCAAGCTCGCCTTCGTGACTAATGCATCGGCTGATTTCTGGAGCTATTCCCACGCTGCGGCAAAGCAGTTCGAGAAAGATCATCCCGACGTACAGGTGATTTTCAAGGCGGGTGATGGTACACCTGCGAAGCAGAAGCAGATTGTTGACGACTTGATCAGTACCGGCGTCAAGGGCATCGCGATCAGTCCCATCGATCCCGTGGCGCAGACCAAGATGATCAACGAGTGGGCGGAAAAGATCAAGGTTATCTGCTGTGACTCGGATGCACCCCAGGCCAACCGGGTCTGTTATTTAGGTACGGACAACGTCGAGGGCGGTCGTCGCGTGGGCACGCTGGTCAAGGAGGCCCTGGCGGGTGCGGAAGGCCCCCAGAAGATCATGGTCTTTGTAGGTATCAAGGAAGTGGCCAATGCCCAGGAGCGCTTTAGCGGCCTCAAGGAATCGATCGAAGGTACGGATATCGAGATTATCGACCTCCTGACCGATGACGTGGATTTTGCCAAGGCCCGTAAGAACGCAGAAAACACCCTGACCGCCCATCCGGACGTGGCAGCCCTGGTCGGCCTTTGGGAATACAATCCGCCCCAGATTCTCAATGCCCTGAAGTCGGCGGGCAAGTTGGGTAAGATCAAGACGGTCGGTTTCGACGAGAACTTCGCTACACTCCGCGCGATTGATGAAGGCACCTGCCAAGGCACGGTCTGCCAGAATCCTTACGTATTTGGCTACGATTCATTGAAGATCCTTCGCGACATCATTGTGGAAGGCAAAGATGAAGCGGCTGTCGTGGCCGAGATGAAGGTCAAGCACGGTGGACCGGAAGATGACCCGAAATTGATTTTTGTCGATACGAAGGTGATTCGTAAAGGCCAAGGACTCGCCTATTTGAATGAGTGCCAGGCGCGCCTCGACTCCGTCAAGTAGTCGGTGGGTCCGGCACGATGAGCGAAGGCTCGACAAAAGAACCCTTTCTGCAACTCCGGGGAATCGTCAAGCGATTCCCCGGAGTTCTCGCTTTGGACCAGGTCGACTTCGAGATTGATCTCGGGGAGATCGTGGCCTTGATCGGGGAGAACGGTGCGGGCAAGTCGACCCTCATGAAGGTGCTGGGTGGCGTGCACCAGCCCGACGCGGGGGAGATCCTGGTGGAGGGCCGGCCGGAAACGGTTCATAAGGTGTCGGATGCAAATCGGCTGGGGATCGGCTTCGTTCACCAGGAACTGAACAACCTGGATAATGTTAACGTTGCCGGGAATGTCTACCTCGGCCGGGAGCCCCGGCGTCTTGGCCTGATCGACCGCCGGAAGATTCTCGCGGATACCCAGCCCTACCTGGAGCGCCTGGGCCTGGATATTTCCGCGGGTACGCGGCTCGATGAACTGTCGATCGGGCAACAGCAACTGGTCGAGATCGCCAAGGCCCTGTCGATGGATGCCCGGGTGATCATCATGGATGAACCGACCTCCAGCCTGACGCTTTCGGAGACCGATTGCCTGCTGGCCGTGATGGAGGAACTCAAGGCCCAGGGCATTGCCATCATCTATATTTCCCATCGCCTCGGGGAGGTCAAGCAATGCGCGGACCGGGTGATTGCCTTGAAAGACGGTAAAAATTCGGGGCACTTGAACCGGGATGAGATCAATCACAATGCGATGGTTACCCTGATGGTCGGTCGTGAACTGGATGCCGCGCATCAGCACCCGGATATCGAGAAAGTGCCGGGTTATTTCCAGGTCAAGGACCTGGTGACGGCCTGCTATCCGGGCAAAAAAATCTCCTTTACGGTCGCAGCCGGGGAGATTCTCGGCTTTGCCGGCCTGGTCGGGGCCGGTCGCTCTGAGCTGGCCCAGGCGATCTTCGGGGTGGACAAGGCGCTGGGCGGAACCATGAGCCTGGATGGCCGGCCCGTCGCGCTGAACCGGACGAAGGCCGCGATCGACCGCGGTATTTACCTCGTGCCCGAGGACCGGAAAAAGACCGGCTTGATTGTCGAGATGGACCTGGAGAAAAATACGACCCTGGCATCCATGGCGCAGTACCGGAAAGCCGGCTTGATCCACGCCCGTGCCGAGGCGGCGGCGGCCCGGGAGCAGATCCGGGCCCTGGACATCAAGGCCCCTTCGGGAAAGACCATCGCGCTGAATCTCAGCGGCGGCAACCAGCAGAAGGTCGTACTCGGCAAGTGGCTCTCGATGGACCCGAAAGTGATGATTTTTGACGAACCCACCCGGGGGATTGACGTTGGGGCCAAGGGGGAGATCTATAACCTGATATACAAGCTGGCTAAAAAGGGAGTGGCGATTATCATGATCAGCAGTGACATGGAAGAGGTCTTGCTGGTCAGTGATCGCATCGCGGTGATGCGCCAGGGCGAGATCAACGGTATCCTGAGTCGACCCGAATTCAGTGAAGAGGCGGTCATGCAACTGGCCGTGGAAGAAACCGAGGAACGGCACTCCGCATGATTCACCTGATTAAAACATTCCGGCGGGAAACCGCCATGTTCATCCTGCTCATCATTCTCTGCCTGATCACGATATTTAATACAACCGATCCGGCAGTGGAGGCACCCTTCCACAGCAAGTTCCTCCAGCAGGGTAACCTGACCAACCTCACGAACCTCATTGGCATGTACGGGGTGTTCAGCATTGGCGTCGGCCTGGTGATTATCACGGCGGGCATTGAGCTTTCCGTCGGTTCGCTCATGTCCCTGCTGGGGGTGATCTTTTTCGTGCTCGTAAACCCGACCTACAGCGGCTTTGAACTCAACCACTGGGCGGCGGCGGGGGCCATCATCCTGATCGGGATCTTTGTCGGGTGGCTTCACGGCGTCTGTGTGAGCAAGGTGAAGATGCAGCCTTTCGTCGTGACCTTGTGCGGGCTGCTGGTGTATCGCGGGATGGCCCGGGTAATCTCGGATGATACCTCCGTGAGCGGGGGATTCCACGATTTTGGCGGGTTGCTGGTGATATGCGAAGGCAAGTTTCTCGGCTTGAAGGCACCGTTCTGGTACTTGGTGATCGTTTCCATCATCATGTACATCGTGCTCCACCGCTCGGTTTTTGGCCGCTACATTTACGCGGCCGGGCGGAACGAGCTCGCGACCAAGTACTCCGGGGTGAACACCGACCGGGTGATCTGTGCGGTGTACGTCATCTGTGGATTTTTCACCGCACTCTCGGCCATCATGTTCCTGTTTTACACGAGCAATGTAAGTCCTTCGGTACACGGGAACTTTTATGAACTCTGGGGGATCGCGGCGGCGGTGCTCGGCGGCTGCAGCCTGCGTGGAGGCGAGGGGACCATCTTTGGAATTCTCATCGGCACCACGGTGTTGGCCGTGCTGTCAAACATGGTGAACCTCCTGGGCCTGCCGAGTGCACTGGATTACGTCATCATCGGCAGCGTAATTTTCTTCGGGGTTTTCCTGGATATGATGGGCCAGCGGATCGTGGATTTCTTCAAGCGCATCGGGGGTAGCATGCGTCCCCGGGCGTCGACCTGAGCGCTTCGCATACTGCGCGGGGAGGGCCGTTGACCCGGAGGCGGGCGGTACCCACCCCTAGTCCGTTTCCGGGCTTCCTGGATTCGCCTGGATGGGCGGCGTTGATCCCGGGCGAGGGCCTGGCCTTCCCGGCGGGCGCTTTTCTATCCGGTCCGACCTGGGACGGAAGCCGTTGGGGCGCTTGGGGTTGGTATCGATCTCGGGCGTATCCTGTGCGTAACCAAGGCTGACGTCGAGGCGTCGCTTCAGCAATTTTCCGATCGTTGACGTGGAAGCGTTGAAGTGGCTGAGGGCGGTTGAGATCGAACCGGCCTGATTGTACACGAGTCCCTTCAGGATCTCGCGATCCTCGGCACCTGACTTGTCCAGTCGCATGATCATTTCCCGCAGGCTCAAGTCGTCATAGCTGAACTCGACCGTGGTCTGGCCGACGACGATATCGCCGTTTCGAATCTTGCGGCTTGCCGACACGCTTCCATTCTTGTTGACCTTCTTGATTTGAAGCTGCTCGATCCCGCGCTTCAATTCGACCCGGAGTTCATTGTTCAAGTCCAGGCTGTAGCTGTTCATGATCGTGTTCGGCAACTGCTTATAGCGATCCATCAGGTCCACGGCCGTTTTCATCAGTTCCTGGTGCGCATTCTCATTCGGACCATTCTTGATCTTCTCCAGGATGCCTTGGGCCTTGTCAAGGTCCCCGTTGAGGAGGTGGTCCGCTACCTCGTTGGTGATCTTCAGGGCCCGGAGCCGGGCCAGGCGATCCTTCCGGGCCGGCTCCTGCTCTTGGTTGCGCCGGTGGTTTTCAACCTGTGCGATGAGCTGTATGCGTCGGCTGCGGGTTTCCTCCACCAGCGGTCCGGAGTAGGATTTCAGGAGCGCAACAGCCTCGTCAATCCGCCCCTCGGCAAGGAGGGCCATCCCCCTTTTACTCAGGTCCCCGATGATTTGTTCAATATGCCGTTTACGTTGTTGGTTCACCACGACGATTAAATCGACCGTCTTCAGGGCGTATTCCGAGTCGGTATCCCGCTTGCCCACGGCTTCAAACCTGGTGAGGGCTTCCGCATAGGCGGTTGGATTGGACTGCCAGAACAAAACTGCCTCCGAGTACGCCCGGGCAAGATCGACCCGGGCTGCGTCCGGGGCCTTCGGCACCGGGTTTGGATTCGGGATACCGGGTTGCGCAACGGATCCGCTTCCGCCCGGTTCTTCGGGTTTCTTTTCCGTGGTGGATAAAATGAAAAAAGTTATGAGGCCACCTGCGAGCAGGGCTATAAACAGCCGCATGCCCATGCCCGATGCCGGTTTCGCGGCCGG
>JAYGFS010000510.1:0-1556 GCA_046581765.1 Verrucomicrobiota bacterium
CGGGCGGTGCTTAATGAGGCATGGAAAGCAGCAACGAATTCCAGATGGGCGCGCCGGGCATCGACGCGGAAAAAATCGTCGCGGAGATCCGGGCAGAGGTCGCTCGCAAGCGGGAGGAAGGCGTCTACCATGACGCACGCATCGCCCGGGCAGAACGGCACAACCTCATCCATATGCAGGACAGCAATGAACTGCTGCGCTTTTACCTGGCCACCCTGCGCGATATCGTGACCGTCGATATCTCGGACTGGTCGATCAGGGACCGGCGGGGTGGGGTCGCCGGGAAGGTCCTGGTGAAGCTCAAGACGGTGATCTGGAAGTTCCTCAAGTTTTATACCTACCGTCTATGGAGCCAGCAGAACCTGGTGAACGGCTTGATGCATAGCGCGGTGGAAGGGACCTTTACCAACTACGAGCGACGCATCGCGAAGCTGGAAGCGCGCATCGTGGCCCTGGAAGGCGGCAAAGACGGGCCGGACCCGGAAAATGAGACCGTGGACCCGGTGACCTGAACATGTCTGTGCAGCTCAAGCCTGATGGATCGCCCACCCAGTCGAGCGATAGATACGGCGTGATGCCCATCCTCCCGGCATTATGAAGCTTGCGTTTATAGCTCCCCGTTTCCCGGGAGTGGGCGTGGTCGGCGGGGCGGAGACCCTTATCCGCAACCTTGCCGATTACCTGGGCGGCCAGGGGAACGAAGTACATTTCCTCACGACCTGCGCGCGTGATCATCATACCTGGAAAAACGAAATTCCGCCGGGCGAAAAGCCGGATGGCCACCTGACCGTACATTACTTCCCCGTGAACGAGGATCGGGATGTCAGCGTCTTTCTCCGCCTGCAGGAACAGATCAGCAGTGGCAAGGACGTCTCCCGGTCGGACCAGGAGCGCTGGATGCGCGAGAGCGTAAACAGTCGGGCCCTGGAGGCCTGGCTGAAGGTCGAGGGGGCCTCCTTCGATGCCATCATTGCCGGGCCCTACCTGTACGGCATCACCTACCACGCCTTGCAGGTGCTCCCGGATCGTTCCTGGTTGCTGCCCTGCCTGCATGACGAAGCCTTCGCCTACCAGTCGGTGATCAAGGATCTCTTCCACCAGGTCAAGGGGGTGCTGTTCAACAGCGAGCCCGAACAGGCCCTCGCCGAGCGCCTCTACCGCCTTCCGCACCAGAAGGGAGCGATTGTCGGCATGGGCCTCGAACCCTTCAAGGTCGATGCCAAGGCCTTCGCCGCCCGCCATGGCATCACGCAGCCTTATGTATTGTATGCGGGCCGCCGCGAGGCACTCAAGGGCACGCCCCTCCTCCTCGACTACGTGAACACCTTTCGCCTGAACACGCAACGGGACATCAAGCTCGTACTCACCGGCAGTGGGGATATCGACATCCCAAGGGAGCTCGAGGGACATGTGATCGACGTGGGGTTTGTAAGCGAGCAGGAGAAACACGAGGCCATGGCGGGGGCACGCGTCTTTATTCACCCGTCCGTCAACGAGAGCTTTGGCATCGTCCTGCTGGAGTCCTGGCTGGCGGGTACACCCGCCCTGGTTCACGC
>JAYGFS010000030.1:0-3111 GCA_046581765.1 Verrucomicrobiota bacterium
GACGGCAAGACGGGTGCGCTGCACAGGGTCACCGACGAGATTTACAAGCCCAATGGGCTCTGTTTTTCCCCGGATTACAAGAAACTCTACATCGCCGACACCGGTTCGTCCCATTACCCGGACGCGGAGAAGGAAATAAAGGTCTGGGACGTAGTCGACGCGTCGAAGCTCGCGAAGGGTAAGACCTTCGCCTCGATGAAGCTGGAGGTCGAAGGTGAGGTGCTGGCCGGGCAGGTCGATGGCATTCGCGCCGATACCGATGGCAATATCTGGGCCAGCGCGGGCTGGGTGGGCGAAGGCTACGACGGGGTACACATCTTCAACCCCGAGGGGCAACGTATCGGCCAGATCAAGCTCCCGGAGATCTGCTCCAACCTTTGCTTCGGTGGACCCAAGCGGAACCGCCTCTTCATGACCGCGAGCCAATCGGTTTACGCCGTGTACGTGGAGACCCAGGGCGCGCATATCGCCTGATGGCAACCCCATGGTTGAATTCATCGGATACGCGGGCTCGCTGCTCGTAGCCGTTTCGCTCTTGATGAGCAGCATCTGGTACCTGCGCTGGATCAACCTCGCGGGGGCAATGGCCTTTACCGTCTACGGGGTATTGATCCCCGCCTGGCCGGTGGCTGCCGTCAACGGTTTCATTATCCTCATCGATGTCTATTACCTGGTGAAGATGTCCCGTGCGAAAGAGCATGTTGATCTCGTGCGGGCGGAACCCGACAGTGCCCTGCTCCTCCGGTTTTGCGATTATTATGGAGCCGACATCGCAACCTTTTTCCCCGACTTCAGCTCTGGGCAGCTCCGCGACGCAGCGGCCTGGTACGTCACCCGCGATCTCATGCCGGTCGGCCTGTTCAGCGTGAGGGGCGACGGTGAAGTCCTGATCGATTACGTCACCCCTTCGCATCGCGACTTGAAGAGTGCCCGTTTTTTATATGGCCGGGGGCTTGAAGAGCTTCGTTCCATTGGGATACAAACCCTGAGCGTCAACACCCGGAACGCGGCACATGCCGTGTACCTGAAACGCATGGGGTATCAAGCCGATGCCGCGAATACGGAACGATTCACCCGGAACCTGTAGAACGATCATGAAAAGAACCCTGATGCTCTTGCTCTTGTTGCCGCTTTGCCTCACCCGGGCGGCGGAACCGAAAAAACCCTTCACCCAGCTCGATGTGAAGGATGGCCAGACCGTTCTTTTCCTCGGCGACAGTATCACGCACCAGTGCCTCTACACCCAGTACATCGAGGATTTCTTCTATACCCGCTTTCCCGGCCGCCGGATCAATTTTGTCAACGCCGGGATCAGCGGGGATTGGGCGATCGACGCCCTCGAGCGTTGGACGGGTGACGTGGCGGTGCACAAGCCGGACTTCGTTACCGTGTTGCTCGGCATGAACGACGGATCCTACCAGGGCTACCGCCAGCCGCTTTTCGAGCAGTACGAGCGCGACATGAGCGAGATCATGGACCGGCTGGCGAAGATGGAGGCCACGGCCATTCTCATGGGGCCGAGCATGTACGACACCCGCGTCTCCCGCAAGAAGCCACCGGGATGGGTGCTGGGTCATCCCGAGCGCACCGCCGAGGACGTGACGAACTACTACGCGCCCCTGCTGGCCTATTTCGGCGCATGGGTGCGCGACCAGGCGCTGTACCGCGGCATGGGTTACGTCGATATGCTGACCATCATGAACAACATCACCCGTATCCAGCGCGTGGAAGATCCGTCATTTACCATGATTCCCGATGCCGTGCACCCCAGCCCGGATGGCCAGGCCGTGATGGCCTTCGCGGTGCTCGACCAGATGCAGGTCAAGAAAAGCGTGTCCGCGATCAATGCCTTAAGGCCGAGGGGTGCCTGGAAAGTCAGTGGCGGGAAAGACGAGCTGAGCGCGATCGAGGGCGATGCAAACACCCTGGCCTTCAGCTTCAAAGCCGCGTCCCTGCCATGGGTGCTTCCCGAGGAAGCGCAGTCGGGTTATGGTTACGTCAAGGCCGGCCACAAGCTCAGCAACGAGCGGATTCGCGTCCAGGGTCTCGCGCCGGGCAAGTACCTGCTCAAGATCGACGGTACGCCGGTCGGCACCTATTCCCACAGCCAGCTGGGTGCCAAGGTCGAGCTCCAGTCCAATGCGAAGACCCCGCAGTACCAGCAGTCCCTCGAGGTCGCCCGGCTCAACAAGGCGCGAAATGTCCTGGTGAAGAAAATCCGCAATCGCTGGGGGCAGCTGCGCAGCCGGTATCACCGGCCCTGGCGTGAGGGCGAAAAGCCCGGGGGCTACGAGGCCTTCAAGGCTAAGTTTGACACGGATATCGCCGCGCTGTTTGAACAGGTCAACGCCGCCACCGACAAGATCTACGTTGCGAACCAGCCTGTTCTCCGTCGCTACGAGCTCAGCCCGGCCCCCTAGCCGCTTGTTCATGTATCGAGGAGAATATGAACCGCAAACGCATCTTACTACTTACACTGTTAACGTGTAGCTGTGGCCAAAACCATCAGGCCACGGATTTTTTTGTCACCCACGACCCTTACCAATATTTCCTGAAAATAGCTGAAGAAAAAGCGTATGAGATCGTGCATTCAGCTAGTGTAGGCGGTGATTACAAGGATTATAATATCGTTATAAAGAAGGGGGATAAGGAACTCCATAACAAGCTGTTGAGCGCGTATCGGAAATACCTTGAACGGATCATGATAGAATCAGGTGTCAGGATCCTGCCACCAGGCGGGGGAGGTGGCAGCCCGTCCTTGGCCCAACCGGGTTCGAACCCTTCGCGTACCGGGATTGAAGGTAAGGGTACTGAGCCAATAGGTTTCGTGGTTAATTATCGTACACAGGGCCTTCGGAAAAGAACGGGTAATCTCCGTGTTTCCTCCTCCATCAACGCCGATGGACGCATAGAAATCCGTACTTCCTTAACCGAATCACCCGTACCGGCTCGTGGTTTGCGGCTCCTGTCCCGGCGAGGACCCGCCACGGCTCCACGACCTGTTACGCAGGCCACCACGGGGGCTGAAGCGGAACCTCCCCCGCCCCCCTTTAACCCGACGCCCATTGGCGGGAACCCATTGGTGGACGAACCCGAAACAAAACAGAACCC
>JAYGFS010000517.1:0-4311 GCA_046581765.1 Verrucomicrobiota bacterium
TCCGCGAGTTTTTGCCGGCGTTCCGGTCCCCGGGCCACCAGCCCGGCCACCTCAAACCCGTCAATATCCCGGTAGGCCCGGGCATGGGAGGACCCCATGTGTCCGCAGCCCACAACCAGTACTTTCAATTGCTCGCTCATCTTCATCACTCCAGGGGTTAAATTGCACTCGAAAGGAAGACCTTTTGGGCCGATGCATGCCTAAACCGGCCCTCCAGATTTGTCACTTCCATTATTGTCAGAAAATAACACATCCGTTACGATCCGGACCAACCCCTAGGAGTAGATTCATGAACGACAGCACGGCATCTGGAACGAGTTCTTTTATTCGGCTCTCGATCATGATGTTTATCCAGTTTTTTATCTGGGGGGCCTGGTATGTCACCGCACCCAATTACCTGGGTACCATTGGCTTCACGGGAAAAGATTTTGGTTGGACCTACTCCGTCGGGCCCATCGCCGGCATGATATCGCCTTTTTTCGTCGGCATGATCGCTGACCGGTTCTTTGCCACGGAACGTGTGCTGGGGGTCATGCATATTCTGGGCGGGATTATTATGTATTTCGCCGCGCAAACGATGGCGGGTGGGGAAGCGAGTCCGAATTTTATCAATGCCCTCTTCTTCGGCTTTATGCTCTGTTACTTCCCCACGCTCGCCCTGACCAATACCCTGGCGATGAAGAATATCGTCAACACGGAGAAGCAATTTCCCCTCGTCCGGGTCTTCGGCACGATCGGCTGGATCGCTGCCGGCCTGAGCCTGAGCTGGATTGGTTGGGATGCCAGCGTGAATATGTTCAAGCTCACTGCCGGGGCCGCCGTGCTGCTTGGGGTTTACAGTTTCACCCTGCCCCACACCCCGCCAGTGAAAACCGAAGGAGGCGTCACCGCTCGCGAATTGCTCGGCCTGGATGCGTTCTCGTTATTCAAACGGCCGGCCTTCCTGATCTTCATGGTTGCCTCCTTCCTCGTATGCATCCCGCTGTCCTTCTACTATATCATGGCCAGCCGGGTGGTGGAGCTGGTCAACCTTCCGATCGGGCAAACCATGTCCTACGGCCAGATGTCTGAAATCTTCTTCATGATCCTCATGCCGTTCTTTTTCCGCAAGCTCGGGGTCAAGTGGATGCTGACCGTGGGTATCCTGACCTGGGTGATCCGTTACGTACTGTTTGCGGTGGGTGCACCCAATGAGACCATGTGGATGATCCTTATCGGCATCGTGGTGCACGGCATCTGCTATGACTTCTTCTTCGTCACCGGCCAGATCTATACCGACAAGGTCGCTCCCGAGGCGATTCGGGGACAGGCGCAGGGTATGTTGGTGCTGTTTACGCTCGGTCTGGGTATGTTTATCGGGGCCCAGGTGGCCGGACGAATCGAAACGAAATTCACCCCACAGGCTTCCATTGACCATGGTGCAGAGGTTGCCGCGCTGGCCAGGCAGCTGGCTGTGTCGCCGCCCACGTTGGAGTTTGATTTGGACGTGAATTTACCGGAAAAAACGGCCGAATTAAATGCGCAGAAAGCCGAGGCGCGGCATGCTCAACTGGCGACCATGAACTGGAAGATGATCTGGGGTATTCCCGCCGCCATCGCCGGTGTGGTGCTGCTCCTGTTCGTTCTTGTCTTCAAGGACGATACGGATGAAGCACCGGCTGAAACCGCGAATGCGCCGCCGGCCGAATTGTAGGTTTTCCTGTGACCGGAATGCCTGCCGGGCCGTTTTTCGGCCAGGGGAAATGTTTCCGGTCGTTGCTTAGCCGGGTTTTTGCCCTATATTCGGTCCACATGGTTGGCCCCCTTCGTATCCTCCTCTTCGCCCTCCTGGCAGGCTTGCCTTGTGCGCATGCCCTGGCCCCGCACGAGGTGTTGGTCCTGGTCAACCGGAACGATGCATCTTCGCTGGAGCTGGCCAATCACCTGGTCCACCTGCGCCAGGTCCCCGCGAACAACGTGGTTAGCCTGGCCCTCCCGGACAACCGGGACATCGTCACCATCAAGCCGGCTGAGTTTACCCAGTGGATCTGGGACCCGGTGAACAAGGTGATCGCCGAGCGCGGGCTGGAAAAAGAGATTCTCGCCTGGGTCTATTCCTCGGGCTTCCCCACGACCATTGCCAGCCAGCCCGAGATGTCGATCACGGGCCTTACCTTTACCCGAAACCGGATCCCGGGTGCGGTAGGCGTGGACTCCGCGGTGTACACCTCGCCGCTTTTCCGCGGACCGGAGCGCAAGGGCGGGCCGACCAAGCCGACGGCCAGCCTGGACAAGATGAAGGTCGAGCTGGACGACAAGATGCCCCTGCCCGCGATGATGCTCGGGTATACCTGGCACCGGGGGAATGAACCCGCCCTCCTCGTCAACATGATCCAGCGCGGGGTTATGGCGGATGGCACACGTCCGAAAGGCACTGTTTATTTCGTGTTCATGGACGATATCCGGTTTGAAACCCGGCTCTGGCAGATGCTGGAGGCGCGCAACGAGCTGAAGAGCATGGGCATCGCGGCGGAGATTTCCAATCGCATGCCGGACCGTGCGACCGACCGGATTTCCGGCCTCATGACCGGCACGCAGTACCTGGAGATCGATAACGTGTCGAACATCTATCCCGGCTCGATGTGCGACCACCTCACCAGCTTTGGCGCCCGTTACCAGACGCACCTGCAGAGCAAGGCCAGTGCCTGGTTCCGTGCCGGGGCGACCGCGAGCAGTGGAACCGTGACCGAGCCGATGGCGGTATGGGAGAAATTTCCGCACGCGCGCTATTACGTGCACGCCGCCAAGGGCTGCTCGATCCTGGAGAGCTTTTACCAGTCCGTGTATGCGCCGCTGCAATTGCTGATCCTCGGCGAACCCTTCAGCCGGCCCTATGGCAAGCTCATCGGCATCGCCCTGGATGTCGAGGGCCAGGCGGTCAAGGTTCGAATCGGTGGACTCGATCCGCACACGCGCGCGTTCTATCATTTCTTCGTCGACGGGAAGCGGGTGGGGAGACTGAGCACGAAGCCTGAATACACCGCCGGCGACCTGGCACCGGGTGCACATGAGTGGCAGGTCGTCGTGGTCGCGGATGGGGCGATCAGCCACTACGCGACGGCGCGGAAAGGGTTCACGGTTGCGGGCGAGGTCGTCCGCTGGCCCCAGGTCCCGGCCTCGGGCGAGCTGCGCTTCGCGGGGCAGAGGACCCTGCGGGTGGAAACGGATCCCGCACCGAGACGCTTTCGCATCTGGAAAAACGGCCGGGCCCTCTACGAGGCCAAGGGGGGAGCATACGTTGATGTTGAGCTGGGAGCAAAACGGCTGGGCAAGGGGCCGTCGCGCCTGGTTGCCGAGGCGGTGTTTGACGACCACTCGGCCTGGAGCCGGCCGGTCACCCTGGTCCTGGAGTAGCGGGGAGGGGTATTCCGTGCTACGCCATTGCGCTGTCGCCGGTGGCGTCTTACTATTCAATTACCCATGCGTGCCCTCCCGATACTCCTGCTGCTTTCCGTCCCGGCCTTCGCTTGGGAGCCCGTCTCCCTCAGCCAGGGCTGGCTGAGCGAAGAGCTCGCCCCCGGTCTCACCTGGAAGCAGCAGAAATTTGAGACGCTCTACAACAGCCTGCAAGTCGTCAACCTGCTCGAGCTCGATACCACCCGGCACACGATCCGGTTTATTTCCCGGGAAGAAACCCCGCTGAGCGTCCGCCAGGTGGGCCAGACCAACCAGGCCTTTGCCGCGGTCAACGGCACCTATTTTGACATCAATCGCCTTGTTTCCACCGCTTTCATCAAGATCGACAACCGGGTCGTATCCCGCTCACATCCGCACGAGCCGCGGCAGCGCTCGGCCATCGTGATCGACGCGAAGGGACAGGTTGATCTCATCCTCCGCCCGGAGGGCAAAGGGTGGGACATGCCGCTTCCCTATCCGGACATTCTCGCCGCGAGTCCGATCCTGGTCACCCACGAGAAGTCCTGGGACCATTCGGGTCACGAATACGGAGACCGGCGCCATCCGCGGACGGCGGTGGGCCTGGCCGGGGATAATCGACTCATCCTGGCCACCGTGGATGGTCGATCAACCGAGGCCGTGGGCATGTCGTATACCGAGCTGGGCAAACTGATGGCCGGCCTGGGATGCCGGATCGCCCTCTGCCTCGATGGCGGAGGCTCCACCACGCTCTGGATTCGGGGGAAGGGCGTGGTGAATCAGCCGTCGGACCGAAGCCTGCTGATGCGCAGGTCCCTGGAGCGGGTGATGCCGAACGCGATTATTGTTCCCGACTAAGATCCTGCACCGGGTGGGCCACCCTGCATGTCACGGGGG
>JAYGFS010000098.1:0-17197 GCA_046581765.1 Verrucomicrobiota bacterium
GTTAACGCCCATCCCAACGCCCGAGTGATTTTTTCTACGTGGTCAACCGACGAGTACTTCCAGCAAGGCGATTTCACTCAACTCGTTTATCTCTTTGGTGACTCGGGGTTCTGTTCACGGCGGTACAAACACTCGACGAACCTTTTGCCCGGAAATTCCATCGAGACAAACAACCCTTGTCCTTAATTGTCACACCAGAATCTCCTTCTCCACATTGCCGTGCACCTTGGTGAGTCGCATGCTGAAAACCCTACGCCTCCCACCACGCCTGCTCAAGGACTGATGCGGGGAGGATTAACGCTGCCGCCTTGCAAGCGGCCATTGACGCAGCCCCAATTGGTGGATCCCACCGGTCGCCTCCGCTACCTGCTCGACTACCGCCAACCTGTAGAGGGGTTGCTTTGACAAGCATAACCCCTTGTTGGGCGAATGAGATGAAATACCCAGGGAACGGTTCCTTCATTCATCACTGAATATTGTCATACCAAATGCTGCTCCGAATAGAAACGCCCTGCACCCCCTCCGAGTCCACAGGTGTAATCACACAAAACACCCGATTGAACGCGTCGCCTTCATGACCATTAAAAGGCTCCCCTGCCGCTTTGTAGTCATCTCGATCCAGCTTCACCGTGGTCGCGCCAACAAAAGGGCGGTGTCTGTCCAAAGGACCAACGCCATCGCCGGCCGCGAGATCAGGATTCCAGTAGTACCACTGGTACAAATGAACCCCGGGTTCGCCAGATCCACCGACAAAATTGATTCGCTCACCTGCCGGCAACGTCCATGCGTTTGTCTCCGAATCAAAATCCGTGTACACGCCTGAGCCTATGCCGTCGATATATGGGAATGAAGGCTTCTGGCCTCGGGGCCAAAGGCGATTGGAATTGTTTTCCAGTGTCGCCAATTCAGCATCAGTGAACTCGCCCCTCTTGAGTCCATAGAATCGGAAATGCTGTGCCAACGGATGTGAGTTTGTGCCGATGGCAAATTCACGAATATCGCGGGGCGCCACGAGATTGCCGGAAATGATTTCCTCACCATTCAGGTACACCTTGATAGACAGATCCGAGACTTTGTAGATAAGCCGCAGCATGTAGTCGGTGCCAAAATTGGGATTAACCGGCGCAGATGTAAAGGCTTCACCATTTTGCCCATAGAAGACAAAAGTATTATCTCCCATCCACTTCAAGCCCAGCCCAACCGCCTCCCAAAAAGTACCGTGCCACAGGCGAAACATATAAACCTGGTCGGTATCACCGGATAAACCGCTTACCTGGCCGGGGTCGGTTTCGTAAGAGATGTGAATCGTATTGTGAATATTAAGGAAATGATCATAGGCGCCTTTGTCCCAATAACGGGACTTCACACCTTCGTGGCCGAACCACAAATCCTCTACCACAAAATCAGGAGACACCAAATACAGGTTGCTAAGATCGGGCATGTCATTGCCAAAGCCCTTAAAAGCCTCGACCGCGGAGCCGTCGGAAACCTGAACCGTCAGTTGGGCATCTTCATATGCATTGGAAGCTGAAACACCCCAGTCGACGACCGCCTGCATTTGCGCGAAGAACTCATCCTGG
This sequence comes from Verrucomicrobiota bacterium, assembly GCA_046581765.1. Taxonomy (GTDB): domain Bacteria; phylum Verrucomicrobiota; class Kiritimatiellia; order SS1-B-03-39; family UBA6053; genus JAPYUI01. Next base: position 1,581 of record JAYGFS010000098.1, read on the forward strand.
GTTGTATCGTCGTCCAGGATGGTGGTACCCAGCTGCTGGGTTCCGTTCTCGGTTCCGTTGACTACGGAGGCGATGTCGACAACCACGGTCTCATCCACCTCCTCGAGGAGGTCCTGGTCGGCCGTGACCGTGGCGCTGCCGCTGAGGCTGCCCGCGGGGATGAGGATCGAGGCGTTCACGAAGGTGTAGTCGACTCCGCCACCGGTGGCACTTCCGGATACGGTGAGGTTGACGGTCACGTCCAGGGCCGACACCGCATCAAGGGTGGCGGTGAAGGTGGCCACGCCACCGGCCTCCGCGATCGTTGCGTTGTCAACCGAAAGGCTGACCGAGGGTGGAATCTCGGAGAGGATCGCGGGGAGTTTGCGCAGGGTCCGGAACCCGAGGCCAGTGAACGTGTCCCCCGGGACGAAACGCCGACTCCGGTCGGCGCAGCGGAGATCGCTCGCGCCGCTTTGCCAGCTCCCGCCACGCGTGAGGCGCTCGGTGCCCAGGGCGGGACCCGCGGGGTTGATGGAAAGGCTGGGCGGCGGCTGGACCTGGAACCAGTCCCATACCCACTCCCCCACGTTCCCCGCGACATCGTGGAGCCCGTACCCGTTCGGGGCGTAGTCCCCCACCGGGGTCGTGTCGTTGTTAAAGGGGTCCAGGCTGTTGAAAAAGTTGGCGTTGTTCATGGCGAGAACCGGTCCCCACGGAAAAGGCTGGCCATCCAGCCCGCCCCGGGCCGCCTTCTCCCACTCCGCCTCCGTCGGCAGGCGGTAGCCGCTGGCATCCCAGCGCACCGCGTCACTCGACAGGTCGAGCTCGCCGGTGCGGTACACGACCGTGGTCGACGAGGAGGTGTAATAGGTGGGGACAAGGCCCTCCTTCTCCGAGCGGGCGTTGCACCACTTGACCGCGTCGTACCAGTTGATCGTCTGCACCGGGTGGATTTCCTTCCCCGCGTCCGGGCTCTGGCCCTCGTGGGTGAAGCTGTAGCCGTTCATCACGGCCCAGAGCCTGACCGCGTCCCAGGACGCCTTGCTGACCTCGTGGTGATCGACAAGGAAACCGTCCACGAAGACCACGCGCCCCGTCGCCGCGGTGGCCGGACCCATCCGATACCACCCGTCGAGCACGATCCCCATCCCTTCCGGGGTCCCGCTCGAATTAATCTCGTGCAGCCGGTAATAGGCCCGGTCCGCATCGCCAAGCGGAATGACCGCCTGCGAGGTACTCCCGGTGCTCAACACGTTCAGCGCGGGGGTGAATTGGTCCGTCGGCAGCTCCGTCGCGAACTCAACCGTGGTCACGGAGTTGGAAAAGGCGTTCTCCCAGCTCAACAGGAAGTCGTTCCCGAAATCCAGGATGCGCGTCTGCTGGGCGAGGGCCGCGGAACCGAGAACCGCGAGCAGGGTGAACAACCACTTGTGAGATGCCTTCATTCCACTTTCCCTTTCACCTGGTGACCGGCAGCGGGACCCTTCCCGCCAGCCCTTTCGTGGAACGCACCCCTGTCATCCAGCCGCCCTTCACCTTCGCCCACCCTGGCGAAGGTCTCGCTGGTGTACACACCCGGGTACCACCACGACCGGGTGAGCGCTTCCGCTGAACCGCCACCCAAGCCGGAATCCATAGCATACCGGGTAATTTTGTCAATTAGCCCGGCCCCCGGGTTGCCGTGGACAACGGGGCGGCGTGATATCCACATTGGCACCCGAGGATACGGGTCCTACCGGGGAGCGGGCGGCACGCGTGCCTGGCGGGCCAGGTCCTTCAAACGGGTCAGGACCTCCGGGTGCGCGGACGCCAGGTCTTGCTGCTCTCCAGGATCCTTTTCCACATCGAACAGTTGCCAGTATGCCAGGTCCTGTTGATGCTGATAGAGCGCCTTCCACTTGCCGGAGCGCACGGCCTGGTTGCCGCTCCACCACCAGTAAAGGTACGCATGTTGAGACGGCTCACCGTGGCCGCTAAGGGTCGGCAGCAAGGAATAACCATCCAGGTTTTGCGGGGTCGCCACCCCGGAAAGCCCGGCCAGGGTCGGGAGCAGATCCGTGAAGCTGCATAGATGATCGGTGACTCGACCTGCCTGGATCAGCTTCGGCCAATGGGCGATGAAGGGCACGCGGATGCCGCCTTCATAGAGGCTGGCCTTTCCGCCGCGGAGGTGTCCGTTGGAGCCGTCCACTGAACCGTTGTCGCTGCTGAAGAATACAAGGGTGTTCCCCGCCAGATCCGCTGACTCGAGGGCGTCCATGATCTGACCGACGTAGTCGTCCAGGCGCTCGACCATGGCTTTGTAAAGGACCTCGATATCATCACTCACAAGGCCGGGCACCTGGAGCGGGCGGTGGGGGATCGTACTCCAGTAGGCCGCGAAAAAAGGTCGCTCGTCGTCCTGTTTGCGGATGAACGAGAGCAGGCCCTCGACGAAAGCATCTTCGAGATAGTCCGTATTCTGCACCAGTTGGTCTCCACCCCGCCAGAGTACGGGCCAGTACAGGCCGACCTGGTCCAGGGGGCGGCTTTCCCGCCGCCAGATGGTTAAAAGCTCGTCGATCCCCTGGATGTAGGGTTCGCCGGCTTCTTCAGGGTAGATCGTGTGTCCGCCGGGCGGCACACGCAAGGCGTCTATCGCGGGTTGGATATCCGGGTCGCGGGCCTTTCCACCTGGGTCCAGTCCCCAACTCCCCGGCTGCATGGCCTGCCACAAATGCCCGAAATGCCCGGTGCGATATCCGGCCTGTTTGAGCAGCGTGTGCACGGTGAGGAGATCGTCGGGGAAGGGTTTGCATCCATTCTCCGTGAATCGATGATGCCCGGTATGCAGGCCGGTATGCAGGCTGAACCGGGAAGGCACACAGATCGGGCTCGCGGCGTAATGCCGGGTGAAGCGCAGGCCGCCGGCTGCGAGGCGATCCACATGCGGGGTTTCGATGTGGGACCCTCCGTAGCAGGCGAGGTCTCCATAGCCCAGATCATCCGCGAGGATGTAGATGACATTCGGGCGCGGCGCAGCCTCATCCCATCCGGGCAATGCCTTATCCGGGGGCGGTCGAAAGAGCCCATAGGCGGCGGCCAGCAGGATCACGACCCCGGGTAGTATGCAGCGTTTCATCCTTCCTCTCAATAGTCCACGTCCTGCGCCTCACCAGAGTAGAACACAACCGCGTGACGGGAGCCAAGCACGGTACGCACAAGGATGCTTGGGATCCCCTTTCTTATTCCGGCAGCTCCTGCAAATTCCGCCGGCTTTACGAGCAAGGAGCCTCCATTAGTCCGGCCCGGGGATTGCCGTGGACAAGGGGGCGTGCGGCGGAGTGGATCCGGGTTGCCCGGGCCTTCCGGGCGCTATTTCCTGCCCCTCGCGAAGGGCGCGACCGGCCTAGGGCTTGACCGGATTCCCCACCGGCACGGGGATCGGCTGCGGCAGGCGCAGGTTCGTATTCGTCTGCCGATAACTGGTCGACCCATCCACCTCCCGGACGACCTGCCAATCACTGTTCGTGCTGGTCGGGATGGGCTTGAACTGGTTGTTGATGTCCGGAGCCTGGGCGACATGGGGTTGCCGGGTGGGCGACATGAACTGGGTGTACACCCCCAGGACCAGGGCGAGGGCACACGCCCATCCGGCGACGCGGAGCGCGTAGTACCCCCATCCCGGGCGCAGCCCGGGAAGCGCCGTGTCACCCGCTTCCAGCCGGGTGCGCACCCGGTACAGAATCCGGCCCTCGAGCGAAGGCGGTGCTTGCTCGTACTTTTTCAGGCGGAGCAGCTTGCACTGGGTTTCCATGCGGGAATAGGCCTGCCCGATCGCGTTGTCCCGCTCGAGCAGCTGACGGGCTTCCGTCGGCAGGGCTTCCCGGCTGAGGTGCCCGTACTGTTTCATAAAGTCTTCAGATTTCATCCATGTACTCCGCTAGGTCTGCCTGCAACTGGCGCCGCGCGTAAAACAGGCGCGACCGGACCGTACCCGATGAAACCCCGATAATCTCGGCGATCCGGTCGTGGGGAATCCCCTCGATATCGTGCATCACGACCACGGCCCTATGTTTCTCAGACAGCTTTTGCAGGGCCGCGTTCAACTTTTCGAAAATTTCGCTGTTCCGGGCGTCGCGGAAGGGCGTGCTCCGGGATGAAAGTTCCACGTAGGCCTCGTCGCGCTCGATCCCGCTGTCCACGTCATTCAGGCTCGCGGCCTGGCGTTTCTTTCGCTTTTTGACAAAGTTTATCGTGCGATTGACCGCGATGCGGTAGACCCAGGTGTAGAAGGAGGACTTCCCCTGGAACTTCTCCAGGGCGGAATAGGCCCTGAGAAATACGTCCTGGATGAGGTCTTCGGTGTCCTCGTTGTTGCCCGTCATGTTATAGATCAACGCATAAATCCGGCGTTGATAACGCTGCATCAGCTCCGCGTAGGCATCGAGATCCCGGGCCCGGGTACGCTGCACCAGCTCCTTCTCCGGTACATCGGCCAGGGGGTTCTCGGGGAGCTCGGCTGGATCACTCATGCAAACAGGGATTCGGGGGATCGGGATGCACCCTAGGCAGGCTCGGGGGACTTGGTTGAAGATTTCAGGTCGAGCTTGAGGTTATACGCCGCAACGAAGAGCGGGAAGAAATTTGCCAGGAAGCCCACGGTACCCCTTTGCGGGCTCATGCAGAAGTAACAGAGCAGGATCAGGCTACCGGCCATGCTCATGAACCAGTAGAGCCGCGGGATGACCGGCTTGCCCGCCTTGTGGGAGTAGTGCATCTGCACCAGCCAGCGCCCGGTGAACATGAACACGCCGGTCCAGCCCAGGATCTTCCACCAGGTGACATTGATGCCGCACAGAATAAACAGGGTATCCGCCATAGTTCGCCTCGCGCTCGTTGCCTGAGAACTACGCCAGTACCCGATGCTTTAAAAGTGCTTATTCAAGCAAGTTGCCGGGCACCGCGGCAGGCGCGTGGGCGACGGCTCAAAGATAAGGGCCGTGGGCCGGCCGCTACATCCAGGGACACGGTGCCTCGATCGTGAGGGGTTCCCCCGACTGCGGGTGACGCACGGTCAGGGCTGAGGCGTGCAACATCAGGCGATCGGCCATCGCCCGCGGCCCGGGTGACGCGTAGATCCGGTCCCCGAGAACCGGGTGGCCAATGGCCTGCAAATGCAGGCGCAATTGATGCGAACGCCCGGTAAGCGGGCGCAGCTCGACCTTCGTTCGATCCGGCAGCCGCTCCAGAACCCGCCATCGGGTGATGCTGGGCCGGCCCTGTTCGTGGTCGATCTTGTACATGGGCGGATCATGACGCGCCCAGTCGCGGTGGATCGGGAGATCGATTTCACCGGAATCCCCGGTGGGCGACCCCGCAAGGACCGCGTGGTAGACCTTTTCGGTTTGCCGCAACTCGAATTGCCGGCTCACCATGCGATGCGCCTCCGCTGTCCGGGCGAGGATCATCACGCCCGAGGTGTCCCGGTCGAGCCGGTGCAGGACGGTGGCCCCCGGAAAGTCCCGCTGCACCCGGGTGGCCAGGCAGTCCTTCTTGTCCGGCCCGACCCCAGGCACCGAAAGCAGGCCCGACGGCTTGTCCAGGCCAAGCAGGACATCATCTTCGTAAAGGACCTTCATCGAGCCGGTACGCACCTGGACCCCGCGACCGGGCACGCCTCAAGGATACCAGACCTGCACATCTTTTTGCCGCCTCCCCCAGTTCAAAGCCTCCTGGTGTGATCGAAAATACAGGTCGATACGGCCGGCCTTGATCGCCCCGCCGGTATCCTCCACCCGACCGTAGCCGTAACCGGGTATAAACATCCGGGTTCCCCGGGGAAAATAAGCCGGGTCGGCGGCCAGGGTGCCGGGCTTGGCCTGCGTGCCGGAGGCCGTCAGCCCGACGGATTTGGGGCGGCCTTTGGCCGGGCCGGAGGAAAATACCGGGCGGCCCAGCCAGTTACGCTCCCAGCCGCAACAAGCGCCACAATGACAATACCCTGTGGCGACCAGACTTAGGTAGGCATCCGCCTGGCGGGAGGGGCTTGGGAAAGTCGCCGGGCGGGTGACACAGCCCGCCAGGAGCGTGAACAGGGGTAAAATCAGGGCGATACTTCTCATCGAATCGATATAAGGTACCTCATTAACGGGGCTTGAATGGGCGGTCAACCGTGCACGGGATCAAAATAATCCTCAGAAAGATTAAACTTAGCCGCCAAGGGGTGTACCTTGCAAGATAGTAGTTTTTGAAGATAATTAACATCTTGAGTTTGAAATGAGGGATTGGAATTCATATCAGCTAGGCGCGCGGCAGACGGCCCCCGGGGTGCGCGTACTTCGAGAACTGTGGGATATCCCCCGGCACGCCCCCAAGGACCTCGCAGAAAAAGCCGTTACCACGGACATTTATGCTTCCAATCGCAGCAAAAAAGCAGTACCCCGACGAAAGCGTATGAGGCATAAACACTAAAATTTGCATAGATTTTTGCCACGGTTCGCCGTGGCTTCCGCCCGGTTTTCTCTCCCTCCCCCTCCCCCCGAAAAAGCCGGGCGGTTTTTTTTGTCCGGTCCCAGGGGTACCGGAGACACTCGATCAACCGGGTTTGAGCACTGATGACGGGTAAAATATTTTGTCGACCGCTTAGACCCTGCTAAGCCGTATCAACTGCGCCGGATCCGGGCCGCGTAAGCCCCCTCGGTATCCTGCTCGCCCGGAACCAGGCCGCGCGCCTCCTCCAGCTGGAAGCCCGGGGTGCGAGAGAGGAAGGCCTCCACCTGGCGAACGTTTTCCTCCGGCTCAATGCTGCAGGTACCGTACACGATACGGCCGCCGGGCTTGAGCAGCACGACCGCGCTATCCAGCATGCGGGCCTGGACCCGGATGAGCGATTGCAGCTCTTCTTCATTGAAGCGCCAACGCGCTTCCACGCGGCGGCGGAGCACGCCGGTATTGCTGCAGGGCACATCGAGCAGGATCGCGTCAAAGCCTTCCCCCGGCAGACCTTTGCCCGCCCGGTCATCGGGACGCGTAACGTCCATCTCCAGCGTGCGCACCCAGTCCTGTTGCATGCGCTTGAGATTCTGCTCCAATCGTTTCAGGCGCTTGCCCCCCACGTCGCTCGCGACCAGCACCCCCTCGCCCTGCATGGCTTCGGCGAGCATGATGGTTTTGCCCCCGGGTGCGGCACAGGCATCGAGAATCGTTTCGCCGGGCCGGGCATCGAGCAGGTCCGGTGCGGTAAAGGTCGAGGGATCCTGGATATAGAAGTGGCCGGCGGCAAAGCCCGGGAGCTCGCGTATACCGGGGTTGCTGTCGAGGACCACGGCCCGGTCCGGGTACCGCGCATGCGCATGTGCGTCAATGTCCCGCGAGGCGAGCTCCGCCAGGTACGCGTCCACTGATGCCCCTTTGCGCAGGCGCAGGACGACCGGGGCGCGGGTGTTGTTCCACCGGCAGAGCGCCTCGAGGCGCGCCTCGCCAAAGGTCTCGGTCCAACGCTTCAGCAGGCGCTTGGGGTGGGAAAAACGTACGTTTGGAGCGGCCTCGGCCAGGTCTTTGCGCACCGCTTCTTCATCCCGGCCGGCATTGCGCAGGATGGCGTGCAGGAACTTGACCCGGAATGGATCCATGGCCCCCTTGGCGGCCTCGGTGGTCTCGTTCACCGCGGCGTAATCGGCCACGCCGTCCAGGAAGTACAGTTGATACAGCCCCAGCATGAGCCAGGACCGGCTCTGCAGGTCCGGCGGCTGCCGGGCATAGCGGTTGATAATCCAGTCGAGCGTGGCCTTGCGCCGGATGCTGCCGAGCACGATCTCCCGGATCAAGCCACGGTCGGTATCGGCACGATCGATGGCGGTCTCGACGAAGCGTCCGTTTTCCAGCCAGCCGTAAAGAATGTCCGCCGCGTGGGCCCTCGGGTTCACCTCCATCGCAACACCCTAGCGGATGAGGCGGGTTGCGGCGAGTGCCGATCCGGGGATCCCCTACATCGTCCGGGGACTCAGCCCAGCCCTTCGTCCGTCCAGGCCTCCAGGCTGAAAGGAGCCCGGATCAGCCGGCCGAATATCCCGGCCATGATTGTTCGAACCTCGGGTGCCGTGGGGGCTGCCTCGCCCAGGATCGCCTGCAGGGAGCTCACGGCTTCCCCCTCCAGGCCGCAACCGACAATGGTGTCGAAGCCGCGGAGATCCGGATGTACGTTAAAGCTCATGCCGTGGTAGCTCACCCAGCGCTTGAGCCTGAAGCCGATGGCGGCGATTTTTCCCGCATCGGTCCAGGCTCCGGCCATGCCTTCCCGGGTGTAGGCCTCAACCCCGAAAGCCCGGGCCGTTTCCACCGCTGTCCGCTCCAGCAACCCGAGATAGCCCTGCGAAGCGGAGGCTGAACCGGACAGCTGGAGGATCGGATACATGACCAGCTGGCCGGGTGCGTGGTAGGTCACATCCCCCCCACGGGTCGAGCGAACGATTTCAATGCCGCTTTCCCTGTAGAATGACCGGGCATGCTTGAGGTAGTCCTTCCGCCCGCGTCGGCCCAGGGTAATGACGGGTGGGTGCTCGAGAAAAAGCACGGTATCCGGGATCCTTCCCGCGATACGGGCCCTGACCAGTTCCTCCTGCAGCGCGGCCGCCTCCGCATAGGGCACGGGCGCGTTCCAGAAATAGCCGCGCGGGGAGGCCATGGCCGCTACGCGTCGCCCGGGGCCAACCCGGCGTAATCCGCCGCGCTGAGCAGGCCGTCCAGCTGGGCGGCATCGCTCAACCGTACCTTGAACATCCAGCCTTCGCCAAAGGCATCGTTGTTGATGAGCTCGGGGCTGTCTTCCAGTGCCTCGTTGACCTCGGTAATCGTGCCCGAAACCGGCGAATACACATCGGAAGCGGCCTTTACGGATTCCACCACGGCCACTTCATCCCCCGCGCTGACGCTATCGCCGGCTGACGGGAGCTCGATAAAGGTCAGGTCGCCCAGCTGCGATTGGGCAAAGTCGGAGATCCCGACGGTCACCTCCCCATCGGTGACTTTGATCCATTCATGGCTCTTGGTGTAGCGGAGGTCCTGGGGCATGTTCATGGTCACATTCCTAGTCTAGCGAGCGCTTATGTTTACGGTATCCATTCTCGGGGTCAACAACGAGGCGCGGGTCGGATTCGAACCGACGGAAACAGGATTTGCAATCCCGCGCATTAGACCACTCTGCCACCGCGCCGTGTTGAGGAAACCTGGGTGAATAACACAACTTGGCGGGCTTTCTAGCATAAAAATCAGGCGAAAACGAAAGCGGAAAAATCGCGAAACCTCGGCTATAATTCAGGCATGTCCTGGTTCCTGATCATCCTGGGTGGCTGGTGCAGCCTGGAGGGTACCTGCTCGCTGCTGTTTCCGCGCTGGACCATCCGCATGGCCGGGCTCGTTTCAAGGCGGGTCAAGCAGATGCTGGAGGAACAGCCGATAAAGACCCTCCGGACCCTGGGGTTGATCGAATTGATCTTCGGGCTCTGGATGCTCCTGCTCACGCGCGTGTAGACCGGCACCGGGAGCCGGACGGGTGAACCGGCGAGACGGGTGACTAGGTGCCGCCGAACAGGCCCTTGAGCTTGCGCAGCAGGATCATGAGTGGATCGTAGTAGCGGCTGACCACGCGTTCTTTCAGGGGAATAATCCCGTTATCGGTGATCTTGATATGCTCGGGGCACACCTCGGTGCAGCACTTGGTGATGTTGCACATGCCGACGCCCAATTCCTCCTTCAATGCCGGAATCCGGTCTACGGTATCCAGGGGATGCATGTCCAGGCTCGCAGCACGAATCATGAAACGCGGACCCACGAAGGCATCCTTGCGGTCCTGGTCACGCAGCACGTGGCAGACATCCTGGCAGAGGAAGCACTCGATGCACTTGCGGAATTCCTGCACGCGCTCTACGTCATCCTGCATCATCCGGTGCTCGCCATCCGCCCCGCGGGGCCGGGGGCTAAACGGCGCGATACGCTTGTTCTGCTCGTAATTCCAGGTGACATCGGTGACCAGGTCCTTGATCAGGGGAAAGGCCTTGATCGGCTGAACGACGATGGTGAAATCCTCGGGGTAATCGCTGAGGCGATTCATGCAGGCGAGCTTGGGCTTGCCATTGATTTCCATGCTGCAGGAACCGCACTTCCCGGCCTTGCAATTCCAGCGAATCGACAAGTCGTTGGCCTGATGCGCCTGGATGCGGTGCAGGGCGTCGAGCACGACCATCCCTTCCTCGACCTCGACCTCGTATTCCTCGAATTGGCCGCCGCCTGCGTCACCGCGCCAGACCTTGAAATGCCGCTCAGCCATCGGTCGAACCCTCCAGGTCCTCGAGGGCTGCGTGCGCGATGTCGGACAATTCCGTGGGCGGCTCGGGTCGCTGTTCCTTGCGCACGCTCATCTCCCCGGTGCCATCCTTGCCCACGATAATATTGACCTGCCCCCACTCCTCGCGTTCGCCTTCAAAATCCAGGCGGGTGTGGGCACCGCGACTTTCCTCGCGAAGCAGGGCGGCCCGGGCGACGGCCTCGGCGGTAATGACGAGGGAAGAGAGATCGATCGCTTCGTGCCAGCCGGCGTTGTATTGGCTGGCACCCGCTGCCTTCACCTTTTCAACGGCCAACTTGAGTGCCAGCAGCTTTTCGATCCCCGCTTCCAGCCCGGCCTTCTCGCGCACGATGCCGACATGCTGCTGCATGATATCTTGTAATTCCTCGTGCAGCAGGAAGGGATTGGCTCCTTCCTCCCGGTTCAGGATCTCCGTTGTCCGCTTCAGGGCCGCATCGGCCTGCACCTGGTCAAACACCGGCGCGCCGGCCTGGGCCTTGATGTAGGCATCGACCCCCACCCCGGCCAGGCGACCGAAAACGAGCAGGTCCGAAAGTGAATTGCCCCCCAGGCGATTGGCCCCGTGCATCCCGGCCGCACATTCACCGCAGGCAAACAAGCCCGGCACGGCGGTCTCCTGGCTGTCGTGGTCGACCCGGATACCGCCCATGAAATAGTGCAGGGTCGGCCCCACCTCCATGGGTTGCCGGGTGATGTCGACCTGGGCCAGTTCCTTGAACTGGTGGTACATCGAGGGCAGCTTCCGCTTGATTTCCTCGGCCGGCACCCGGGAGGCGATGTCCAGGAAAACCCCGCCGTGGGGCGAACCGCGCCCGGCCTCGACTTCCGCCCGGATGGCCTTGGCCACGACATCGCGCGTGAGCAGCTCGGGGGGGCGGCGAGCCGCCTTGTCCCCGGCCAGCCAGCGATTGGTCTCCTCCTCCGAATCGGCTGTCTCCGAGGCAAAGCGCTCCGGGATGTAGTTGAACATGAAGCGCTCGCCCTCGCTGTTCTTCAGGATGCCGCCGTCGCCGCGGACCCCTTCGGTCACCAGGATGCCCTTGACCGAGGGGGGCCAGACCATGCCGGTGGGGTGAAACTGGGTAAACTCGATATCCATCAGCTCGGCACCGGCCGCGTAGGCCATGGCGTACCCGTCCCCGCTGTACTCCCAGGAATTGGAGGTCACCGACCAGGCGCGCCCGCCGCCGCCGGTCGCGAGAATGACCGCTTTCGCCTTGAAATTGACAAAACGCCCCCAGTCGCGCCACACCGCGACCGCACCGCTTACCCGGTCGCCGTCCTTCACGAGATCCACCACCTTGCACTCCATGTGGACGGTAATGTTGTCCTGGTGCACGGCATGGTCCTGCAGGGTGCGGATCAACTCGAGCCCGGTACGGTCACCCACGTGGGCCAAGCGCGGGTAGCGATGGCCGCCAAAATTGCGCTGGTGGATCAGGCCGGTTTCCGTGCGGTCGAAGACCGCGCCCCATTCTTCCAGCTCGCGTACCCGGTCGGGGGACTGCCGGGCGTGCAGCTCGGCCATCCGCCACTGGTTGAGGAATTTTCCCCCGCGCATGGTGTCCCGAAAGTGGATTTTCCAGTTATCCCGCCCGTCCATGTTGCCCATGGCCGCCGCCATGCCGCCCTCGGCCATGACCGTGTGCGCCTTGCCGAGCAGGGATTTACACACCAGGCCGGTGTCGTAGCCGAGCTTGGCGCACTCGATGGCCGCGCGCAGGCCGGCCCCGCCGGCGCCGATTACCAGTACGTCGTGCTCAAAGGTCTGGATTTCAGATGGGTCGCCCATACGCTTAGAAGTCCCAGGTGTTTAAATCCGTGATGAGGCCCATGGAGGTCAGCCGAATGTACAGGTCCGTGAAGCCCACCCAGAACAGGCTGAGCCAGGCAAAGGGCATGTGGCGCTCATTGAGAAAAGTGGCTTTTTTCCAGATGCCGTGCTGAACCCCGCAGGCGGCGTTGCAGGAGAAACAATCCAGTCGGCCACCGACCAGGTGGCGAAAGGAGTGGCACCCGAAGGTATAGCAGGCGAGGAGGGTCGCATTGACCAGGAGGACCAGCGTGCCCACACCAAGGCCCGGGTCCCCGTGGTACGAGAAGGCCAGGAAGGCATCGTAATACAGGATGCAGACAAAGATAATCGCGAAGTAGAGCGCGTAGCGATGCAGGTTCTGAAACAGCAGCAGGCGGGTTTCCCCGTGATACTTCTTCTGCGCCCGGGGACCAACCGCACACCCGGGGGGCGTCGTGGCAAAGGAGCGGTAATACGCCTTCCGGTAGTAGTGACAGGTGAGGCGAAAAGTCCCGGGAAAGATCAGGATGAAAAACGAGGGAGAGTGCGGCAGGAAGGCCGGCCACCACGCCGGCCAGGTCCCGAGCCAGGCATGCTCCAACGGAGCCGAACCCGCCGCCGAGGGCTCTGCGAAAAGCACCGGCGAGTAGAAGGGGGAAAGATAGGGCCCGACGTAATAATGCGCCCCCTGGAAGGCGGCCCAGGTCGCATAGACAATGAAGGCCGAGAGCCCGAGAAAGGTCAGGACCGGTCCCCGCTTCCAGCTATCGGTACGCAAGGTCGACGCGAAACCGGCTTGATGTCCGCCTATGCCTATATCCGCCATGTTTTATCTATAATTTCCACTGATTTGCGCGCGATTCTTAAACACAAACCATTGGAACAACAAGCAAAATGAAACGGGCTTGCATCGAGGCACGCCCCCATCGCACATGGATAACACGGGGCTGTCGCCACCCGCATCCAAGCCTGCGCGTGGGGCTGCCCGGGACTGAGGCAGAGAGATGCAACACCCGGGTACCGCCCTATATTATACTTGCCCACCCAAATAGCGTACCTTTATAGAAGAGCTTAACCCGACCCGGATCCTTCATATGAAACAGCGCAAAGGTTTCACCCTCATCGAATTGCTGATCGTCATCGCCATCATCAGCGTGCTCGCCGCCTTGCTCGTGCCCGCTATTACCCGGGCGCTGAAGAATGCCCGGCGCGTTACCGCGATGAACAACATGAAACAGTTCACCGCGTGGATGATCCAGTACTCCAACGATAACAAGGAGCGGCTTTGTGAAGATGGTTCAGCTGCCGGCAGCAGCTGGGGGAGCGTGCAGAACAGCACATCCAGCGAAATCTGGTATAATGCCCTGCCCAACACCGGCGGAGCCGAACCGCTTTCGGAAATGGCGGGTCCCCCCGTGACCATGTATGGCCCGGGCAGCCTTTTTTACCTGAACGGCGCCAAGTATCCCAGCAACATGGGCTCGCGTCCCTATTTCTCTTTTGCCATGAACCGCAATCTCGCCCAGGGAAATAATCCGCCGAAAATGTCGAGCATCAGCAAGACCTCGCGCACGGTCATGTTCGCAGAATGTGGGATGCCCCCGGAGGCCTTTAAGGGGGAGAACTACACCGGTGATGGCAGCATGTACGCCAATCAGTTTATCGGCCGCTACGGCAAACGCACGGGGGTCCTCGGTTTTGCAGACGGGCACGCGCTGTATTACACCCGCCAAAAGGTGCTGCATCACTTGGGCGTCTCCCCGCAAACCGAGATTATCTGGACCATCGACCCGACCGATACCCCGGAATAAATCCCCGAGACAGCCCTCATTCCTTGGTATACAGCCGCAAGGTGTAATCTCCCGAGCGCTGTTCACGAAGGGGATCCACCGCGATATCGATCGAGCGGTCCGTTCGCTGGATCACCACCACCGCATCGCCCAGGCGCGCGCGTTTCCAGGCCTGCACCGTATCCTCGATATTGTGCACATGGCGACCGAGATAAAAATCAAACACGGCCGAGTTGATCCCGACCACGTGGACCAGCGGGGCTTCATCCGTGGTGGACCGGGCCGCGGCGAGAAAATCCGGGACCCGGCTGAGTCCGTTGACCCGGGGATACACGAAATAGAAATACCCCAGGCTCAAGGCGAGAACCGTCGCGACGACCCCGGCCACGAAACGGTTCGAACGGGCCTGCATGTGCCACCCCGTAACCAGGGCCGCAGGCGGGAGGAGAAGCACCGCATAATGGGCCTGCTTGCTCGGGATCAGCGTGAGCAGCAGGAAACTCGTACCCAGCCACCCGAGCAGGAAAACCAGGCGCGAATCGCGCTTCCGCTGCTGCCACATCCGGGCTAGCGCCACGGGCAGAAACACGCCCCAGGGCAACAACATGATCGGCAGGGTGTAGAGATAATATGCCGGGTTCCCCCGGTGTTCCGTTTTCACCAGGGCCGATAACTCCTGCCCGACCTGGCTCCCGGCTGCGCGCTGCGCAAATTGATGGATCGCCGCATACCAGGGAATCGCAAGGGCTGCCGCGAGCACCAGGAGGATCAGCAGGCCAAGGGGGCGAAAGCCTTGCCGGGCCGACGGGACGAAGAGCAGGTAAGCCCCGAGTGCGAGCAGTGGCAGGGCCAGCGCCGCCGGTCCCTTGGCCAGGATCCCCAGGCCCATGCAGAGGCCCGCGCCGATCCAGTGGCGCAGGCTTCGCTGTTCAAGCGCCCGGTATACCAGGAGGATGCTTGCGGTGGTAAACAGGGTCAGGGTGATGTCCGTTTCCGCCAGTCGCCCATGCCGCAAAAACCCGATACAGCTGGCGAGAAGGAGAGCCGCCATCAGCCCGCCCCTCGGCGATATCCAGGTACGGCCGGCTGCCAGGACCACGAGCACCAGGGCCACCGCGGCGAGTATCGTCGGAAAACGCGCCGCGAATACCCCCTGGGAGCCGCTCAGCTTCATCGCGCTTGCGGACATCCAATACGACAGGGGCGGTTTGCGCAGGCGCGGTTGACCCTGGAAATCCGGGATGATCCAGTCCCCGCTCTCGACCATGTTCCGGGCACAGATCCCGACCCGGAGTTCCTGTTGGCGCTCCATGGTCACGAAAGGGCTCCCGATAAAGAGAAAGCAGAAGGTCATGATGGCGAGCAGGCAGGCTGGGCGGCGAGGTCTCATCTGGAGGCCATCCTACGCCGATTCCCGCGCTTAATCCGACTCGAAAATCAACGCGGATGCGCCGCATCCCCCACCGCTCAGCCGAACTGGAACACCAGCATGGCCAGCAGCCAGACCGCGACAAGGGCCAGGCCGACGATCATCACCCACTTGCGGAATTTCGACGGCCCGTAGCGATTCAGCAGGTGATCCTCCTTCTGCCAACCCGACTGCGCGGCTTTCAGGGCCTCCTGGAGCTCCTTTGAGGGCGGCGACCCGCCCCGGTCGCCTTTCGCGCGCATGTAGTCCCGGTCATCAATGCCCATGTCGAAATCC
>JAYGFS010000147.1:0-33740 GCA_046581765.1 Verrucomicrobiota bacterium
GGAAGCTCCCTGTCGCAAAAAACGACAAGGAGCCTTCCCCAGGAAAGCCGGGCGGAACGGTCGAAAAACCGGGTGCCGGTTGCGGTTCGGCTGAGCCGACACTGAAAATTATCCACTCAGCGGATGCGGCTTCAAAGTCACCGTCGACAAGGAGGTCGGCAGAGGCCGACACCGAGAGGAGGAGGAAAAGAGAAAGTATTGAGAATTTCATCTAGTCCTAGTACAATGAAATGGGCTTGCGTGTCAACGGGGTATTGGGAATTTACCGCGGGGACCCGGTTTTCGGCCTGGACCGCGTTACCGGTCGGTGGCCGGAGAACTTTAGTCCCATTTTCCGTTCGACGGAAAACGGGAATTACGGGATAACTCGGTGATGATTGACCGGGAGAAACTGCTGGCGGGACAGGCCAAGGCCTTGGCGGACTTGCTGGAAGCGGTGATGGCCTCGAATGCCTTTTACCGGCAAAAATTCGCCGGGGCCGACCTGGGCGACCTGGATTCCCTGCCCTTTACCACCCGCAGCGAGTGGGTGCAGGACCAACTCGACCATCCCCCCTACGGAACGAACCTGAGCTATCCGGTGGAGCAATACACCCGTTATTGCCAGACGAGCGGGTCCACGGGCAAGCCCATGAAATGGCTGGATACGAAGGAGGATTGGAACTGGATGCTGGGCAACTGGCAGCGGGTTTTTACCGCCGCGGGCATCCAGGCCGGTGACAAGGTGTTTTTTGCGTTCTCCTTTGGCCCCTTCCTCGGATTCTGGACGGCTTTCGAGGCGGCCACGGAACTGGGCTGCATGGCCCTGCCCGGCGGTGGGCTGAGTGGAGCCGGGCGCCTGGGCGTGATGATGGAGAACCGGGTGGACGCGCTTTGTTGTACCCCCACCTACGCCGTGCACCTCGGCGAGGTGGCAAGGGCCGAGGGGGTGGACGTCTCCGCGATCGGGCTGCGGAGGATTATCGTCGCCGGCGAAGCGGGCGGCAGTATCCCGGCAACGCGGGAACGCATCGAAACCCTCTGGCCGGGTGCGCGCGTATTTGACCACCACGGGATGACCGAGGTCGGCCCGGTGAGCTACGAGATGCCGACAGGTGACGGCTTGGTGGTCATGGAGGAGTCCTATATCGCCGAGGTCATCGACGTTGAATCGGGTACTTCATCCCCGGAGGGGGAGCTCGTATTGACAAGCCTCGGCCGCCTCGGCTCGCCGCTCATTCGCTACCGGACCGGGGACCGCGTACGCATGGAAATCCGTGAAGGTCGCATGTGCCTGGTCGGGGGGATCCTCGGCCGGGTCGATGACATGGTGATTATTCGTGGGGTGAATATTTTCCCTGCGGCGGTCGAGGCGGTGGTACACACCTTTCCCGACGTTGCCGAATACCGCGTGCACGTCAACCAGGTGGATGCCCTGGCCGAGATCGCCCTGGAGGTTGAGCCCGCGGAGGGCTGCAGGGAGCCTGCCCTGCTGGTCGATGCCCTGGAGGCCGCACTGAAGCGGACCTTCTCCATGCGGGTACCGGTCCGGATCGCGGAAGGAACCCTGCCGCGATTTGAAATGAAAGCAAAACGCTGGATGACGGGTTGAGGTCCATGGCGGATGGCTGCCCGCTGCCTGCCCCGGCCTGCCGGACCCGTTGTTTATGGAGAAAATGATGTTGCTCGATGTTCGTGATGTAAAAAAACAGTACCAGAACCCCGAGGGCACCGAGACCCTGGAGGTCTTGCGCGGGGTGAGCTTCCAGGTGGATGCCGGTGAGTCAATGGCCATCGTCGGCCCCTCCGGGTCGGGGAAGACCACCCTGCTGAACCTGGTGGGTTCGCTGGATGTGCCGAGCGAAGGCGCGGTCGTGTTTGAAGGCAGGGATCTCAGCGGACTCTCCGGGGATGAACTCGCCCGTCATCGCAACCAGTCGGTGGGGTTTATTTTTCAAGGGCACCATTTGCTCCCCCAATTGAGCGTGTTGGAGAATGTGCTCGTCCCCGTGCTGGCCTATGCCGCGGTGACGCCGGTACATGAGGAGAAGGCCCGCAAGCTGCTCGACCGGGTTGGCCTGGACCGACGCATGGAGCATCGCCCGGGTCAACTGTCCGGAGGGGAGTGCCAGCGCGTGGCCTTTGTGCGCGCCTTGATTAACGAACCCCGCCTGCTGCTGGCCGATGAACCGACCGGTGCCCTCGATCGCACGACGGCCGATGGCCTGACCGCGTTGTTGCTCGAGCTCAACCGTGAGAGCAACACCGCGATGATCGTAGTCACGCATGCGGCTTCACTCGCGGATCGCATGCAACGCCAACTCGAGATTGTGGACGGGCTCATTCATGAAGCGAGGTGATCTTTCCCGGAGGGGGCTCCGGTATTACTGGCGCAGCCACCTCGGCGTGATGCTTGGGGTAGCGGTGACGACCGCGGTCATTGTCGGCGCCATGCTGGTGGGGGACTCGCTGCGCTATTCGCTGAGGCAGCTGGCCGAGCAACGATTGATGGGCGTGCGGAAAGCCATGCTCAGCCAGGATCGTTTTTTTCGGGCCGCGTTGGCGGATGGCCTGGAGGCATCCGGCGAAGCCGTCTATGCCCCGGTGCTGTACCTGAATGCTTCCGCGACGAGTAGTGATGGAACGAGGCGGGTCAACAAGGTGCAGCTCTTCGGCGTGGAGGATCGCTTCTGGAAGCTCGGCCCGGGTGAAAGCCCCTTCGATCCAGCGGCGGGCCACAAGCAATTGGTGATCAACGATGTCCTGGCCCGGCGCCTGGACACCCAGGCGGGTGATGGACTGGTCGTGCGGGTCGCGAATCCGGCCCTGCTGCCCCGCGATGCACCGTTTTCTTCGGAGGAAGACGTGACCCTGGCGATCCGTGCGGATGTCGTTGCGGTCGCAGGCCCGGAAGCATTCGGCCGCTTTGGCCTGCAGGCCAGCCAAGTGCCACAGGCGACGGCTTTTGTGCCGCTCTCCTATCTCCAGGAGCGCGTCGAGCTGCCAGGCAAGGTGAACCTGCTGCTGACGGATAGCGCGCAGGGGCCTGTGGTGGCTGACCAGCGGATCGCCCGGGCCTGGCGCCTGGCGGATTTGGGGATGCAGATCATCGAGGTACCCGATCTCCGGTCCTTTGAGTTGCGGACGGAGCGGGTCTTCATCGATCGCGTGGTCGACGCGGCATCCGGGGCGACGGGGCTGGAGCAGCAACGGGTTATCACCTATTTTTGCAACGCCTTTGTGTCGGGAACCAACGAGGCACCCTTTTCCATGGTTGCCGGGGTGGAAGATCTCCGCCCCGGGCAGCGTTTTTTGCCGGAGGATCTCGCGGAAGACGAGGTGGTGATCAATGACTGGGTGGCGAAGGACCTGCAGGTGAAGGCGGGCGATGACCTGACGGTAAAATATTACGTCATCGGCCCGAAGCGCAGCCTGGAGGAACAGCAGGCGAGCTTCAAGATCAAGTCGGTCGTTCCCATGGAGGGCCTGGCCGGGGATCCCCTCCTGATGCCGAATCTGCCCGGGATCTCCGACCGGGAGGACTGTCGTGATTGGGAGCCGGGCATGCCGCTGGACCTGAGCAAGGTTCGCGATAAGGATGAAAAATACTGGGATGAACACCGGGGAACGCCGAAAGCCTTTATCCGCTTGAGTGCGGGCCAGAAGCTCTGGGAGAATCGCTTCGGCCGACTGACCGCGATTCGCTACAGCCAGGAGGCCTTGACCCGTGATGAGTTGGAGCAGGCCCTGCTGAAAAATATCCAGCCAGCGGCCTACGGCCTCAGCTGGCTTCCCCTCCGGGAGGAGGGGCTCCGCGCCGGTGCGGAGGGCATCGATCTCGGCCAGTATTTTGGCGGCATGAGTTTTTTCATCATCGTGGCCGCCCTGGCCCTGGGGTTCATGTTGTTCCTGTTCGGTATTGAGCAGCGGCGGGGTGAAGTTGCGGCACTCTTTGCCATGGGATACCGCGCGAAGCTGATAAAGCGCTTGTTTTTCCTGGAAGCGATCCCGGTTTTGATCGCTGGAGGCGTCCTGGGAGTGCTCGGCGGGCTCATCTACACCCAGGCCTTGCTCTGGGCCTTGTCCCATGCCTGGACTGGAGCGATCGGGGATACCCCGGTGCGCTTTCACGCGACGCCGGGCACCTTGGGCACCGGCTTGTTCACCGGGGTGATCCTGGGTATGCTGGTGCTCGTCTGGGCCTTGCGTCGTTTCGGCCGGCGGACCATTCGCGAACTCTTCGCGGGTAGCGGGGAGCCGATCAGGCCGGGAAAGCAACGGGCCTGGTTGCGGATCCTCGGCACCCTGGGCTTACTGGGCGGATTGGGCGTGGGCTTCGGCAGCCTGGGGCAGGATGTCGAAACGGTTACCATGTCGTTCTATGGTGCCGGTGGCCTGGTCTTGATGGGCGGCCTCTGCCTGAGTGCGGCCTGGCTGGCTGGCAAAGTGCAGGTGGGCGGTTCCCACGCATTGACCGTTCCGGACATGGGTGTGCGCAACCTCGGTCGGCGGCGTGGCCGGGGCTTGGTGGTTATCGGCACCCTGGCGGCCGGCATCTACATGGTGGTGAGCGTGGGGGCTTTCCGGCAATTCGGCGGGGCACACAATGCGCTTCCGACTTCGGGTACCGGTGGCTTTGCCTTCATCGTCGAATCGGCTCAGGCCGTGTACCTCGACATGAATACCCCGAAGGGCCGGGAGGCGCTCTGGCTCGACGATGCACAATTTTCAGCCGTACGTTTTTACCAGATGCGCTTGCGGGAGGGTGATGATGCAAGCTGCTTAAATCTCAACAAGGCGCAGCGCCCGCGGCTGCTGGGCTTGAACCCGGAAGACATGAAGGGCCGGTTCTCTTTCATGAAAGTAGACGGTGATACCGAGGATCCCTGGTCACTGCTGGATGCGCCCCAGGATGATCCGGATGTGGTCCCGGCGATCGGGGACTACAATTCCATCATGTACGCGCTGAAAAGTGGCGTCGGAAAGACGATTCCCTATGTGGATGAACAGGGGAAGACCTTCCGGTTGAAGCTGGTGGCCGGTGCGAAGAATTCGATCCTGCAGGGCAGCCTGTTTATCAGTGAAAAAAATTTCGTGGAGCGTTTTCCTTCCGCCAGCGGCTATCGCTACTTCCTTGCGGATGCCCCGGAGGCGAATCGGGTTGAACTGGAAAAGGCCTTGGCCAAGTCCCTGCGGGACATTGGCCCCGCAATTGTCCCCGCGGAAATGCGCCTGGCGGAACTCAATTCCGTCATGAATACGTACATATCTGTATTCCAGGCGCTGGGTGGTTTAGGGGTCCTCCTCGGCAGCCTGGGGCTCGGCGTGATCGTCCTGCGAAATGTGTTCGAGCGCCGTCGGGAATTCGGGGTATTGCGGGCGGTGGGTTATCCGGCGGCTCTCTTGCGCCGGATGATCTTTTCTGAACACCTCGTTTTATTTCTTGCGGGATTGCTGCTCGGTTGTTTCGCGGCCTTGCTGTCCGTATTGCCGGCACTGATCCTGCCCGACATTCAAATGCCGTGGGGATGGATGGCCGCCCTGGTGATCGGATTGTCGCTCAGCGGGCTGCTCTGGATCGGTCTCGCTTCCCGACTGGCGCTGAAAAGCGCGTTTCTGGATGTGCTTCGCAACGACTGAGCGCTTGGGGGTTCCGGTACTGCCGGGCCGGGATCCGTCACCGCATGGGGCTTATTTGACATCATCTTGGCCGATCGGCCTTATTTTTCCTTTTGAGACCAAGAGACGGATTTTTCGTCAATTGGAGAAAACAGGGTGCCCATTTGCTTATTTTGGGAGAAAATGGAGATTGGTATGGAAGGTCATTTTGCCGTATAAATAAGACATATAGAGCTATTTGAGCGATGGAAGAGAAAAGGGTGGGTCACATATAGGACACTCGGCACGGATGGCATGTCACCTGCTAATTTATATTGCATGTAACGATGGTGAAAATTATGCATGGTAGTGTGAGAATCGGGCGAAGGCAGACATCATGAACATTCATATAGCGGACGACAACAAGTTTTTCTCCGACTACCTCTCGATGGTGCTTCCCTGCATCGACGGGGTGGAGTCGGTGCACGTAGAGAAGTACAGCGAACTCTCCGATGAGTCGCTCAGGCTTACCGGTGCGGACGTGTTAATAGCCGACAACAGTTTACCCAACGATGTGGACCTCGAAATGATTTCCCGGATACGGGCCGGCTTTCCAGATCTCATCATCGTCATTTACACCTGGCAGAAATACGACGAGCGTCGCGAACGCTGTATGGAAGCCGGTGCGGATCACGTGTTCTGTAAGTCCAGCGGAACCGAATACCTGCGCTACGTCATCCGCGACCTGGTCGTTCAACTGGAATCCAACAGGGTGCCGGTCAAGACGCTGAAGCTGCGCAAGGAGGTTGCTGCTGAACAGCTCGCGGCCAAGGATGCCAGTGATACCGGCTCCAACGACCTGCCGGCGTTCTGCAAGTTCTGGACCAAGTAGAAGGGCCTTAGTGGGGCCTCGTTTGCCCGGCAAGAAATGATGCACCCTTTTCCTACATCCAGCCCTTGAGTTTATACACGCTCATGGCCGTGCACTCCCGGGCGAGCATGATGTAGGCCTCGAGGTTGTTCCAGAAGGTGTACCGCAGATTTACGAGGGGACCCAGGTCGGCATCAACGTCCCGGCTGTGGGCGGGCATGCCGGCGACTTTTTCAAACCCCGCCTTGCGGAAGGTCTTCAGTGCGCGTCGCAGATGATATTCGGACGTGACCAGCATCACCGAAGGATGATCGCCCTCGGCGGTGAGACGGGCATAGAGGTTCGCCGCCTGCTGGTGCGTATTCCGGCCTTGTTTTTCCAGTAGGACACGCGTCTCGGAAATCCCGCGGAGCACCAGCTCCCCGCGCATACGTTCGACATTGCTTATTTCCACTCCTTTATCATCGGGGAGGGCGGCGATGAGGACGGCGTTCGAGTAGGTTTGTGCCAGGTCGGCCCCGTACCAGCATCGGGTGAGGCCGGATTCACTCGGGATGCCACCTCCACCGAGCACGACGATAATCTCCGGCGGTCCCTGGAACCCGCCGGCATCGTCCGACAGCCAACCGTAGGCCTTGCCCGGCAGGGAGGTCAGCGCGCCAAAGAGAAGGAGAAAGGTGATAATGCCGGCGAACACCACCGACCATTTTGTGCAAAACCAACAAGCTTTGAAAAATCGCATGGGGGACTCCTGTTTAACTGGTAAAGCAGCATATCGGGTGTCAGATAGCAACGGGTAAACATGAACATCCCCGACCTGCACCAGGTGTCCGATCCCTATGTTGCGTATGAGCGCGCGGTGTTGAATTATTACCATCATTTTCCGCGCGCGCCGATCGAGCTGTCCTCCCTCGAGATACGCATCGGCCGCGATGCGCTGATCACCCGGCTACAGAAGCAACTCGCCTATCGGGAGTACTGGCGGGGGAAGGGACGTGGCCTGTTACGGTTTGGCCCGACGGTTGAACGGCTTAAGTTGATCCCCCTTATTTTAAAAGCGACCTTCTTGTGGAATCGCGGCATGCGCAATGCGCTCGATGTACGCGTGGTTGAGCGGGACCTGTGCCTGCCGGAACTGCCGGCCGCCCTGGATGGCTTCCGGATTCTGCACATGTCGGACCTGCACCTGGATTTTCATCCGGACTTCGCGGTGAGGCTGGCGGCGGTTGTTGCCCCGCTTCAGGTTGATGCCTGCATGATCACCGGTGATTTCCGGTACATGACCTACGGTCCGCACGAACCCGTTTTGGCAGCCATGGAGCCGCTGATGCAAGCACTAAGGGCACCGGTATACGGTATCCTGGGCAATCATGATCCCATAGAGATCCTGCAGCCGCTCGAGGAAATGGGGATCACGATATTGATTAATGAAGGCCTTCATGTCGGGGAGGGGGCTCGCAGCTTTTTTCTGGCGGGCGTGGATGATCCGCATTACTACCGGGGGCACGACCTGGGGAAGGCGAGCGCAGATGCCGGGGATGGATTCCGCATCCTGCTTTCGCATTCCACCGAACCCTCTAGCGAGGCCCGGGACCTCGGCTACCACCTGATGCTCAGTGGGCACACCCACGGCGGCCAGATCTGTCTGCCCGCAGGCTTGTTCCGGCTGAACAATGCCCGGTCGCCCCGGCATATGGTGCAGGGCCACTGGTCGGCCGGAAGCCTTCAGGGCTATACCAGCTCCGGCGCCGGTTGTGTCGCGGTGCCTGTCCGGTTCAACTGTCCGGCGGAAGTGGTCATCCATACCCTGCGGGGCATGGCCTAGTTGCAGCGTGTCTATCCCGCGCTTGACGGCGAGCAGGCACAGTCCTATGCTGCCCCTCCGGCGATGGTCGCATACGGAGCACAGGATGAACGAGGAACACACATCGATATCAACAAACGAGTACCGCACCCAGCGGCTGGAAAATCTCGAGGCCTTGAAGGCCCTTGGACACACGCCCTTCGGACAGCGCTTTGACCGGACGGGCCGTTTAGAGGAGATCAGCGAAGGCTTTGAGGAGGGCAAGGCCGTCAAGGTGGCTGGCCGTATTGTCGCGATGCGTGTCATGGGGAAGGCTTCGTTTGCGCACATCCAGGACGGCTCGGGCAAGTTCCAGGTGTTCCTGAAGAAGGACGAAATAGGTGAAGCGGCCTACGAGGGGGTTAAAAAGCTGGATCTTGGAGATCACATCGGCGTGGAAGGTGTGCTGTTCACGACGAAGGTAGGTGAGCCGACCGTCAAGGCCGGATCATGGACCCTGCTCTCGAAAGCACTGTTGCCCCTGCCGGAGAAGTTCCATGGCCTGAGTGACACGGAAGTGCGGTATCGTCAGCGTTACCTGGACCTGATTTCAAATGAAGACTCGCGCAAGCTTTTCAAGCAGCGCATCGCAATCGTGGGCGAGATCCGGAATTACCTGGAGGCCCATGCCTTCGTGGAGGTGGAAACGCCGATGATGCACCAGCAGGCCGGTGGCGCGGCCGCTACGCCCTTTGTGACGCACTACAAGGCCCTGGGCCTCGAGATGTTTTTACGCATCGCCCCGGAGCTTTACCTCAAGCGCCTGCTGGTCGGCGGGATGGACAAGGTCTATGAGCTTAACCGGAACTTCCGCAACGAGGGCTTGAGTCGTTCGCACAACCCGGAATTTACCATGGTCGAGATATACGAGGCCTATGGGGACCGGGCGTCGATGGCCGAGTTGGTCGAGGGCTTGATTCGTCACCTGGCGGAAACGGTTATCGGCAACCTGACGGTTGGGACCGCGGATGAACCGGTGAACCTGGACACGTGGCGGACGGTTGATTACAACACCCTCATCAAGGAAAAGGCGGGCGCTGATTTCTTTGACCGCTCCGTGGGGGATCAGCGGGCCCGCGCCATCGAATTGGGGTGTCGCGTCGATGACGGATGGGATGCCGTCGAGGTCGGCCAGGAAATTTTTGAAAAGTTGATCGAGAAAACGCTGATCGATCCGACCTTTGTGACCCGCTTGCCCGCGCAACTGGTGCCCCTGGCGAAGCCCTGTGAGGATGATCCTGATTATGTCGACGTGTTTGAATTAATCATCGGCGGACGTGAAATCGCGCCGGGATACAGTGAATTGAACGATCCGTTGATCCAGCGGGCCGCCCTGGAAGCCCAGTTGGGTGAAGGGGCGCAAAAGGTGGATGAAGACTTCATTACCGCACTTGAGCACGGGATGCCCCCGGCCGGGGGCATGGGGATCGGGATTGACCGCCTGGTCATGATGCTGACCGGCGCCGAGTCCATCCGTGATGTAATCCTGTTTCCCCAGATGAAGCCCAAGGGTGGGGCGTAGTGAGCTGCCTTCGCTAGCGGGTGGCGATTGAATGGCAGGGCGAGATGGGAAAGGTGAGATTTAAAGTCTGGATATGACGCTCCCGTACTCCATTTACCTGACGCTTAAATACCTGAAGCCGAAGCGGTCCATCGTGACCGTGATCAATCTCTTTTCCGTGGTCGCGGTCAGCATTGGCGTGGCGGTTTTGATTGTCATTATCTCGGTCATGGCCGGTTTCGATGACATGTGGCGTGACAAGATATTAAAGTTTCAGCCGCATATCGTGGTGATGACCGGTGACCCCATACCCGCGCCGGACAAGTTGGCGGAAGAGATTCGTGGACTTCCCGGTGTGGTCGGTGCCGTGCCCTACATCGAGACCGAAGTCGTGTTGGTCCACGGCCGCTACAAGCGCCCGGCGATGATTCGGGCGACGGACCTTTGGCGCGATAAGATCATTCAGCAGGTGTCGAATCACGTAGAGCGAGGGCGTTTTCTGCTGGATCCCGAAGAGTGTCTGATCGGTTATGATCTGGCGCGAACCCTCGGCGTGAAGGTGGGTGATGAAGTGGTCGCTTTTACCATCCACAGCATCGCCTCAGATGGCGAGATCCGCCTGCCGGATGAGTTGACGGTGGCCGGAATCTTTAACGTGGGTATGTATGAGATCGACAAGCAGTACGTGGTCACGACGCTTGAAACCGGTCGCGATCTCCTGGGCTATGACGACGAGGCCGATGGAATTTCGATTTCCACGGAAGACATATGGCAGGCCGATATGTACATGCAGCAGATCAAGAAAACGGTCGGGCCGTTCTATTGGGTGCGTTCGTGGCGACAAATGCACCAGCACACCTTTGATTCGTTGGAGATGGAGAAGAACATGATGTTTTTCGTGTTATTATTTATCACCGCGATCGCTTCACTGTTTATTATGGTAACCCTGATCATCCTGGTGATTCAGAAGATGAGGGATATTGGATTACAGCAAGCCGTGGGCGTCAGTTCCGGACAGATTATGCGCACCTTTCTCCTGTATGGCGCGACCATCGGAACGACGGGCGTTTCGCTCGGGCTCGGGCTCGGCCTCTTGATTGTAAGCTACCGGAATCCCATTCTGGTTTTTATGCGCAGGACCACGAATTTCGAATTGTTTCCCAAGGAAGTTTACGGCTTCAACGAATTACCCGCCACGGTGGACCCAGGTGATTTGACCTCGATTTGCCTGTCCGCCTTCGGGTTGTGCCTGATCGCCGCCATCATTCCCGCGTATTACGCATCCCGGCTTCACCCGGTCAAGGCCTTGCGCCATGACTAAGTCTCCGGTCATCGCGTGTGAGGGCATCATGAAGACCTATAGGGTGGGCGCGCATGACGTGCCGGTCCTCCAGGGTGTCAAGCTGGAAGCTTTCGCCGGAGAAGCCCTGTCCGTAATGGGGGCGAGTGGATCGGGTAAGAGCACCCTGTTGAATATTCTCGGACTGCTGGATGCCCCGGATGCCGGCCAACTGAAAATTCAGGGTGAAGAGGTGATCCGGTTTTCCAAAGCCCGTCGCACGCAGATCCGCCGGTCGACGATTGGTTTTATTTTTCAAGCCTACCATCTGCTGCCGGAACTGAATGTCCTGGAGAACGTGCTCCTGCCCTTGCGAGCCGCGGGTTCCCCGTTGAAAGAGGGGCGTGTGCGTGCAGAGCATCTACTGGAAGCGGTGAGGCTCAGCGAGCGGTTGAAGCACCGACCGATGGAGCTTTCGGGGGGCGAGCAGCAGCGTGTGGCCATGGCGCGCTCCCTGATCAACCAGCCCGATATCGTCCTCGCGGACGAACCCACGGGCAACCTGGACAGCGTTATGGGGGAGCAGGTGCTGGAGTGCCTCTTTCGGCTGACCCGGGATGCTGGAAACACCCTGATCGTGGTCACCCACAATGCCAACATCGCCGCCCTGTGCGACCGCCTCGTGCGGATAGAAGACGGTCGCGTGGAATCTTGATGCTTTTCCCTGCTTGAAGTAGGCCCTAAAGCGGATAACCTTTAGTTTCAGGCAACCCGAAAAACAAACCCCTATGAAGATCTTCCTCAATAGTAAATTGGTCCCTGAGGCAAAAGCAGTGGTCTCTGTTTTCGATCACGGGCTCCTTTACGGTGACGGTGTGTTTGAAGGCATACGGGCGTATCGTGGCCGCGTATTCCTGCTCGAAGAGCATGTGGATCGGCTTTACGATTCTGCCAGAGCCATCGACCTGAAGATTCCGATGAGCAAAAAGAAAATGCGACAGGCGGTGGTGGACACCTGCAAGGCGAATAAGATTGTAGACGGATATATCCGGCTCGTGGTCACGCGCGGTGTGGGGTCTCTGGGCCTCAACCCCTATTCGTGCAAAACCCCGCAGGTTATTATCATTACCGGGAGCATCCAGTTGTACCCGAAGAAACTTTACAAAGAAGGCATGAAGGTCATCACGGTCGGCACGATTCGAAACCATCCCGCGGCGGTCAATCCACAGATCAAGAGCCTGAACTATCTGAATAACGTCCTGGCCAAGATTGAGGCGATCAACAGCGGCGTGCTTGAATGCATTATGCTGAATCACCAGGGGTATGTTGCGGAAGCGTCCGGAGACAATATATTTATTATCAGGGGCGATCGCCTGCTTACGCCGGCGGTTTCCTGTGGTATTCTTGAGGGGTTGACACGAAATCTTGTCATGGAATTGGCACGGAAAGCCGGATACAGCGTTGAAGAAGTCTGCATGACGCGGTATGATCTTTTTACCGCCGACGAGATGTTTCTCACCGGTACCGCGGCAGAGATCATCGCGGTCGTCGATGTGGACCGCCGTAAAATAGGGCGCGGTAAACCGGGCAAGGTTACGCGCAAGTTGGCGGCCATGTTTACCGAGCGCACGAAGGAGACCGGTACGCCCATTGGTTGAACAAACGATTTTATGATCTGCGAACAATGCAAAAAAGATGAAGCGACCGTCCACCTGACCCAAGTGGTGGAAGGGGACGTTAAAAAGCTGCATTTTTGTGAGTCCTGCGCAAAAGATAGCGGGGTAGACACGAAAAGCGGTTCATCTATCACGGATTTTTTCCTCGGCTCGGGCGACACGCCGAACGCGACTGCCGCTGTGGAGGCCGGGCAGGAGGTCGTGGCCCTGGTCTGTCCGCACTGTAATTTATCGCGAGTGGACTTCAAGAGGGGCGGAAGGCTTGGCTGTATGCATTGTTACGAAATTTTCAGAGCTGAACTCGAGCCCTTGGTCCAGGCGATGCACCACGCGGATCGCCATATTGGAAAGTGCCCTTCCAGGATGTCGAAATCCGTGCTCATGGAAGAGGCCTTGTTTCGCCTGCAGGAAGAACTCGCGCGTGCGGTTGCGGGGGAGAAATTTGAAGAAGCCGCCCGTCTGCGTGACGAAATCAGCAAGCACCAGGAAACCCTTTCTACGGTGAAATCGGACGAAGATAAAGAGGCGATCGAATGATTGATTTGGACGAGTTGCTGAATCGCCCAAGTGCCTGGCTCACGGTTGAGAAGGAGTCGGATATCGTCGTGAGCAGCCGGATCCGCCTGGCGCGCAACCTCCGGGCTTTCCGTTTCCCGGGCTGGGGAGGGGAGGAGGCCTGCTCGCGCGTATGGGCCGCGCTTAAGCCGATCTTGACCGATGTCAAGGCGATGCCGGAATGTCTATCCATGGAGATGAATGATATCAATCAACTCGACAAGATGGTCTTGTTCGAGCGGCACTTGATCAGTCGGGAATTATCGGAGAAAGGCAAGGGGAGTGGACTCGTGGTCGCGCTTGACGAACAGATGTCCATCATGGTCAATGAAGAAGATCACCTTCGCATACAGGTCATCAACCCCGGCCTGGAATTGATAGAAGCATGGGAGCGCATTGACACCCTGGATTCGGAGATCGAGGCACGCGTCGACTACGCGTACGACCCGAGACTCGGGTACCTTACGGCCTGCCCGTCCAACGTGGGGACAGGGATGCGCGCCAGCGTGATGGTCCATGTACCCGCCCTCGTTTTGCTCGAGGAGATTAATCCGATCGTCAAGGGCCTCGGCAAGATAGGTCTCGCGGTGCGCGGCCTGGGTGGAGAGGGTTCCGATGCTTCCGGAAATATGTTTCAGATTTCAAACCAGATTACCCTGGGCGAAGAAGAGATGCAGGTGGTCGGGAATCTCCACGAGATCGTTCGGGAAATTGTTGAGCATGAGAAAAATGCGCGAAAGCGGTTGATGCAAAAAAAAGGAATCATGGTCAGGGATCATGTCGGCCGGGCCTACGGCATTTTGTCGAATGCCCATATCTTGAGTTCGAAAGACGCTTTGGACATGATTTCTGGACTGCGTTTGGGGGTTGATTTGGGGCTTTTGCCCGGGTTGACCCCGCCCGTTCTGGATGAGTTGACCTTACTGATCCGTCCCGGTCATCTCCAGAAGATCGAAACGAAGCGTTTAAAAATGCGGGAAAGAGATGTTTCGCGAGCCAAGTTGGTACGATCTAAGCTTGCTGATATAGCCAAGTAGCTATAAACTGAATCCATGAACAATTTTACCCCACGTGCTCAGCAAGTCCTTCAGCTTGCAAGGAAAGAGGCAGATCGTTTCAACCACGGGTACGTTGGCACCGAACACCTGCTCCTTGGTTTGATCGCACTCGGCCAGGGCGTGGCGGTCAACGTACTTCAGCGGATGGGCGTCGACCTCGAAACTGTCCGACTCGAAGTGGAAAAAGCCGTCGGGGTTGGACCCGAAACCAAAACCGTTGGCAATGTTCCCTTCACTCCGCGGGTGAAGAAAGTACTGGCACTCGCCGGTAGCGAGGCGCGCAACTTGAGCCACTCGTATGTGGGTACGGAACATATTCTCCTCGGTCTGTTGCGCGAGGGCGAAGGCGTGGCCGCACGTGTGCTGAAAAATTTAAACGTCGACCTGGAAAAAACCCGGGTCGAGATCATGAAGGAACTCGATCCAAATTACGATCCGGAGGACGATTCCAGTGGTGAGCCCATCGAACCGGGTGGCGAAGGCATGCCGTCCGCCGATTCCAAGACGCCCGCGCTGAGCACCTTTGGGCGCGACCTGACCGAGATGGCCGTCAAGGGCGAACTGGATCCCGTCATCGGCCGGGAAAGCGAAATTGAGCGCGTGATTCAAATTCTCTGCCGCCGCACGAAGAACAACCCGGTGCTGTTGGGTGAAGCCGGTGTGGGTAAAACCGCTATCGCTGAAGGGTTGGCGCAGTGCGTATGCGGTTCTGACGTTCCGGAAATTTTGAGAGACAAGAAGGTCATCACGCTGGATCTGGCCCTCATGGTTGCCGGCACGAAATACCGGGGTCAGTTTGAGGAGCGGATCAAAGCCGTGATGGACGAGATCAAGCGGGCGAAAAACATTATCCTGTTCATCGACGAGTTGCACACCATCGTGGGTGCCGGATCCGCAGAGGGCGCGATGGATGCGAGCAATATCATCAAGCCAGCCTTGTCGCGCGGCGAGATGCAGTGCATCGGCGCGACCACCTTGAATGAGTACCGCAAGTTTATCGAAAAAGATGCCGCGCTTGAGCGTCGTTTCCAGTCGGTCATGGTGCGCGAACCGACCGTCGAGGAAGCCGTTTTGATTCTCAAGGGGCTGCGTCGT
This sequence comes from Verrucomicrobiota bacterium, assembly GCA_046581765.1. Classification (GTDB taxonomy): domain Bacteria; phylum Verrucomicrobiota; class Kiritimatiellia; order SS1-B-03-39; family UBA6053; genus JAPYUI01. Next base: position 15,456 of record JAYGFS010000147.1, read on the forward strand.
CGCTACGAGGAGCACCACAACGCTACATTTACAGATGAAGCGATAAGGCAATCTGTCGAGTTGTCCGCACGCTATCTCCCGGACCGGTTCCTGCCTGACAAGGCGATTGACATCATGGATGAAGCAGGCGCGCGCTCGCGAATCCAGGCCATGACCCGTCCGCCTGAGTTGAAGGCGATGGAAGCGAAGATCGAGGAGATCAAGAAGGACAAGGAAGAAGCTATTCGTGATCAGAAATTTGAAGAAGCCGCCGCCCTCCGCGACCAGGAGCGTTCTTCGCGCGAGGAGATGGATGACGCCATGGCCACCTGGCGCAAGGACCTGGCCGAGTGCGTGACGGAGGTCGATAGCGAGGATATCATGTACATCGTCTCCAAGTGGACCGGTGTGCCCCTGGCCCGTATGGAAGAGGCTGAGAAGGCCCGTCTTCTGGAGATGGAAAGCAAACTGGAGGAAGTCGTTGTCGGCCAGCGTGAGGCTGTTGGGGCGATTTCCAAAGCCTTGCGGCGTTCCCGGGCGGACCTTAAAGATCCCCGGCGTCCGATCGGGTCCTTTATTTTTCTCGGCGCGACCGGCGTGGGTAAAACCCTGCTCGCGAAAGCACTGGCCGATTTCATGTTTAAAGATCAGGACGCACTGATCCAGATCGACATGTCTGAGTACATGGAGAAATTTTCCTCATCCCGCCTGGTGGGTTCACCGCCCGGGTACATCGGGCACGAGGAGGGGGGTCAGTTGACGGAGCGCGTGCGTCGACGCCCTTACTCGATTGTGCTGTTCGACGAGGTCGAGAAAGCGCACCCGGACGTGATGCACCTCCTGCTTCAGATCCTGGAGGAGGGCAAATTGACCGACAGCCTCGGCCGGAGCGTGGATTTTCGCAATACGATCATCATCATGACCTCCAATGTTGGCGCCGCACAGGTTCGCAAGGGGCCAGGGCTTGGTTTTGCGGGGGACTCTGAGGCCGAGAGCTATGAGAAATTGAAAGAAATGATGTTGGATTTTGCCCGGGAAGCCTTCAAGCCCGAGCTGCTCAATCGGATTGACGACATCGTCGTATTCCGCAAGCTCACCCGTGATGACGTGCTCAAGATCCTCGATATCGAGGTGATCAAGGTGCAGGATCGACTCAAGAAAAAGGGGATCGACCTTCAATTGACCCAACCGGCCAAGGATTTGCTCATCGAGAAAGGTTACGATCCGGCCAACGGGGCGCGCCCGCTTCGCCGCGCCATCGAACGCCATCTTGAGGATCCCCTGGCGGAAGAGCTGTTGCGCGGAAATATCAACAAGGACGAAACGGTGGAAGTCGGTGCGGATGATGACCATCTCACCTTTGAGCAGCTTGCCGGCACCAGTTGATGGCTGTTTCGACCGGATGCCCGCCGCGCCGGATGCCTTTCGGCGTTGATTCCGGGGTTTTATCACCAATAATACCTTCGCCGATATGAGCAAAGATAAGTCGCTCCCACCTCCGTTTTACCTCGAGCGCGAGTTTCTGGGGAATCTGTGTACGGCCGGGGCTGGCGTATTCTTTTATATTGTGTGCATGCTCTTGCCGCTGGTCGGCCCTTCGGGCGGCCAGACGGAGCATTACAGGGCCAACTTCCTCACCTTTCTTTCCGTGACGCTGATTGCGCTTGGGTTTTCCGTGGCCGCCCTGAAGTTCAAATTGGCCCGGCGCAAGCTGGATCAAGGCCCCTTCCCCTTCGTCGCGACCGGATTCACAGCGGTTTATGTCATTCTCTTGCTGTGCCTCTTGAGCGGCCTGTTGAAAACTTGACCGCATCGCGCTCTGCCGTCGTCCTTTTTACACAGGCCTGGGCCCGTGGCATCCCTGCTTTTCCTGTTGCTATAAGGGTGAAACCTGTTAGGTGTTTTCCCTTAATTTACGCGGTGAAGTACCGCATAACAGGAGTTATTGGCATGGCACGAAAAAGCATCACCGGAGTTGTCGTGATTGTATTTCTTTTTGCGGGGCTGGGGACCGCATGCGCGGAGGATGACCTGTTTGGGCGTGCACCCTGGAATGCCACCTTCAGCCTGGGAGAGGTGAACTTTGAAGGGGACGAGGAAGTTAAAGACGGTGGCTTGATCGGTCTTCGCATCGGGTACAATGTTGATTCGCGCTGGGTGGTTGAGGGAAATTTGGAGTTCATGCCCAGCCTTGACGCGCGCTCTGGCTTGAATCCGAATCGTAACCGGCTCGGCGGCGTGGTCGGTACGACTCCAGCGGTATCCGATACATGGGCTACGCGCATTGCCGTGGAGGCCCTTTATCATCTGCGTAACATCGAAAACCTCCGTTTTGACCCCTACCTGGCTGCAGGTATTGGCTTTATTCATTTTGACGAGGAGGTGGACTCGGGCAATAATGAAATACTGATCACCGGTGGTGGGGGACTGATGTACCACTTTACGGATGCCTGGGCTTTGCGAGGGGATATCCACAGCATACTCGTGGGCGGCGACACGGAGGCCAACCTGGTTTATAGTGTCGGGGTTAATTATCGATGGGGAACGGAGGTTCCAGCGATCCTCCAGGTTGAGGGCGAGGGGATTGTTGATACCGATGGCGACGGATTGACCGACGATCGCGAGGCGAAGTACGGCACCGACCCGCTGAACCCGGATACGGACGGCGATGGCTTGAAGGACGGGGAAGAGGTTGATGTCTATCGCACGGATCCCTTGAACCCGGATACGGACGGCGATGGCCTGAAGGATGGCGAAGAGGTGTTAACGCACAAGACGGATCCCTTGAACCCGGATACGGACGGTGATGGCCTGAAGGATGGTGAAGAGGTGTTAACGCACAAGACGGATCCCTTGAACCCGGATACGGACGGAGACGGCCTCAAGGACGGCGAGGAAGTGTTGACCCACAACACGGACCCCTTGAATCCGGATACGGACGGAGACGGCCTGAAGGATGGCGCAGAAGTATTAACCCACAAGACGGATCCCCTGAATCCAGACACCGACCTGGACCTTCTGAAAGACGGTGCGGAAGTGCTGACGCACAAGACGAATCCACTCGACCAGGACACGGATGATGGTGGCGTACACGATGGTCACGAAGTTATCGAAGATCACACCAACCCGCTGGATCCGAGTGATGACCTGATTCGTTATGAATTGTTGGTCGAATTCGATTATAACAAAGCGACGATCCGCAATGCGGACTATGATGAAATCCAGCTGATTATCAAGACCCTGCAGCGGGATGCGGGCGCCGTAATCAAGATTGAGGGCCACGCCGATAAACGGCCGGCGTCCAAGCGTGACTACAACCTGAAACTGTCCGGTGAACGTGCCTTCGCGGTCAAGCAGTACATCATGACCAAGGGGGAAATCGCGGGTTCCCGTATAACGACCAAGGGTTTTGGTTTCGATCGTCCCCTGGTGCCGAACGACAGCGAGGCGAACATGCAGCGAAATCGCCGGGTTGAGGTGTACATTAAAAAGAGCCAGTAATGGGACTCCAACCGGCTGTCACTGGAAAGGCGTCTGCGAAGACGCCTTTTTGGTTTAGGTAAAGATCCTGGATGAAGTTGCTGGTCTACAACATTCGTTATGGCACCGGCGGTAAGAAGCCGTTGTTTCCGTGGAGTGGCTATCTGCAGCGAACGCATGGAACCCTGACGGAAATTACGGAATTCATCCGCCCGATGGAACCGGACATCATCGGCCTGATCGAAGTGGATTCCGGTTCATATCGTACGGGTAAGAAGAATCAGGCCCAGATCATTGCTGAAGCGCTTGGTCACTACCATACCTACCGCTCCAAGTACCTCGAGCACGCTCGTCTGCCCAAGATTTTGCCGTTTATGGATAAACAGGGTAATGCGTTTATCACCAGGGATTCCATTACCAACGAGCGATTCCATTACTTCGAGAAAGGTATCAAGCGCCTGGTTATCGAGTTGGAGATGGAGAACGTCGTGGTTTTCCTGGTGCACCTGGCCTTGAATTACCGCGTCCGCCACCACCAATTACGGGACTTGTATAAGTTGGTCAAGGAGACAAAGAAGCCGCATATCGTTGCGGGTGATTTCAACATCCTCTGGGGTGAGCACGAGATTGAGTTGTTTCTCGCGGCAACGGGCCTGGAAAATGCGAACGCACAAAACAAGCCGTCATTTCCCAGTTGGTCACCCAGTCGGCACCTGGATTTCATTCTCTACAGTAAGGGCATCCAGTTGAATCGATTTGAAATTCCCCATGTTGTCCTGTCGGATCACCTGCCCCTGTACTGTGACTTTGATGTCGCCGGGGCCTAGTTGCTATTCCCCGCTATTCCGCAACACGCGGACATCGCCTTGCCGGCGGGTGACCCCCTCCAGGTCCAGGTATTCGAGCAGGGGCATCGCGACACGCCGGGTCGTTTCAAGGGCCTTGCGAAGATCGCTTGCGGTTGCAGGGCCGTTCTCCTCGATAAACGCGGTTACCTGGTTCGTCGCCTGCCTAAGGGCATCACGCATGAGGCATACATCCTGGCCCAGGTCCACCACCTCGCCCATATCGATCAGGAATTGCATGGCCTTCTTGCCGGGACCATCCCTTACCAGGTCTTTTCGCGAGGGGGGTTCGAGTGGCTTGTTGCGCATGGCCGATCGCAGCTGCTCCGCCGCCTTTTCCAGGTCCGGGGGGAGGCGGGGATTATGGGAATCCCTCCGAATCACCGGGCCCGCCTGGACAAAACCTTCCGTGCATAAACGCCTGATTATTATGGGCAGCAAGTGCTCAGGAATGCCAAGTTGCTGGAGTAGTATGGACTTGAGCCCCGCGAGTTCCGGGTGCTTGGCATGGTGCGTGTCAATCCGTTCGGCTACCTGTTGCTTCAAGCTTTCCCAGTAAGCCGGGTCGATCACCATGCCGGATTCGGTGATCAGTCCGAGTGCGTTCCGGGCCTCGTCGATATCCGCCTGGCTGAAGATGGATTGCCTCAGGAGGCTTTCAGCAGGGACCGCCCGGTGGAAGGCCAGTTCGGCCTGGAGGCGCTGCGGGAGGTCCTCACCTGCGCTTGCGCAGGCTTCCAGGTAGTCCAGGTTCTTTGCGTCGCGATAGTGTTTTCGCTTCGCGTGCGGGTCGAGGATGATCCCGCCCGCCAGGGTAAATTCCTCGGGCCAGTCGCGCACAATAAAATGGTCACCGGCGAAGGCGAAGCAGGCGTCGTCAAAGCGCAGCTGGGCAAACCCCGCCTGGCCGGGACGTATCGCCTTGTCTTCGAGCAGGAACACCCGCGCGGGGAGGTTGCTGCTGCCGTGATGAACACGCACACGCGTACCGTGTCGAATGGCTTGCAGGGCGCCCTTGGCCATCAAGTGTTCGCGATTCGTGCGAAAAAGATGGGCGCCAATGGTCTTGGAGGGTTCCCCCAGGCCGGGCAGGGTGACCACATGTCCGCGCTTGATTCCGCTGCGGTGCTTACCGGCGAGCTCGATGTCGCGCAAGTTAAGGGCGGTACGCGAGCCCGCATGGCTGGTATCTATTTGCTGGTTGTGATTTTGCAGGCCGCGGATACGCGAGGGTGTTCGATCCGGATAGACCACAACATCCTGGTCTTTGTGGAGGCTGCCGCCGCTCAGGGTTCCTGTTATCACGGTGCCGAGGCCCTGGCGGGAAAACGCGCGGTCCACGTAAAGTCGTGGTTTCCCCGTATCCTGTTGTTGCGGAATCCTTGCCAGCTGTTCCTTGAGCAATAGCTTGAGTTCCGGGATGCCATCACCGGTGAGGGCGGTGGTTTTGATCGATGGTGCATCCGCGTAGGGGGTGCCGGCCAACTGCTCGCAGACTTCCTCCAGGGCGAGGTCGGCCAGTTCCCCGGCGAGGTCGGCCTTGGTCAGGACGACGATTATCCGCTTGACGCCCAGATAGTGCAGGATCTGTACGTGTTCTTCGGTCTGGGGCATCCAGCCATCATCTGCGGCAACGATCAGCATGGCCAAGTCAATCGACCCGACTCCGGCGATCATGTTCTTGACAAAGTCTTCGTGACCCGGGACATCGATCAGGCCCAGGCGGACCTCGTCCAGGTCGATGTGGGCGAAACCCAGATCAATGGTCATTCCCCGACTTTTTTCTTCCGGTAGGCGGTCGGGGTCAATCCCGCTCAGCGCATTGATCAGGGCGCTTTTACCGTGGTCGACATGGCCTGCAGTGGCTACGATGTAATGGGCTGCCATGATCGGGTTAAACCGGTGGATGCGCTTCGGCTAGTAAAGGCCCTGCAGTTGTTGGACAACGATCGCGTCCTGCTCGGGGAAAATGGTGCGCAGATCGATTTTAAAGCAATCGTTCTCCACGTATCCAATGAGTGGCGGGGTGTTCAGGCGGAGTTGATACCCGACGTCCTTTGGCTTCAGGTCGGGGATGCGAATTTCGATGGTCAGGGAGGGAATTTCAGCTGAAGGCATGGCGCCGCCGCCCATTTTAGAGACGCCTTCACCCAGGCTCAACCCCTTCGCCTGATCGAGGTCTTCCAGGATGCGCGTTCCCCGTTCGTGCAGGGTCTCCAGCGGGATGGCCATCAGCGCAAGCACCGGGATATGTCTATCTGCCTCGCCGGAGAGATAGGCATCGACCGTGTTTTGCAGGGCGGCCAGGATCAGTTTGTCGCAACGCAATGCCCGGAAAAATGGATTCGCCTTGATGGCGGAAACCAGGTTCCTGCGGCCGGAGAGGATGCCGGCCTGGGGTCCCCCCATCAACTTGTCACCGCTCATGCACACAAGGTGGCAGCCTTGCTTGAGGATTTCCTGGGGGGTGGGTTCGTGTGCAATGGCCGCTCGTTTTTCCAGGGGGACGAGTGCTCCACTGCCGAGGTCCTCGACGAAGAGCAGTTGACGTTCTTCCGCGAGTTTTGCCAATTCATTCGTGGTCGGGGCGGCAACAAAGCCGGTCATGTCGAAGTTGCTCTGGTGTACTTTCAGCAGCAAGCCGGTATCGGGCCCGATCGCCTGGGCGTAGTCTTTGATGCTGGTGCGATTCGTCGCCCCAACCTCCTTCAAGCGGGCACCACTGGATTCCATGATGTCAGGGATGCGAAAACCGCCCCCGATCTGTACCAGTTCACCGCGGGAAATGATGACTTCTTTGCCGTGCGCGAAGGTCTTCAGTATCAGGACGAGGGCGGCTGCGCAGTTATTGACCACCGTGGCGGCCTCACCACCCGTGGCCTCGGCAAGTGCCTCTTCCAGGTAGGCCACACGGCCCCCGCGCTTGCCGGTATTCAGATCAAACTCCAGGTTGTTGTATTGGCTGGAGATCGCGTCGAGGCTCGCGCGTTGCGCCGGCCCCAGGGGTGCCCGGCCGAGGTTGGTGTGGATAATAATCCCCGTCCCGTTGAGCACCGCTTGCAGGCGGGTCCGCGAGACACGAGAGATGGCGGCCTTTACCCGGTCCAGGATCTCCTCGTAGTCTGGAACGTCTTCCTCGCCTCGGATGGTCTCCAGGCATCTGCGCACCACGCCGGTGAGTACGGGTGGGGGTAGAAGGGTGTCCGCCAGATCGCCCAGGAGTCGGTCGACCCCTGGAATGGATCGCAGATCATTCACGAATCAAGACTCTTTGGAGGCCTTTTTCTGTTGGACCCGTTGCTTGATGGATGCGCCAACAAAGTCACGGAACAGGGGGTGCGGAGCGAAGGGTTGTGATTTAAATTCGGGGTGGAATTGAGTGGCCACGAACCAGGGATGGTCTGCGATCTCCACGATTTCCACTAGCTCGCCGTCTGGCGTGGTGCCTGCAAAAACCAGGCCCGCTTCTTCGAGCTGTTGGCGATAGTTATTATTGAATTCATACCGATGCCGATGGCGCTCGCGGATATCCACGTGGCCGTAGCTACGATAGGTCCGCGTACCCTTTTCCAGCTTACAATCCCACGCGCCCAAACGCATGGTTGCGCCCTTGTCCTCGATTTCCTTCTGTTCTTCCATCAGGCAGATGACCGGGTGTTCGCATGCCGGGTCAATTTCCGTAGAATTGGCCTGGTGGAGGTTACAGACATTTCGCGCAAATTCGATTACGGCACTCTGCATGCCGAGACAGATGCCGAAGTAGGGAACCTGGTTGATCCGAGCGTACTCGATCGCCTTGATCTTGCCTTCCATCCCCCGTCCGCCAAAGCCCCCAGGCACGAGAATTCCGTCAACGGATTTCAGGGTCTCGAGTTTGCCGTTCTCAATGTCCTCGGAGGCAATGCGGACAAGTTCAAGTTTGTGCCGGTGGGCCAGGGCCCCGTGATCCAGGGCTTCATAAATGGATTTATAGGCGTCCTGCAGCTCCTGGTACTTGCCCACGACCCCGATGCTGACATCCCCCTTGGGGAAATTAATCGCATCGACCACGTCCCGCCAGGGTTGGAGCTTGGCGGGCGGGCAGGCCAAGCGGAAGTTAACCAGGATGATTTCGTCGAGGCCCTGTTCGGAAAGCGTCAGGGGGACTTCGTAAATCGTTTTTTCTACATCCTGCTCTTCAATCACGCAGTTGATGGGCACGTTGCAGAACATCGAGACCTTGTTGAAGACTTCGTCGCTCAAGGGGACTTCTGCACGACAGATTACCACATCCGGCTGGATGCCGATCTCGCGTAGTTTAGCGACACTTTGCTGCGTTGGCTTGGTTTTTACTTCACCGGCTGCCTTGATGTACGGAACGTAGGTCAGGTGGACATACGCAACGTTGTCTCGGCCCTCCTCAAGCCCGATTTCCCGTATGGCTTCCAGGAAAATAAGGCCTTCTATGTCACCTACCGTTCCCCCGATTTCACACAGGATGACATCGACACCCGGTTCGTCCAGCGCGCGAATACGTTTTTTGATCTCGTTGGATATGTGTGGAATCATTTGGACCGTCTTGCCGAGATATTCGCCCTTACGCTCCTGCTGCAGCACATCCCAATAGATGCGTCCGGCGGTGACATTACTTTTCTGTGAGGTTGCTTGCCCGGTAAAGCGCTCGTAGTGGCCGAGGTCCAGATCGGTTTCCGCCCCATCGTCGGTGACGTACACTTCGCCGTGTTGATAGGGGTTCATGGTGCCGGGATCCACGTTGAGGTAGGGATCCAGCTTCATCATACGGATTGTTAATCCGCGGCTACGCAACAGTGAGCCGATGGCAGCCGCAGTGATTCCCTTCCCCAGAGAAGAAACCACGCCCCCTGTAATAAACAAATATTTTGCCATATCGTACGTCTATATGTTGGGTCTTGTCTCTGGGGATGTCATACTATGCGGCGCAAAATTCTTTACGAGGCTTAAATCTTTTTTTTTGGCCACCTGTTTTCGGGTGAAGACATCCGCCGAAGTCATTTCCCTATTTCCTCAAGGCTTTCCGGGAAGCCCTCTATGAAAGCGCGGATTTCATCCCGTACTCTCCGGTAGCTCTCCAGTTTCTCTTCCTCGTTCCTCGCGGATTCCGCGAGCTTCGGTGGGTCATCAAAACTCCTGCAGATTACATGTTCTTTCCCGGGATAGGCGGGGTTGCAGTGGGCCGCATGGGTACAGACGGCAACCACGCTGTCAAAGGCCATCTCCTGGAGGATATCGAGGTGCTTGGATTGATGATGGGAGATGTCGACACCAGCTTCCAGCATCACCTGGATCGCGTAGGGATTCAGTGCTTGAGGCTCCATCCCCGCGGAGAAAGCTTCGAAGCGGTCGCCCTTCAGATGGCGGGTCCAGCCTTCGGCCATCTGGCTACGGCAGGAATTTCCTGTGCAGAGAAAGAGGATACGGTGTTTCATTTGCGCCCTTGCGCCTGGGTATAAAATTGTTCGGGGTGGGCTTGGCTTAAACTTTCAATGGTCACCGACTCCCACCCGGGTAGGTGCATAAAGTGAAGGAGCAACGCTGCACAGGCCACCGCATCATAGTAGGCGTCATGTGCTTCAAGCCCCGGGCAGACGGCCTCAATTTCCGGCCCGAGTTCCAGTCGAGCAACGAGTTCCTCGAGGCTGTGTGAGGGAAAGTCCGGATAGGCGTAGCGCGCCAGTTTCAGGGTATCGATCCATGGACCGATCGCATGCATGGGAGCGGTTTGCCGGACGAATTTCTGCTCGGTACCGACGTTGTGCGCGACCATCGGCCGGTTGAGCCACCAGCCCTTCAGCTCGGCCCATAGGCTCCGTAATTCCGGGGCTTGCCTGAGTGCGTCGCGGACCTGGTGATGCCGACCGGGCGCATAGGGGTTGAAAGGGCGATCTCCCACCTGCAGGAGGCGGTTAAACCGGGCAGTGGGGTCGATGGCACCCTTGCGGATGCGTATCATGCCCAGTTGCCAGGCCTCGGTGGGGTAGCCCTCGACGCTGCCCGTGGTTTCGAAGTCAAGTACGGTGAGTTCGGCTTCCCGTGCCCGCATTAGAACAGGCCCAGCTGTTCGGACGACTGGGCGACCTGCGGCAGGCGAAGCTCTTTCATTTCGCTCAGCTTCAGCAGATCGTGAATGGCCGTGGGCTGATGCCCGGCTTCGAGTACTTGGATGATTTTTCCGAAAACCATGCCGCAATACACCGCATCCGCCTCGGCGCGATGGAATACCGTGCTCGGAAGGTTGAAGTGATGAATGAGGGTTTCGAGTTTATAGTTGGGCAACCCGCGAATCACCCTCTTGGCCAGGTTGAAGCTGTCGAGGATCACGCCGGTCGGCGCTTTGCCCTTGTGTTTTTTCACCGCCGCCTCCATGAACTTAAAATCAAATCGGGCGTTGTGGGCTACCAGGGGCAGGTCGCCACAAAAATCGGCGAAGGGACCGAGGGCTTCATGGACGCCCTGTGCATCCTTGACCATCTCGTCGGAGATACCGTTTACCATTTGTGCATCGAGCGGGATCGAGCACCCGGGATTCACCAGTGTAACATAGGAATCAACCTGCTCGAAACGGGAGAATTTGACCGCGCCAATTTCAAGAATTTCGTTGGTCTTGGAATTAATTCCGGTCGTCTCAAGGTCAAATGCCACGTAGTCCATAAGGACCATGGGTACTGGATTTCCCCCGGGACTTCAAGTGGATTGCAAGAACTCGTTCAAGGATACTGCCCCGGTCGATCCAGGCCGGTGTTTTCCGGGAAGCCGAACAGCAGGTTCATGTTTTGCAGGGCGCTCCCCGCCTGGCCCTTCATCAGGTTGTCGATATGGGCCAGCACCCGGAGCCGGTTGGTCCGTTCGTCTACATCCACGATTAAATTGCAGTGGTTGGATCCCCGGACCTGGGCTGTTCCAATATCGGCCGTGTGATCAAAGATTCGAACAAAGGAGTGGTCCGCATAGAATGCCTGGTAAGCGTCCATCACGGTTTGGCGGCTTTGTCCCGGGGTGAGGTTTCCGTAGCAGCAGGAGAGGATGCCCCGACTGGCGGGAACGACCTGGGCGGTGAAGGTCACGCGCTGTTCCTGGCCGGAAAGTTTGCTCAAATTCTGTTCGATTTCACACACGTGCTGGTGCCCGGTCAGCCGATAGGCGTTCATCTGGTCGTGCCGGGCCGGGAAGTGAAAAGCGGGTGTGGGATTTTTCCCCGCTCCCGATACCCCCGTTTTACAATCGCAAATCAGACTGCCCGCCTCGGTCAAGCCATGCTTGGCGGCCGGTGCGAGTCCGAGCAGGCAGCTGACGGCAAAACAACCCGGGTTCCCCACAAGTGCTTGCGGGCCTATTTCAACCAGGCCCAATTCCGGTAAACCGTAGACGGATTGTGGCAGGAGTTCGGCCGCGAGGTGTTCGGTTTCCAGGCCGATGCGCCCGGCATAGTCGGCGTAGTCTTTGGCCGTGCTGAAGCGAAAGTCGCCGCTGTAGTCAATGACCCGGGTGCCCTTATCGATCTCGCCGCCGGCCAGGTGCATGCCCACCCGGTCGGGGGTGGCGAAAAAGACCACATCGAATTCCTCCTGTGCTTCCGGGGCATCGGGCGCGTGGATCACCAGGTCGCAATATCCGGACAGGTGGGGATACACGTTGCTGATCGGTATACCGACCACATCCTTGGCGACCAGGCAGGCGACCTCGACTTCGGGGTGCTGGAGAAGCAATTCAACAATACCCACGCCACCGTAACCGCCGGCACCTACGATTTTAGCTCGTTTCATGTTACTGATGTGACCGCAGAATTGAGAAATTTCAACCAAATTTACTTAACGCATGTGTGATGTTTGAAGGCCAGCCTGTAGGACACCCTCCTAGGCTGAAATCAATCCCTTCCTCTCAAGTGTTGTTCACACTTTTTTCAAGCCCGCCTTGATCGCCTTGGCTGCCCATTTGCTCATTACATTAGATAACAAGTGGAGACTATAGAATGAAACAGGTAAAACGCACCGGGCTCTTTGTCGCATCCATAATCGTTCTCGCGTTATTTATGGGTTGCGCTACCACGCAAGCTCCATCGATTCCCGAGGGGTTTGTTTCTGTAAAATCCACGTACATCGATGCGATCCAGTATGCGCCGGAGACGGAAGAACTAACCGTCCGCTACGAGGATACCTGCGTGCATCGCATACCCGGGGTCTCCTTGGCTCACTACCTTGCATTCATGGCCACCCCGGGAAAGAAAGGGTATTTTATGACCCATTTCGACCTGCTGCCGTATGAGATCGTGCCGAATGAATTGGCGAAAAAGCCACGTTATACACGCCTTGTCGGCATGCGTTACGCACCGAACGGCCGTTCGCAGGTGATCTACCAGGGCCCCCCCACTTTTGCCGAGTAAACCGCGCCCCTCCCCCTCAATTTCCATGCTTCCCGGCGGCGGGTGGTGCCGGGATCCCCTCAATCGGTGTCTGCAGCGATCAAGCGCGCTTTGCGTACCAGGCTCACGTAGTTGTCGATGCCGTATGCCAGGGCCTTGCTTATTCTGGTAAGATACGCCTCGTCGCGCAGCAGCTTGGATTCTTCCTGGTTGGAAAGAAATCCGCATTCGATCAGCGTGGCTGGGCAGGGGGCATTTTTCAGTACGACAAAGCGCGCCCGACGTAATCCACGATCCACCCGCCCGGAAGTCCTTATCAGCGAGCGTTGAATCGCATGGCCGAGGACAATGTTTCCAAGGTCATTTTTATTGCCTGGGGTTTCAACTTCATCGGAGGCCTTTTGTCTACTGGCATTCGTTGATGGATAACCCGGGAGGGAAAGGGCGAAGCTTTCGATTCCGTTGGCATGCGGACTGGAACCGGAGTTACAGTGGATGCTGATGAATAAATCCGCTTTCCAGACCCGCGCCACCTCGCAGCGATCCTGCAGTTCGATGAAGATATCGGTCTCGCGGGTCAGGTGGACCTTGTATCCAAGGCCGGTCAGGAATATCCGGAGTTTTTGCGCAATATCCAGCGCAGTTTCTTTTTCCATCAGGGTGCCCGGGCCCACACCACCACTGTCCTTGCCACCATGACCGGGATCCAGCACGATGGTCTTATAGCCGTAATGGCCCAGGCAGTCGAGCGGTCGCAAGAGCGGGGTAATCGTTTTGGCGGCATCGATATCTGTCAGGGCCCATTTCCCATTGACCATCCGTGTGGGCGCATTCAGCCAGATGGCCGTACCGTTCATGGTCACCTTGCGGCTATCCGGGGTGAAGTCGATCGTTGTCCAGGTGCTGCGCAGCGTGATGGCTTTCGCGCCAACCTCTATTTGCCCGAATCCATTGGTCTTGGCCAGTTGCTGGATGTAGGTGAATCCTTTGGGCTTTTTTGGGGCTTCCTTGGCGCAGGCGAGGGTAAAAATGCTCAAGGTGGCCAAGCAGGCCAGAAACGTACAGAATTGAGCAGCGCCCAGCTTATACGAATGCTTTGCCATTTGCATAAAGGCCCCTAACAGATATATTTGTGTATGGCCAGCGTCAAGTGGATTGGACCTTGACCAGCCCGCCCAAAAACCCGTATCACTTCAAGCCGTTTTACTCGGGATATTGAGCATCAGGAGTTGGACCTATGGCAGTGGTTACGTTGGATCAAGCACCAAAAAAAGTTAAGGACCTCTACAATCGGGCACGAGATGCACGCAAGATCAATAACCACGATTTCGCGATCGAACTCACCTTGATGGCGCTTGAACTAGAACCTTTTTTCCTGGAAGCGCGGAAATTACTTCGGCAATCCGAAATCGACAAATCCCTCAGCGGTAAATCTTCCGTTTTTGGTTTTGGCATGGGCATGGTCAAGATCAAGGGCGTGGCGAAGAAGGATCCCCGGAAAGCCTTGGCCATGGCCGAAGACGAGTTGATGAAGAAGGATCCCTTGAATCCGAAATTCATCGACACGTACGTGGAAGTCGCCACCGCCGCTAAAATGCCCGAAGCGGGGTTGATGACCATGGAGCTCGCCCGTGAGCACCTGCCTGAGAATCTCGAACTCCTGGAGAAGCTGGGGGCCCTGTATATGAAGATGGAGAAGCCGCGTGAGGCGGCGGATACCTTCCAGGCCTTAAGCGACAAGTTGCCGGAGGACTTGCGCGTTAATAAACTGCTTCGGGACGCCCAGGCTGTCAGGACCATCGACCATGGAAACTGGGATACGGACGGTAGCTTCACCGATAAGCTGCAAAACGCAGAGGAGGCGCAGCAGCTTGAGCAGGAGGCGAAGGCCGTGTTGTCGGAGGACGACCTGGCGATGCTTATCCAGAAGAATCAACGCCTACATACCTTGCACCCGGAAAATGTTAATTACCTCAAGAAGCTTGCCCTGCTTTATAATGAGGCCGGAGATATGGAGGTCGCCGCCGAGCATTATGAGAAGGCCAACGAGATGACCCTGGGGGGTGATCCCGAAATCGAGAAAGCCCTCGCCAATACCTACGTGAGGATCTACGATCACAATATTGCGATTTACGAGGAAGATGGCGATGAAGAAAATGCGGCTGAAATGCGGAAGGAAAAAGTCGAGTACGAATTTTCCGTGGCCGCCGATCGGGTGGTAAAATATCCCAACGATCGTGAGTACAAGTACCTTTACGGAGAGTTACTCTTCCACCGCGGCGACTATACCGAGGCTATTCGCCAATTCCAGGAAGGTAAACGGAACCCCAAGTATCGCCTGCAGGCGCAGTACTATCTCGCTCGTTGCTTCAGGGCCAATGGCCTGGGCGACCTCGCGGTGAACACCCTCCAGGAAGCCGCGGACGAGATCCTTACCATGGATGATATCAAGAAGGATATTATCTACGAATTGGGCGAGATCTCTGAAGAAATGGGCGACCCGCCCAAGGCCTTGTCCTACTACAAGCTGATCTACGCTGTGGATATCGGCTACCGGGATATTGAACAGAAGATCCAGCAAGGGTACGCACAACCTGACTAAGCGGGGGCAGGGACGAAGGATCACCTGCTGGGTGGTTCTTCTGCTTTGTACAACGTCCTGCAGTCGTACCGGGTCCGTTTCGACATCGGGCCGTCCCTTGCCTGTAGATGCACTGGATATCCTCGTTTGGCATCTGGACGGCTACGCTTTGCTCGACCGGGATGGCGACGGCCTGGCCCGGGAATTCAAGTCGACGGAAAGCCGCGCCGCCTTGTCGGCCTTCCTTTCCGATGTGTCTCCTGAGACGCTCGTGGTTTTTGACCTGGGCGATGACGAAGCCTTCGCGGTCTTCACCAACGACCTGAAGGAAGCCGGGCTCGACTATCCCTACGTGTATCGGCCTTTTTCCGAGGCCTCAGGAAACTTTGCCCTGTTGAGTCGCCTGGATTGTGTTTCGGGTGTCGTCCACGAAGTACGTTATAGCATAGCCGGAAAACCGGCGAGCGATCGGCATCCGATCGGTGAAGTGCTGTTTACCCCGGATACCAACACGACCATTCGCGTGATACTCGGGCACCTGAAATCAAAAGATTTTCATGCCCTGGGCCAATATGAGATGCGCCGGAATGAGGCGCGTCATTTGGGTAACCTGATCAGACAGCGCCTCCGTGAATACCCCGATCAAGCCTTGCTTGTCGCCGCCTGTTTAAATGATGATTGGAGCAGCGCAGCGGTCCAGCAGGTCGTGAACGCCGGGATATCCCTGCTGGATGTGGCCGATGCCCAGGGCGATACCTGGACCTATGTCGATTTCGCTTCCGATACGTACAGCCGATGGGATTACCTGCTCGGGAACAGCCATCTCGTCGAGCGCCTGGCACAGGTCGAGGTCATCCGTGATGTTCGCGCCGGGAAGGCTTCACGCCACCGGCCGATGCGGATGTACCTGAAGCGATAGAATAGCCCCGTGGCGGGAATTCCGGGGGCACCCCGGCCTGGATGGTTCCCCTCCAGGAAAGGCGTGTCCCCGGCACGCAACGTTCCCTGCATCCGCCTAGTCCACGCAATCGTCCAGGCGCGTGATCCCCACGACCTCGGCCATGCGCACAAAGACCTGTTTTCGATTCACCCGGACACCATTGGCCTGGACCTGGCTGAGGTAATAGTCACGCGTACTCCCGGACTCTCGTAAATCGTGCACGTCTGCCTCATGCAGCATCAGGCTGTTTTCATCCACCCGCTCGACCCGGCCGATGATGATGTAGGTGCTGGCCATGTCCAGCACGACCACTTGTCCGAGGAAGCCCTCCATGGCTTTTACTTGTGCTCGCCCTGGAAGTGCTTACCCATCAGGTCCGCACCAAAGTCACCATCGAAATCCCGCCAGACCGCGTGCACGTGATGGGCCTTGTTCTGCGTATTCGCGTATTCCAGGAGCCAATGCGGGGTCTGTAGCCGGTAGTAATGGCCCTCGCCCTTTTCAAGGCCGCCCGCCCAGGCAAACCAGGTCGCTTCCGGATTCGGCAGCGGTTTCTTGCCGGTGACTGCATCGATCAGATCGCCACGGTACTTGCCGGTGTATGTCCCCACGAGCTGCTCGACCAGGCTGCGCTGTGCATCATTCATTTCGGACAGCGGCACGCCGACCGGCGGGTTGTACACGCCCTTGTTCACGCGCCGGTCCTGGGCACTGAGGATGTCCCGGGGGGCCTTGTCCCTGAAGAGGGCTTTTTTCTTCTGGTCGTCGTTCAGTGATTTGATCAACCGCCGTGCAAGGTCCTCTTCTGCCGCGAGTGCCCGCAAGCCCTTAAACGGACCCTGGTTTACCTCCGCCGGGTTACTTGCGAAAAAGGAAGGCGTGATCGAGTGGAGGCGGCCCTTCACCAGGGTAATATTGATCGACAGGTGATGCCCCTCGAAGCGCCAGGACCAGTCGGTGGTTTTTGAGGGTTTGCCAAAGATCGAGATAAAATACCTCCGTGGATTTCGCCGTTCACTGTTACCTTCCAGCTCGTGCAGCACCTGCTCCAAGGCCATCACCGTAGAGGCTGTCAGGTAGCCTCGCTGGCTCATCGCGGTGTTCAACAGGTTGTAGGCCAGGATCGCCTGGTGGGGCCTCATGTGTTCAATGGAAAGGCCAAATCGGCGGCCATGTGGCTTAACCATGCTGCTGGGGAGAAAGTCCCAATCGGTGCGAAGGTCGCTGTCCCAGTCGAACAGGGCCTCTTTCTGTTCTTCCGCGCTCAAGGAGCTTATCCAGAGTCGGGCCGCGTCGACCATGTCGTCGGTAGCCGTATGCGCAAATACAGGGGAAACGCAGGCGAGCAGGATGATCATGAGGTTCTTTTTCATGGGAGGGTTGTAACCCGTTTGGGGTCATGTTCCACCCCAAAAGCGGCAATTTCCCGGACGGGTGAGATATTCAGGGATCCCCGGTGAAACGACAGTAAAAGGAGAGGGTCTCTTTGCACTCTTTTTTGAAAGGAAAGGATCTATTCGCTGTAACCTTTTGCATCTCGATGTAGAATAAGCGTCAATGAGGTACATCATCATCCTGTCTGCCTTCCTGGCAGTCATGCTCTCCTGCAAGCGCGCCGAATCCGGTTGGCAACAATTGGCACGGTTCGGCGATGGCTATGTCGTCTGGGAGTCCAATCGCAGCGGCCAGTTCCGTCTGTGGCAACGACAGTTGGACGGCTCCGGCCTGGCCATGCTCACCCCGGACGATGGGCATGAGCACTACGCGCCACACATTTGCCCGGATGGAACCCGCATCGCCTTTTTCCGCTATGCCAAGGGTACCAGTGTTTACAGCAAGAAGAAAAACCCACAACGCGGCGAGACCGCGCTTTGCCTGATCAACCGGGATGGTTCCGGCCTGAAGGTGTTGACGCAGGATGCGCGTATCTCAGAAACCGGGGGCGATCGCGGCGTCGTGTGGATCGATGATGAACGATTGATCTTCGTCAACTGGGCCGGCGCACCCTGTATCCTGAGCTTGCCGACGGGACAAATCGAAATCCTGGCCGATACGCAGGATGCCTGCCTGGTCAACGCCACCC
>JAYGFS010000163.1:0-1730 GCA_046581765.1 Verrucomicrobiota bacterium
GGATAGAGGCCGGTCAGGAAGGCCGCACGCGACTGGCTGCATCCGGCTTGCGGGACGTAGGCGCGATCGAAGCGGACACCCTGGGCGGCCAGGCGATCCAGGACGGGCGTCTGCACGTAGGGCTCACCGTAACACCCGAGCTCCGGGCCGTTGTCCTCCGAAACAATGAGCAGGATATTCGGCCGCTCCGCCCCCCCAACAAGGAGCGCGCTTGAGAGAATCAACCCGCGAAGGTACCTTTCCCCCCGCATTACCTGGACGCCTTATACTCGGGATTGGGGCGCATGGGATCGGCTGCTGTCTGCTGGCCCAGCTGCGAAAACTCCGCCGCGAGCTCGCGCAGCAGTTCCGGCTTGTCAGCTGAGCGGTCGCGGGTCTCCCCCGGATCGGCGGCCAGATCAAACAGCTCCTGCTTTCCGGTTTCATAATGCGTGATCAATTTCCAGTGTCCCTTGCGGAGGACGCCTGAGGGGAAACTGTGTGGATGGCGGTTGTAATGCGGATAATGCCAAAACAGGGTCTCGCGCTCCAGGCTGCGTGCCCCCGCCAGCACCGGCAGCAGGCTCTCCCCGTCCAGGTGCTGGTTCGGGCGAAGGGGAAGGCCCAGTGCCTCCAGGATGGTCGGGTAAAGATCGGTGCTGATGGCGGGGACATCCGTCTGCGCACCCGGGGTGGACTGGCCCGGCCACTTGATAATGAGGGGGACCCGGATCCCCCCCTCGTAATTGGAGCCCTTGTTCGCGCGCAGGCCATTGCTCGTCGCTCCGGCATAGCCACCGTTATCGCTGGTGAAGATCACCAATGTCTTCTCCTCGAGTTTCAATTCCTTGAGCACGGAGAGGACCCGCCCCACGCTGTCATCCACGCTTTCCACCATCGCCGCGTAGGCTGGCTTGCCCTGGCGTTTCCCCTTGGGCACCTTTTCATACCGCGCGATGACCTTCTTTTTCGCCTGCAGGGGCGTGTGCACCGCGTAGTGCGGAAAGTAGAGGAAAAAAGGACGCTCCCGGTTTGCCCGGATCAACTCGACCGCCTCTGCGGTCAGGCGGTCGGTGAGGTACTCCCCCTCTTCCCCGTCGGGCAGGGTCTGCTTGAGCACCGGAAGCCCGGTGGTCGGGATCGTCCACGACCCCTTGTAGGGATAGAAATAACTGCCCGGGGCCCCGTGCTCGCTGCCGCCGACATTCACCGTGAAGCCGTGGTGGCGCGGCAGGGAAAAGGGCGGACCCCCCAGGTGCCATTTTCCCACGTGCAGGGTTGCGTATCCCGCATCCCGCAGGGTTTCCGCAAGGGTGATCTCCTCCAGGGGCAAGGCCCGCAGGAATCGGCCTTCCCGCATCTTGTGCCGGGTTGGGTTCCACCGGCCCGCAGGCAGCCACTGGGTCAACATCAGGCGCGCAGGGTACTTGCCGGTGAGGATAGCGGCACGGGTCGGTGAGCAGACATTGCAAGCCGCATACCCGTTGGTGAAACGCATCCCCTCCGCGGCCAGGCGGTCGATGTGGGGGGTCTGGTAATAGGTACTGCCCTGGCAGCCGAGGTCCTTCCAGCCCAGGTCATCAACCAGGAAGAGCACGACATTCATCTCGGCCTTGGGAAAGGCCACGGAGCCCGCGAGGAGCCAGAGCACGGTGAATATACAGCAACGTTTCATGGGTCATTTCCCCCGGGTGATCCGGCCCGATTCCTTGTGGGTCCAGGTGAAGGCCTGCGGGTCGAAGCGATACGCG
>JAYGFS010000165.1:0-14899 GCA_046581765.1 Verrucomicrobiota bacterium
AAGGACGGCAAGATTTATGCCGACCCGATCCAGTTCCCGGAGAAAATGGGCCGCCAGACCATCATCGCGATTTCCAAGTACCTCGCGGGTGAAGATGTCGACCCTATACAGCTGATCCCCGCCGAGCTCTACCGCCAGGCAGATGGCGCGAAAGACCCCAGCCTCAATTAGCGCATGGTGTTCCGGGGTGGAGCGGCCGGGTCGTGGATGCGGTTAAGCGATAACCGCGCAACGACCTGCGGGTCCCCCAGGGGACCTGGCAGATGAGCGAGCCGCTCCTCCAGATGGAGGGCATCGAGAAGTCCTTTCCCGGTGTCAAGGCACTGCAGGGCGTGGACCTCTCCCTTCACCCGGGCGAGGTCCTCGCATTGCTCGGGGAAAACGGAGCCGGGAAAAGCACCCTGATCAAGATCCTGAGCGGTGCCCACAAGCCGAACGCCGGCACTATCCGTATCGACAGCCAGGCCTTGCAGATCAACAGCCCGGTGGATTCCGAGGCGGCCGGCATCGCGGTGATCTACCAGGAATTCAACCTGGTTCCCTGGCTGACGGTACGGGACAACCTGTTCCTCGGGCGCTCCGGCACGCTGCGCCGGGTCAAACGCCGCGAGGAAACCGGCAAGGCGAAAGAAGTCCTTGGGCGCCTCGGTATCGACATCCCACTCGAGACCCCTTGTGCCCGGCTCTCGGTTGCCGAGCAGCAAATCGTGGAAATCGCCAAGGCGCTGCTCGTCGACGCCCGTATCCTGGTCATGGATGAACCCAGTGCAAGCTTGAGCGACCGCGAGGTCGACAAGCTCCTGGAGATCGTCAAGGACCTGAAGGAGCAGGGTATCGGCATCATTTACATCAGCCACCGGCTGGAGGAAATCTTCCGCATTGCTGACCGGGTATCGGTTCTACGCGACGGGGAACTTGTCGGCACACGGGACATCGGCGAGCTGACGAAAGAGAGCATGATCGAGTTGATGGTTGGCCGAAAGCTGGAAAAGGAGTTTCCCTCGCGTGACGTGGAAGTCGGCGAAGTGCGACTCGCTGCAGACGGCCTGCGAAGGGGAAATATTGTCCGCGGTGTCAGCCTGCAGGTACGCAAGGGCGAGGTTGTCGGTTTGACGGGCCTGGTCGGATCCCGCCGCACGGAAACGGCCAGGCTCCTTTTCGGCGCGGACAGGCTGGATGGCGGTGTCATCACCCTTGATGGCAAAGCACTGACCCTCCGCAACCCCCGCGATGCAATCAGGGCCGGCATCTGCCTGCTCACCGAGGATCGCAAGGCCCAGGGACTGGTACTCTGCCTCAGTGCACGCGAAAACTTCGGCCACCCGAACCTGGACCAGTTCTCCCGCTTTTCGGTCATCAACCGGGCCAGGGAAAGCAAGGCCTTCGGGTATTACGTGGAGAGCATCCGGATCAAGATCTCCCACCATGAACAGTTGGCAAAGAACCTGTCCGGAGGCAACCAGCAGAAGGTCGTGCTCGCCAAGTGGTTGCAACGCAATGCGGAAGTACTCATCTTTGATGAACCGACCCGCGGCATTGATGTGGGCGCAAAGTTTGAAATCTACCAGCTGATCAACCAGTTGGCCGTGGATGGCAAGGCGGTCCTCATGATCAGTTCTGAACTCCCGGAAATTCTCGGCATGTGCGACCGCATCCTGGTCATGCACGAAGGCCGGATCAAGGGCGAGTTAGCGAAAGACGAAGCCAGCCAGGAAAAGATTATGGCCTTGGCCGTGGGAGGCCAGGATGCGGCATAATCTCAAGCAAGCGGCCTACGACTACGGCATGATTTTTGTGCTCCTGCTGCTCGGGATTATCTTCAGCTTTACGACCATCAAGGAACAAACGCCCGATGACGCGGCAGCGGGCCGCAAGATGGGCAAGACCCTCAAGAAAGAGGTGGTGCTGATCGTGACGCGCGATTCAGAGCAACACCGCACCTTTGCCGAGGCCTTGCGTGCATCCCTCAGCGCAAACGGCAACGAGATCCTCAACGTCCTGCAGGGGGAACCGCGAGACGTTCGCAAGGCCCTCGTGGCCATGGAAAACGACCCGGGCGCCAAGCGCCCGACCGTCATCGCCGGTCCGCATGCAACGATGAACTGGGACCTCTTTAACAAGGGCTATTTCGACCGCAACTTTTCCACCCTGAACGGAGTGAAATTTGTCAAGCCCGCGACCTATACCTGGCCCACGTTCCTGACCCGGCAGAACCTCGTTAACGTCGCGACCCAGATCGTGGTGATCTCCATTATCGCCATCGGCATGACCATGGTAATCATCACCGGGGGCATCGACCTCTCGGTGGGCAGCCTGATCGCGTTATCGGCATCCATCGCCGCGGCGATCATCCACCACGCCGCTGGAAACGGGCCCAGCACCGAGGTGGCCACCACCGTGGTTGTCGGCGCATGCGCGGTGGGCATCCTGGCCAGCGGCTGCTTCGGATTCTTCAGTGGCGCGGTAACCGCCTGCTTCAAGGTACCCAGCTTTATCGTGACCCTGGCGGTCATGATGATGGTTCGAGGCTACGCCTTCAAGTCGGTCGGCGGCGAAGCCAAGGGAAGCCTGCCGGATGCCTTCACCCGGCTCGGTCACGGCGATTGGATGGGCATCCCGATCTCCGTCGTGCTCATGGCGGTACTCTACTACATCGCCTGGTTCGTCATGACCCAGACCATCTTCGGTCGGAATGTCTACGCGCTGGGCGGGAATGCCGAGGCCGCTCGCCTGTCCGGGGTTCCCACCAAGCGGATCACCATCACGGTGTTCACCATCTGCGGCCTGCTGGCCGGACTGGGCGGAATCGTCCTCGCCTCTGAACTCGCCAGCGGGGATCCCAAGACCGGGACCTTCTATGAACTGTACGTCATCGCTGCCGTTGTCGTGGGCGGCACCTCGCTCATGGGCGGCCAGGGCAAGATCCTCGGCACCCTGATCGGGGCATTCATCATCGGTGTCATCCGCAACGGCATGAACCCGAACGGGGTCGACCCCTTCAACCAGATGATTGTCTTCGGCTGGATCATCCTGCTCGCCGTGCTCGCAGAGAAAGGCAAGGAACTTATGGTGAGCGCGGGGCGATCCCCCTTTGCCATGCTGGGAGGCCTCTTCGCTTCGCGCAAACGTGGCGAGCATAGGGAAAGCGGCCACGGGGAAAATGAGTAGATGGCTGGCCGCCCGGTTATTTTCGGGGAAATCCTCTTCGACTGCTTTCCCGATGGCTCACGGGTCTTTTCCGGTGCCCCCCTGAATGTCTGCCGCAACCTGAAGTACCTCGGCTACGAGCCGCTGATGATCAGCCGCATCGGCCAGGATGCCCTGGGGGATACCGTGCTGGAGGAAATGCGGAAAATTGACCTAGACACGGCGGGGGTACAAGTGGACGAAACCCATGCGACCGGCCAGGTTATCGTCACCCTGGACGGCAATGAACCTCAGTTTGACATCGCCCTCGGCCAGGCCTGGGACTTCATCGCCACAGACGAGGCCCGGGAAACCGTGAGTGGATTGGATATCTCATTCGTCTACACCGGCACGCTCGCCCTGCGCCAGGAGACCTCCATGCGGAGTTTCTACGGGGTACTGGAACTCATTGATGCCCCCCTGTTCTTCGACGTGAACCTGCGACAGGCATGGTGGAGCAGCGAACTCGTGGACGACCTGCTTGGCCGGGCCACCTGGCTGAAATGCAACGCGGACGAGTACGAGGCCTTGTTCGGCGATGCCGATCCGCCCATCATCCGCGAGAAGTACGAACTGGACGTCTTGATCCAGACCCGCGGCGGTGACGGCGCAGCGATCGCCTTTCCCGGGGCCTTCGTACAGGGCAAGCCACCCGAGCTGGCAGGCGCCTTGCAGGATACCGTCGGGGCCGGGGATGCCTTCGCATCGATGGTGATTTCCGGCCTGGACCGGGGACAAAGCCCGGAGGCAATCCTCGAGTCCGCCTTGCTGAAAGGCGCGGAGGTCGCCCGGATTCGGGGGGCGGATTGGAAGGCCTGAGCAGCCGCCTGGTCCTGCCCTATATGATCTCCCGCGCATGGGGGCGCATCATCAACATTTCCTCGGTAACCGGCGTCCGTGGCATTCCCGGCCAGGTCACCTATTGCGCATCCAAGCATGGCATGAACGGCTTTGCCGATGCACGTGCCCAGGAGCTGATCCCGCATAACATCCGGCTGTCCTCGATGTGCCCGGGCGGGATCCACCCCCCCCTGTGGAATGAGGTGACGAACCCCTACCCCGGGGATTTGTCCAGGGTCATGAAGCCAGACGAAATCGTGGACATCATCCTGTTTCTTTTATTGCAACCGGATCACACACTGTATAAGCAGCTGACCGTGTCCCCAACGAATGAATGGCATTAGGATGCGTCCCTTCATCCTGCTACTGCACGCCTCCTTGTGCCTCTTCCCGCCGGGCGGGACGACCACGGCGGCTGAACCGATCCACCGCTGGGTCCTATCGCCGAAGTATGTGAAGGAGCGCGTACTCCTTCCGGAGACCGGGGACCTGAAGGGCGCAATTCGCGGGCCCTTCAAGTCGCTCAAGGAGCCCGACAGCCTGGGTTTCATCGGCAGCAGCAAGGCGGGTAATGAAATCATCCTCAGTGCAGACCTGGGCACGGCATCCCTCCCCAGGCAGGCCCTGACCGTCGAGGCCTGGGTGATGATTGACCGACCCCAGAAATGGGGTGGGATCTGTGGGGCGATCCAGGACAACGGCAGTTACGAAAAGGGCTGGCTCCTCGGCTACGGCAACACCACCTTTTACTTCGCACTCGCGGGTGAACAGCCCGCCAACATGACCTACCTGGAAAGCAAGCAAGCCTACTCGCCTGGATTCTGGTATCACGTGGTCGGAACCTACGATGGAACCGAGCAACGGATCTACATCGACGGCCAGCTCTCGGCGAGCGCCAAGACCCAGAAAGGCCCGATTGCATATCCTCCCAAGGGTTGGTTCAGCCTGGCCACCTACAAGGATGATAACGAGAACTATGCCATGGCCGGACGATTGGAATCGGTGTCGGTCTGGGATCATGCATTGGAACCAGCGACGATCCTCAAGCATTATGCCGGGCGGAAAACGATCTTCCCCGGCATCGAAGCGGGGGCCGGGGACGAGGAATCGATCGCCGGATGGCCAACGTACATGCACGATACCCATCGAAGCGGACGCACCCTGGAGTCCATCCGCCTGCCCCTGTATCCCAAGTGGCATGTCCAGGTCAAGCCACCCGCCCCTGCCTGGCCTCCGCCCGCCAAACAGGATTTCTGGCACAAGAAGGCCAGCCTGAAGGCGCGTGTCACCTACGACCGGGGTATCCAGCTGGTCAGCGATGGTGAGGCGGTCTACTACGGTTCATCATCTGAAGATATGGTGGTGCGCCTAAATGCCGACACCGGGGAGCGCGACTGGGTATTTTACCCGGAGGGCCCCGTTCGTTTGGCACCCACCCTGGCGGGTGACCGGATTCTCTTCGGTTGTGACGACGGATGGGTGTATGGGCTGAATCGCAAGACAGGGGCCCTGCTATACAAGCTTCGGGTACCGGGATCGGGTGACCGACGTATCCCCGGGAACGAACGGATCATCAGCGTATGGCCGGTCCGAACCAGCGTATTGGTTGAAGACGGGACGGGTTATTTCGGTGCGGGCATCTTCCCCTCGCAGGGTGCGTGGCACGGATCCTTCAACATCGAGACCGGGACCTTGATCGACGCGAAGGCCTTGGGCGTTTCGCCACAGGGCTACCTCGAAAAGCGGGATGGACGCTTATTCACGCCCACGGGGCGCATCCTGTCCGGAGCCTTCCTCAACCAGCTCAAAAGACGGGGAAAGGCAAGCGATCGAAAAGTACAGGCCATACCGGAGGAGTACCCTTACGCCTTCATCGGAACCCCTGAATACCGATTTGGTGGGGGTGAAAACAAGGTCGCGGCCCTGGATGCCGACACCGGTGAAATGCGCTGGGAAGCACCCGTCAGGGGCAAGGTGCATTCACTTATCCTCTCCGGCCATACCGGGAGGGCCCTCCAACCCGGCGAAGCGGGTAACAGCACCCTGTTTGCATCGACCGACAGCGGTGATATCTACGCCTTTGATTCCCACCCGCGAGGGAGCAAGCCGGTACAACGGAAAACGGTTGAAGACCTCCGTGATTCCGTGGCGTCCCCGGATGTCGGAAGACTTCTCAAGCGCCTCGGTCGAACGCGGGGATATGCGCTGTTTACCGCACCCACCAGGCCTTCCGTGATACAGCAACTCTGCCGGGAAAGTGCGTTGCGTGTCACCTGCCTGGCCCGTGATGTCCAAGCCACCCGGAAACGCCTTGCGCCATCCCGCATACGGGTGCATACGCATCACACCACCCTGCCCTACACCGATCATCTCTTCAACCTGGTCGTCGACGATGGGAGAAGCGGCATCAAGCGCCAGGAGCTGCTTCGCGTCCTTCATCCGGATGGCATCCTGCTGTTGAATGGGGCGTTAATCCGCAAGCCTGCGCTGACCGGCATCGGTGAATGGACGCACCTGTACGGGAATGCCGCCAACACCACGTCCAGCGGAGATAAGCGGGTGGGGGCAAAACTGGCACTGCAATGGTTCGGCCGTCCCGGTCCGCAGAACATGGTCGACCGACATCACCGCAGCTTTGGCTCCCTATGGAAAAACAATCGCGTCTTCATACCCGGAAACGAGGTCGTGTACGGGGTGGATGCCTACAACGGGACGATCCTCTGGGAACGCCCTGTTCCGGGGTCCCGGAGGGTCGGGGTGTTCCGGGACAACGGGGGCATGGTGGTGACCGATGACCACCTGCTCATCAGCACCGATGCAGCGGTCTGGGTAGTGGATCCGGCCACGGGCGAGATGCTCGATACCTGGCCGGTACCGGGCAGGAAGGAGGAGGAATGGGGCTATCTCGCGGCACAGGGGATGCACATTTTTGGCAGCGCGGTAAAAGCGGGGGGCGTCCGGCGGGACCACAGCCACCGGCAAATTGTCGAGGGCACCTATTTTGACAATCGTCCCATCGTGACCAGCGATCGCTTCTTCGTGCTGAACGCCGGGACGGGCGAACGCAGTTGGGAATATCCAGCCCGGGGTGGCATCCTCAACCCTTCCATTACCATCGGCACACGCTACGTGTATTTTGTAGAAAGCCTCAACCGGGAAACCGCCAGCAAGGGCCGGGCGACCGCAAAGGACCTCCTGGAAAAGTCGGGGGCGAAACTGGTAGCCCTCGACATTGAAACCGGGTCGATCGCGTGGGAGGAAACCATGGCCTTCCCCGAGCAGGTGCAGAACTTATTCACCCTCTACGCGGAAGACCGCCTGGCCATGGTCTTCTCCCGAAACGCGAAGACCGTGCATTACGACCTGCGTAGTTTTTCCGGAAAGACGGGTAAACCCTTGTGGAGCGTGAGCCAGGACAACGGGCAGCGGCCGAACGGCGATCATGGTGAACAGGATCACCACCCCCTTATACTCGATGGTATCTTGGTCGTTGAACCGATGGCCTACGATCTCGCTACCGGCAAACGCCTGGCCGAATACGGCCTGAAACGCCCCGGCCATGGTTGCGGGTCGATGTCGGCTTCGGCCAAAACCCTGTTTTTCCGGGCCGGCAACCCGACCGCATACAACCTCGATGACAAACAGTTCACGAAGTTGACCAAGGTAAGTCGTCCCGGATGCTGGATTAATATGATACCGGCGGGGGGACTGCTGATCATTCCAGAGTCCAGTGCGGGATGCACCTGCAACTTTGCCATCCAGACCTCCATGGCCCTGATCCCGGTGGAGTGAGGAAGGTTGCTGCCCGGGCGCGGAAGGCCATGGGCCCCGAGCGCAGCTACAAGCGGGTGCCGTCCGGGATGACGGTGTTCTTGGGGATCACGATAATGCCCCCGCGTACCGCGTAATAATCCGTGGAGCTTTCGTCTGGCTTGCCGTCCGGGGTGATATGCACCCCATTGCCTATGCGACAGCTCTTATCGATGATGGCTTTCTTGATATAACAATCATCTCCGATTCCCAGCGGGACGGTCTCCCCCGGCGGAACTTCGTTCTCGAAATAATCATTCCCCATGACGATGGAATCCTGGATGACCGTGTTTTCGCCGATCACGGCACGTATGCCAACAATGCACCGGCTGATGGTATCGCCGGAGATGACGGAGCCCTGCGAGATCAGGGACTGGCGGATCGAGCAGGAATTCACCTTGATCGGGGGGAGGTAACGGCCCCGCGTAAAGATCGGCTGGTCCGCATTGTACAGGCTGAAAGGCGGCACGGGATCGGTAAGTGACAAGCTCGTCTCCCAATAGCCGCGGATCGTCCCGATATCTCTCCAGAAGCCTTCATAGATGAAGCTGAACACCTTGTAGTCCTGGATACTTGATGGGATGATCCCCTTGCCGAAGTCGGACTCATCACTTTCCAGGACATCTTTAAGTACCTGCGTATTGAACACATAGATACCCATGCTCGCCAGGTACTTTTCGTCCGTGTACATGGGTGCCCGGTACCCGGTGATATCCTTGGTCGGGCCCGGTTTTTCCAGGAAGGTGTTGATCCGCCTGTTTTTGTCGCACTGCATGATGCCCAGGTCGCTGGCTTCATCACGGCACACCGGCTTGGTCAGGATGGTGAGATCCGCCTTCGTTTCCTCGTGCTGCTCAATAATGTCCTTAAAATCAAGGTTGTAGAGTTGGTCGCCCGACAGGATAATCACGTAATCCGGATTCAGCTCGAGGTAATAGTTGAGCGAGCGCCGAACCGCATCGGCCGTGCCCTTGTACCATTCTGTGTCCCCCGGGGTCTGCTGTGCGGCCAGCAGGCGTACGAACTTTTCACTGAAGTTGTCAAAGCGGTAGGTCGCACCAATATGTTGGTGAAGGCTGACGCTGTTGAACTGCGTCAGCACGAATATCTGGAAGATACCGTTATTGATGCAGTTACTGATTGGGATATCGACGAGTCGGTAGGTGCCACACAGCGGGACGGCCGGTTTTGCCCGATCCCGGGTCAAGGGATACAAGCGGCTACCTTCACCACCACCGAGAATTACACCGACTGCCCGCATGGGCTCAAGAAACTACTTATCACCTTATGCATAAAGGATTTTCTTTTACTTTGCCCTGATTTCTGTATCGCTTGTCGCCGCGATGGAAAATACCAGCCTTGGCATTATCGGCGGCAGCGGCTTCTACGCACTCGACCGCCTGGAAGATCCGCAGGAACACGTGGTGGAGACCCCCTTCGGCTCGCCCTCCGGCCCGGTGGTTTCCGGGAGGGTAAACGGTAAGCCGGTGCACTTCATCCCACGACACGGCCCCGGGCACACCATTCCCCCCTCGGCATTGAATCACCGGGCAAACATTTGCGCACTCAAGATCTGCGGCGTGAGCCACATCCTTTCCGTAACCGCTGTCGGAAGTTTAATGGAGGATCGCCTCCCGGGCGACGTGGTCCTCCCCGACCAGTATTTCGATCGCACCAAACAAAACCACACCTTCTTTGATGCCGATATCGCCGCGCACGTGCCCTTCGGGCATCCAACCTGTGACGCCTGGCGGGGCTTTATCCACGCCTTGGCCGTCCCGGAGGCCCATCCACTCGGCCGCAGCGCATTTAATGGCGGCACCTACGTGAATATGGAAGGCCCCGCGTTCAGCACCCGTGCCGAGTCCCTGTTTTACCGCTCACTGGGTGGGGCCGTCATCGGCATGACCAGTCTCCCCGAGGCCAAACTCGCCCGCGAGGCCGAGACCTGCTACGCGGCCATGGCCATGGTTACCGATTTCGACTGCTGGCACGAGGAGGAGGGCCATGTAACCGCCGATGCCGTCGTCCAGCAGGCACAGAAAAACGTTAAACTGGCGACGGCAATCATCGTGGCTATCCTGGCGCGACTGGACGAAATACCCAGCTGCACCTCGGCTTGCGGGGAAGCCCTCGTCGGGGCGATCATGACCCGGAACGAGGCCTTGAGCGACGATGTAAAGAAGCGGCTTAACCCGATTATTGGACACCGAATATGAAGAAACTATACCTCAGCGGCCCGATTATGGATGAACACCTCGGGCAGGCCCGTGCCTGGCGCGAGACCGCCAAGGAAAGCCTGGGTGAGTATTTCATCATGCTCGACCCGATGCGCCGGCAGTTTGTCGATCGCGAAGTGGACAGCGCCAACGAGATCGTTGAGTTCGATTTGCAGGACGTACGCGATGCCGACATTATCCTGGTGAACTACAACAAAGCCTCCATTGGCACCGCGATGGAGGTGTTCTACGCGGCCCATAACCTTGAAAAATTCGTGATCGGATTCTCCCCCTTTGCCTTCAAGAACTGCAGCCCCTGGATGGTACGGTTCTGCACCAAGATCCTGCCCTCGCTGGAGGATGCATCGGACTACTTGATTGCAAATTTCGTCGATCTGCATCAAGACTGATCCATGTGCCAGTGGTATGCCTTTCGCTGGACTATCCTTCAATTGGAGCGCATGATGAACTATTGGCTACTGGTGCTGACCCTGCCCCTCACCCTCATCGCGGAGGATAACCTGGAGACGCAATACGCCCGTTACTTCGAAGCAGAAACCCGCATGCTCACGGAACGCTGCCTGGCAGATATCGGGTCGAGAAGCGACTGGGAAGCCCGGTCCGAAACCTATCGCCAGCAGCTCCAGCACATGCTTGGCCTGGACCCCCTTCCCGAGCGTAGCGCCCTGAATCCCGTCATCACGGGCCGCTTGGAGCGCGGGGACATTGTGGTCGAGAACCTCCACATCCAATCCCGTCCCGGCCTGTACGTCACGGGTAACCTCTTCCGACCGAGAGAGCTAAGCGAGAAACTCCCGGCCATCCTCTACCTCTGCGGACACGGACGGATGGTGAAAGACGGAGTCAGCTATGGCAACAAGACCAGCTACCAGCACCACGGTGCCTGGTTTGCCCGAAACGGATACGTCTGCCTGATCATCGACACCATTCAACTCGGGGAACTGCAAGGCAAGCACCACGGCACGTACAAGCACAAGATGTGGTGGTGGAACACCCGTGGGTATACACCCGCTGGCGTAGAAACCTGGAACGGGATGCGCGCCATCGATTACCTGCAATCACGCCCCGAGGTGGATGGCGAACGCATCGGCATCACCGGGCGCTCGGGTGGCGGAGCCTACTCCTGGTGGATTGCCGCCCTGGACAAGCGGGTGAAATGCGCGGTCCCTGTTGCGGGCATTACCAGCTTGAAGAACCACGTGGTGGACGGGTGCATCGAGGGGCATTGCGACTGCATGTACATGGTCAACAGCCACCGCTGGGACTTCGCCCAGGTTGCGGCCCTGGTCGCCCCGCGGCCCGTGCTGATTTCCAACACGGACAAGGACAGGATCTTCCCGCTCGATGGGGTGTTCGATGTCTATAGAAAGACCCGCCGGATCTACCAACTGCTGGATGCCGAAAATCACATCGGCCTGCACATCACGGAGGGTCCCCACCGGGACTCGCAGGAACTGCGCATCCACGCTTTCCGCTGGATGAACCGCTGGCTGAAAAATGACGACAGCCCGGTTACGATTCCGGCGGAAAAGCTGTTTACGCCGGAGGAGTTGAAGGTGTTCGACACCTTGCCGGAGGATGAAATCACGACAAAAATTCATTACTCATTTGTTGCGCGCGACCAGGGGAAGGACGTCAAGCCGGCGGAATGCGCCGAGCTCCTGAAAAGGGCATGTTTTCGGGGCTGGGAAATGAATGGTGATGCGCAGCACCCATTACACCTGGTGGAAGCCCTGCAGGTTGAAGGGCATACGGTCAGGATAACGCCGTTGGAAACGTTCACCCGGGGCCTGGACAATCGATACCTGACCCACTTGCGTCGTCGACATGCCCTGGTCGGACAAAGCCTTGATGGGGTGTATCTTTCCCGGATCATCCAGCAACTGGCCGAGCAGGTGAAACAGCACCCCGTTCAACTGGAAGCCGATGGCCCAACCGCGATTGCAGCCTTGCTGGCCACCCTCTACGTGCCTGGGGTACAAAGGGTCACGATCACGGACATCCCCTCCAGCCTGGATGATGGCCCGGAGTATTTGAACCTGTCGCGCTACATCCGCCTGGAACAATTGAAGGCCTTCGTGGCGGCGAGGACCGAACTGGTGATCACGCCCTAGATGTACGGGAAGGATTTGCGCGGCACCGCTACCGTTTTGCCAACTGAATCATCGCCCGATTCGCAAGCTCGATCGCCCCGGAAATATTCTGATCCAGGTCGATGATCTCCTCCCCCGGTCCGGGCCAGGGCGTCCTGTCGGAGACGGTGCAGATACATCCCGCGCGAACGCCGAATAAATTCGCCAGGGTTAAAATAGTCGACGACTCCATCTCCACGTTCAAGACCTGTGCCGCCTGCATGTCGGTCACCTTCCCGTTCATCCAGCTCTGCTCGTAGCCTCCATGGCTCATCGACAGCAAACCATCCGGTCCGAGCACCTTGTTGCGCGCATAAAAGGCGTCCACCGACCAGGTAATCCCCACATGCACCGTGGCGTCCGATTCTCTTGCCGCATCCACCAGTGCCGCAGTCACGGAAAAATGCGCCGCCGCCGGGTATTCGGGACAGACGTAGCTCTTCGATGTCCCGTCGTCCCGCACAGCGGCGGTGGTGATCACGTAATCGCCCCTGTTCACATCGGCCCCGAGGCCCCCGCTATTCCCCACGCGAATGAGCGTATGCGCACCGAGATTCACCAACTCCTCAACCATGACGGCCGTGGACGGACCCCCCACCCCGGTAGACGCTGCAGTCAAGGCCACCCCGTCGCGCGTACCGGTCTGGATCACATACTCCCGCGTGCGACAAACTTCCCGCACATCACTCCAGGAAGCGGCAATCCTCGGTACCCGATCCGGATCCCCGCAAAGGAACACATGGGAAGCGACATCGCCGACACCGCACTGGGTAATCAACTGTTGCTGCTCTTTCATTCTTCATTCACCCAGGCAGCCCCTTCGTGCATCAGTTCCTCGGCCGCCAGCGGGCCCCAGGTTCCCGGTTCGTACAGGTGCAGGGGAATCTCCGGGCGATCGCGCCAATGGTCAAGGATTGGATCAACGATGCGCCAGGCTGCCTCAACCTCGTCTGACCGCGTGAACAGGGTGGAGTCGCCGCGCATGATGTCCATGAGCAAGGTCTCGTAGGCCTCGGGCAGATCCACGTCCCAGGTTTCGTCGTATTTGAAATCCATCTTGGCATTTTCCACGACCAGCTGCATCGAGGGGCGCTTTGCGGAAAAGCTGAGCGAGATCCCCTCGTTCGGGCTGATCCAGAAGGTCAGTACATTCGGCTCCGAAGCGCTGAAGTCACAGATATCATCATCACATTGCAGGGTTCGAAAGAACTTCAGCGGTGGCACCTTGAACTGAATCGAAATACTGGTGGCCTTGTTCTTCATCCGCTTGCCGGTACGCAAATACATGGGCACACCGGCCCACCGCCAGTTCTCGACAAACAGCTTCGCGGCGACAAAGGTCTCCGTCCGGGTCCCGGCGGACACGCGATCCTCGTTCACGTAGGCCACAATCGGCTCACCATCGACCGTTCCGGCGGCATATTGTGCGCGAATGACGTTTTGTTCGACCTCCTCCGGGCTCGGCGGCCGCACGGATTGGAGCACCTTGACCTTCTCGTTGCGAATCGCGTCTGCGGCCAAGCCACTCGGCGGCTCCATGGTAACCAGGCAGAGCAACTGCAGCAGGTGATTCTGCATCATGTCGCGCAGCCCACCGGCCTTGTCGTAGTACGCGCCCCGACCACTCTCCATGCCCACCGTCTCGCTCGCGGACACCTGGATATGGTCCACGTAACGACTATTGAAGACCGGCTCAAAGATCGCGTTGGCAAAACGAAATGAAATGATGTTCTGGACCGTCTCCTTGCCGAGGTAGTGATCAATCCGATAGACTTGGCTTTCATCCAGCAGGCGAAGAACCTTTTGATTCAGATCGTAGGCGCTCTGAAAGTCGTGGCCGAAGGGCTTTTCAATAACCACCCGGCTCGAGGGCTTGCCCGCCTCCGGGCGATTCACCAGGCCCGCCTTGCGTAGACTCGATATGATCAAGCTGAAATAAGAAGGCGCGGTACTGAGATAGAATACTTTACTCGCGGGAAAGGCCTCCACGTCCTTGAACTGCTCGTACAGGCCCACAAAGGAATCCATGTTTTCCAGGTCCCCCTTGAAGTACGAAATACACTGCATGAAGGTCTCATACCGGGCGTCACTTACGACCACCCGGCTGTACGCGCGCACCTCCTCGCCCATGAGTGCCCGGTAACTGTCCGTATCATAATCGCGACGTCCAAATCCCACGATGGCAAATTGTTCCGGCAGCATCCCGCGATCAAACAGGGCCAAAAGGCCCGGCAGCAGTTTGCGACGCGTGAGGTCACCGGTGCCGCCGAAAATAACCAGAGTCAAGGGTTGGTCGACCTTGACCACCGGGACCGAGCCCGCTTCTTTATCGCTTGTCCTGACATGAATCTTTGCGCTCATATTGTCGTGCTCCGTTTCGTGAGAATGAATTGCCATATACCCGAGGTCATGCCAAGCTGCAACTGTGTCACACGGGCCGCATAACGGCTTGCAAACCCTATAGCCATGGGCCAGCATGCGCGCATGGATGATGCCAGAGAACTCGACCCCAATCGCTGGCTGCAGGAGCACGGGGACATCATGTTCCGGTATGCGATCAGTCGGGTCAGGGACGCCGCCGCCGCCGAGGATCTCGTCCAGGAAACCTTCCTCGCCGGGATCAAATCCAAGGAGCGTTTTTCCGGTCGATCCACCGAGCGAACCTGGCTTATTGGCATTCTCAAGCACAAA
>JAYGFS010000535.1:0-1581 GCA_046581765.1 Verrucomicrobiota bacterium
TTCCAGTCGTTTTTCGCGGGAAGTACCCATCCCTTGCCGATCGCGTAAATCGATCCGCTTTTCTTTCGGTCGATTTCGCATTGGTAACCGATCGGCTTATTTTCCCCGGTGCAGCGAAACCCGATGCCGGAGTTGTAGGCACCGGCCGGCATCTTCGCCTCGACCTCGAGTTCGAAGTCGTTGAAGGTCTTTTCATGTACCAGTCAGAGGTTGGCTCCCTTGGCGAGAATCTGGATCTCCCCGTCGACGACCTTGACCTCCCCCTTTGCCCGGGCATTCCAAGCGGCCAGGGTCTTGCCGTCGAACAGGTTTTGCCAGGCCTCCTCCGTCCCGCCAAAGCGGACGAGAAAGGCCTCGGTGGAAAATCCGACGAACATCGCCATGTCGACATCCCCGGCCTGGACCACCACCGGCGAGGTCCCGGGTGGACGGATGACCTTCATGCGGGCATCGCATGCGCGCATGGCGTCGAGCAGGGGCAGGGCGTCCTTGCCCAGCAGTTCCACGGTGCGGGCCGCATGGAGCGAAGCGGCCATGTTTTTGTGGGTGAGGGCCCGTGCCAGTACCGGCAGGGCCGCGGAGAGGTGGCCGTGCCGGGCGAGGGCATCCGCGGCCTGGACGCGTACCGATACCGAGGCATCCTGCAGGGTTTTGGTCAGCCTTGCGACATGCGAGTTGCTGAGCTCCCCGGTGGCTGTCAGGCCCATGGCCCCCCAGTAGCGAATCGCGGCATCGGGGTTGTCCAGGTGCTTGATAAAGGTTGCGTTGTCCGCGACACCCACATCGTTTGCGGCCGCGAAAACAGCGGCGACATCGTAGTGCTTGCGCGCCTGGTCGTAGGGGGTGCTGCCGGCGGACCATTCCCAGGCGAGGGCCTCGGGGATGAAGCCGAGGTCCTTCGTTTCATGGACATGGGATTGCAGGGCCGCGCGCATCCGCTTGAGGACCTTTGCGTGTTCGGCGGAGGCGGCGAGGTTGTTCAGGTTCAGGGGATCCTGCGCGCAGTCGAAGAGCTCTTCGCTCGGCCGCGTCGGGCCCATGAAATGCGCCTGGGCTGCACTTAACTTGCCCGCGGCCGCGGCGGCATAGAACTCGGGGCGAATTTCACCCAGGTCCGGCCAGGCGGTTCGCTGGTTGTAGCCGAGGTGCGGCATGAAGGTGCGGATGTAGAGGTAGCGCTGGTCATGAACCGACCGTGCGGTGTCGAGCACTTCGTCCACGCGGTCTCGGTGACCGAATACAAATGGGTGGGCCGTATCCGACCGGGGGCCGAGGAAGGGCTTGCCTTCCACGTGGCCGGGAATGGGCAGGCCGGCCAGGTTGAGCACGGTTGGTGCAAAGTCGGCAAAATTCACCAGGCGGTCGGAATCGCTCCCCGCTTTTCCCGGGGCCAGCCGTTGCCATTTTCTCGGAAAATGAATCAGCAGCGGCACGTGCATGCCGGAGTCGAGCAGGGCGCGCTTGTGGCGCGGCATGCCCGAGCCGTGGTCGCTGTAGAAGAAAACGATGGTGTTATCGTCCAGGCCGTCCGCCTTCAGCTGGGCCAGCAACTCGCCGACCTCCTTGTCCATGGCGGTCACG
>JAYGFS010000264.1:0-3564 GCA_046581765.1 Verrucomicrobiota bacterium
AATCCTTGGCGTCCGCCGACCCAAGCAGGACCAACAGGGTTGCAGCAGCGATATAGCCGTGGAAATGCTTCATCGTGGGGTACTGTACGCCATGCATTGTGAAAGAAACAAGAAAATTACCTGCGGTGCGCTGAATCGTGCCGAAACATGCGTAAAAAGGCAGCGAACGGGGATAGGCTAAGCCTCTCCACCTCCCGGGGAAGGGCCTTTATTTTTTACAAATCCAACCTTTCCCCTCGGTGAAAGCCTTCTCCTTGCTGCAACCCAGGCGGTCCACAGGGCGAGAAGAAAGGCTCCCATGATGACAGGGTGACCGTAGGAGCCACGCCGGTACCGTAGCACCACCTTCGTCGCCCCGCCGGTACGGATGCCGATAAACCAGATCCCCTCGGCGACCTTGACCGGGTAAAGTTCGACCCCGCCTTCAGCCCGGAGGCCTTCAACCCAGTGGTACTTGATGACCACGTCCTCCTCGGTCGTTTTAACCGTCAGCCGGTTAATCCCGGAATGCACACTCCCCGTCCCCTTGAAAAAACGATCCTTGTCGTCGTGGACAACCTCAAACACGTGAAAGGTGCGGGCGGTTCCGAAGGTAAACACCGGGATGAACATCGCCGGCGTCCGCCGGTAAAATTTCAGCTCGCGTTCATCGTAGGCGACCACGTGGCTGACCCCGAAGAGCTGCAACCACTCGTAGGTGCCGAGGGTGGTGTTCCGCCAGGGCGTGGGCGGATAGGTGTAGTTCACCAGCTTCTCGGAGAAACTGTAGAAGTCCACCGCCATCATTTCCTTGCCGGTGAGAACCGGCAGCAGGGCCACGTGCCCGCCACTGTACGCGTGGCGCGTGGGCCCGGCAAAGAGCAGGCGACCCTGGTCCGGCACGTGTTCCCTGGCCCACTCGGTAAAGGTGGCGAGGTAGGGCCGGGCATCCCGGAAGTGCTCAAGGCGTTTCCCGGAGTAGAAAGAGGGCATGTTCAGCGCGCCGAGCAGGAGGAGCATGAGGACCATCCCCTGCAGGGCCGCCGCGGGCTTGACCTGCTCGCGAAACAGGCGATCGATCCAGAACCCCGCCGGAAGGGCCCCCACCAGGAACAGGGGCACCGCGGTCCGCTTGAGCTCGGACGCGGGAAACACTTGGCCGATGAAACCGATCTCCAGCAGGAAGCCGAGGATGATCGTGCCGAAGAAGAGCCGGAACCCAGCGGGTCGGCGGAGAAAGAACACCCCGAGGACGCCAAGGAAGAGGATCAGCGGATTCCCGTTGCGCAATCGGTCCATCAGCTGCCCCCAACCCCCTACCACCACGCCCTGCCAGCTGATGACCGCATCGGATTTCGACATGAGCTGAGCCGCAGCCGTGTGGTTGAGCACCGCGTTCACCACCGGGAGCATGAGGAGGGCGATGCAGACCACACAGATCCCCAGGTACACGAGCTTCGCCCTGTCCAGGCGTTTCCAGGAGAGCATGACCGCGACCGCCACGGGCACGCCCATCAGGATGGAGGCGGGCCAGGACAGGAAGGCCGCCGAGCTGAGCACGAGCAGGACGCCGGTCCACCATTCGCGCTTGTCCAGCCAGAGCAGCCGGTACAGGCAGGCGGAAGCCAGCAGCAGGAAGGGGATCGCGAAACTGAAGCCAATCGTCCCGTAGTGCAGCATCCAGAGCATGAAGTAGCGGGTCGATGCAAAGACGAGGATCGCGCTGGCCCAACCCGCGGTCCAGGAGCCCCCGACCAGGCGAACCGCGGCCAAGCCGAACAGGGGGACGACGATGCAGAAGTGGAAAAACAGGATCGGGGTGTAGACCTGGCTGACCTCGCCGAAGGCCCAGAAAGGCCAGTACAGGATCCCGGGCACCAGGCAGCCGGAGACCACCATGTAGGCGGTGGAGCGTCCGCCGTTCCAGTTCGGATCGTAGTAGAGGATCTGCGGGAAGGTCTGGCCGAAAATCCAGAAGCGCTGCATGAAGGAGGGGTGATCATCGCGGTAAATCGGCGCGCCGTTCGTCGCGGTAAACAGGGCGTCCCCGGCCAGGCAGACCGACACCAGGAGGATCACCGGCAGGGTCCATTTCCACCAGGGGGTTCTACGATAGAGGAAAAGCGGCGTGAGCACGAGCAGGCCGATGGAGAGACACTCCAGGGTGTCCCGGTACTTGCGCAACTTGGCGGACCGGTCATCGTGCTGCGCGAAGAAATAATAAGAATCCTGCGCGGCCGAGGAGTAGAGATAAAGCAGGAGAACGCCCAGCATGATCGCGAGCCCTTGCAGGCTGCGGACATCCGTGGCTTCGCCCGGGTGCCTGCGCCGGAGCCAGAAAGCCAGGCCTGCGACCGGGACCAGCGGGAGCAGGTACTTCAGCCAGCCGGTGACGATCCATGCGCCACCGGTCTGGAGAACCGCGAACAGGACGGCGCACAGGCCCGCCAGGAGGGCGATCTGCATCCTGGAACCCGGTCCGGTCATTTGTGGTTTATTCGTTGCATGAACAGGTCGGATCGAACATGATCTGCAACGAATAGCAATGCAAGGAATTTGCCCATGGAGTGCACGCTTGCAGGCAGGTTTACCGCAACAGGCGGGCGTACTCCGCGTAGCCAGGAACGAAACCCATGCAGGACCAACGAAACCACCGCATGCTCAAGACGGCCGGCCTGAGCCTCCTGCTCACCTTGATCGTGTGGGTCGCCTTCACCTGGCCCCTGCCGCGGTACATGGGCGAGGGCATCCCCTTCTCCTCCCAGAACCTGGAAAAGGATCACCTGCGGACCATGTTTCCCGGCGACCACCTGCAGTTGATGTACCACTTCCAGCTCTTCCGGGACTTTCTCTCCGGGGACACCCCCTGGTTTCACAACCTGTACGAGTTCAACACCGGGGATGACGCGGCCACGAAGCAAATACGCGCCTACTTCTTCCCCTTCTCGTTTGTCTTCGCCGTCATCAGCTGGATCAGTACCGATGCCCTCGCCTGGAACCTGTGCGGCCTGCTCAGCCTCTGGCTCACCACCTGGTTCACCGTCCTGCTCGTTCGCGTCTTCGTCGACCACCCGCTCATCCCCTACGCCGCGGGGGTCATCGCGATCTGCCTGCCCTGGCGCTGGGTGAATCTACTGGGGGGCAGTCCGATGGGTTTCGCCATGTGCTGGATACCCGCGTTCTGGCTGGGCGCCACCCTGCTCATGCGGGACAAATCCTGGAAAGGGGGCATGCTCTGCGGCTTGGCCTCGATGTTCATGTCCTTCGGGGATTTCCAGACCTACTATTTCAGCCTGCTCTCCATCCCGGCCTGGAAGCTGTTGACGGTGACTCGTTTTGATTGCCTGCATGGGTGGAAAAGCAGGATCAAGCCAGGCATCCCGGGCATCGGGCTGGTCCTGCTCGGCCTGGCTCACGCCCTCTACGCAAAGAAAGCCCATGCCAACAGCACCCTGGACACGGGTCGCACCCTGGACGAGGTAACCAACTGCTCCCCGGAATGGTTCAACTTTTTTACCTGGCAGGGGCTCGGCCTGGAGGCACACCCCTTCCTGGGCTATACCCTCGTCACCCTCCTGCTCGCCT
>JAYGFS010000270.1:0-4048 GCA_046581765.1 Verrucomicrobiota bacterium
GCGGCGCAGTTCCAGTTAAATGGCGGCACGGTGGATATCGGTGGCGATATCCTGGTCCAGCGCTTCGCCCTGGCGCAATCCGCCGCGGGGAACTTTGCCTATACCATTCCTTCGAACCAGTCCGTTCGTACCACCGGCACCTTGTCGCTCGGTGCCGGGGGTACGGCTGAACTGACCCTGGAACAGGGTGGCGCGACCCTGGATACCATGAACGCGTATATCGGGGAGGGGCTTGTGGGCATGGGCACGGTACATGTGCGCAATGGACGCACCTGGAACGTAGAGCAGTTCCTGCGCATCGGGCACAAGGGAACGGGGGTGGTCAACCTCGTGAGCGGGACCATAAATTCCGAGGCACTCAGCGGGACCAAGGGGATCCGCATGGCGGAACTTTCCACCGGGGATGCGACCCTGGTCATGGGGCTCCCAGGTGGGAGCGGCAGCGCGGACCCGGTCATCAATTCCAAGATTGCGAACTTTGAAACCTCGGCCGCGGGGCGGGGGCGGGTACTCATGCACCACGGCACCGTGCATCAACTGGGGGCCAATATCATTATCGGCCAGGTCGCGGGCAGCGAGGGGACCTTCACCATGATGGATGGCCTGGTGAATGTTCAACCGGGGAGCCTGCGGGTGGGGAACACCGGCACGGGTCTCTTCGAGCAGGTCTCGGGTGACGTGGTCGTGGGTGGCACCCTCGACCTGGGGAATGCAGGAGCCGCGAGTGGGACCTACTTGATGCACGGGGGCACCGTTTCCACGACCAACTCACTGCTCGTCGGGAACCTGGCCGACGGGCGCTTTGAACTGAATAATGGAACCATCAATGTAGGCACCAGCCTGGTGGTGGGAAGCGGCTCGGGCGGGCAGGGCCTGCTGGTCATGACCAATGGCCTGCTCAACGTGGGCACGCGGGCGGCCAACAATCTCGTGATCGGCAATGCGAATACGAATGCCACCACCGGTGTCGTCCGGATTGAAGGCGGCGTGGTGAACCTGTCCCGGGGGCTCATCCTCGCGCAGCAGGGGACGAGCTCAAGCGGTACGCTCATCGTGGGTACGGTGGATGGTTCGAACGCACCGGTCATCAACATGCAGACCGTCTCGAGTGCAAATTTTGAGGTCGCCAACAAGGGGACGGGCACCTTCCTTTTCCATTCCGGCCTCATCACCATGAACAACAACAACTTTATCACCGGCCAGTCACTGGGATCGGTGGCCCAGGTAAGCATCGGGGGAGGGACAGCGGAAGCACGGCTGGAAATGACCGGAGGGAACGGCTTCCGCGACTGGAACGTGAACAGTGGGCAGGGGATCGTCAGCATCCTGAGCAATGGCGTGGTGAACGTGGGGCGCGATATGAACCTCGGCAACAACACCAACCTCACGAGTGGCCTGGACCTGACGCTGGATGGCGGAACACTTCGCCTGGGAGCGGGCGGATCAGCGGGGAATATCAACTTCCGGGCGGGCGGTCCGCTAGACCAGGTGAACTTGCTGGACGGGGTATTTCACTCCAATGGCGGGCAGATCAACCTCGCCGGGTCGAGCACGACCAACTTTCATTTTTCCGGGGGCATGCTGGCGAATTTCGCCGCGGTTTCCAATGGTTCCCTGACCCAGGATGGGGGCTTGCTCCGGGTTGGTGATACTAACCTGGTCCGCAGTTTTACCATCAACGGTGGAAACGACTACATCCAGAATAGCGGGGTGCTGGAAATCGATATCGCGGGCCCCGGCGGTGCCGGCGTGAGCAACGGGCACGACCGGGTGGTGCTTTCCGGGGACCTGGGCCTGGCCGGGTCACTGGTCGTGAACAGTCCGCATACCGCGAACCCGGGGGACGCCTTCACCATCATCCAGAACAACGGAACCAACTTGGTGAACGGTACGTTTTCTGGCCTCCCGGAAGGCACGAAACTGATTGCGGGTGCGAACGTTTTCTCGATCACTTACACCGGTGGGAGTGGCAATGAGGTGGTGCTGACGGCGACCGATCCCGCGTTGGAAATCGTGGCCCTGCCGCCGCTGCGCGAAGTAGGTGGGGTTCGCCTGTTCTTCACCGGGGTGCCGAATACCGCGTACACGATCCAGTTCGCCGACAACACCTTGCCCCCGCCACATGTCTGGCAGGCGATCAGCACCCTGGTCTCCGGCCCGGCGGGCGCCCTCGAGTTACTCCATGTCCCGGCAAGTGCCAGCGAGTTCTACCGCGCCATTCGCTAGGCCGCACCCACGCCCGAACCGGTACCTTATTCCTGGTGCAGGCGGAAGCAGGCATGCCCCATGTCGTCACGGAGATTCCGTAGCTCCGTTGTCATTTCATCCGCGAGCATTTCCTGCAGGCCCAGGCCGAAGAGGTGCGGTGCATCGCGGTCGAGCTCACCTGGCTGCTGTCGACCAGTTGACCTTTTACACAAAAGGCCGCAGCAAAAAGAAGGGCTGCGGCCAGGCAATGGCGCAGGACGATTTTGTCATCGGGAATGCAGTAAACATGGATCCTCCTTCTCGGGTACGGGTTTTTCTCCCGAGCGGTGAAGGGTGAAGGCATCGGCGGCATGCCTTCCCCACGAACAAGGGTCCTCCCGGCGGAGGGTGTACCATCCCGGTCCTCGAGGGGAAAGGCGTTCCGCTCGAGGATGATGCTCAGTCCAGTCCGACCTTGCTCTTGGGTCGCAGGAAGAAGATCACCAGCACCAGGGGATAGATCATGCCCATGAGACCGCCGACCAGCCCCATGATCCTCCCGATCTGGATGGGATCCGCGGCCTGGAAAGATCCCAGGGCCGCGTCGTTCTGGATTTGCTGGGCCATCATGCCGGGCATGACAAAGGTGAAGGTCATAATCATGCCCACGACGCCGAACAGGAGCCCGAGGAATCCATAGGCGATGCTCAGGGTGCGCCCGTACCGTTTATAGCTCAGGAGGCCGATGCCCGCGACAATCAGGAGGATCCCGGGGAGGGGCCCCATAAAGGCTGAGATTTTCATCCAGGCGAGGCCTGGGCCTTCCAGGTCCAACTGGCCCAGGCTCACCTTGAGCATGGCGATGCCGAACAGGCCCCCGAGCAGGCCCATGATGCCAAAGACCAGGTGGATGATGCCAAAGACCTTGGGGGCGAGGGGCTTGGCCTGCGGTTGCGGCGGTAGTGCATCTGGTGCAGGCGTGGGTTCTGCAGGGGCTTGTGGGTCCATGATCGCTCGGTTTCCTCTCGGTTCCACCGGAGCCTAGCACGCCATGGATTTGTTCACAAGAGCCGTGTTGCAGTGGCCCTACAGGCGTTCCCCTCGAGGATGATGCTCAGTTCAGTCCGGCCTTGCTCTTGGGTCGCAGGAAGAAGATCACCAGCACCAGGGGATAGATCATGCGCATGAGACCGACGATCAGCCCCATGATCTTCACCATCATCTCGGCCTGCGCCTGGCCGGGGTCCACGCCGCCAATGCCGGGCACACCCATCATGCCGGGCATGATAACGGTGAA
Organism: Verrucomicrobiota bacterium; assembly: GCA_046581765.1. Lineage (GTDB taxonomy): Bacteria > Verrucomicrobiota > Kiritimatiellia > SS1-B-03-39 > UBA6053 > JAPYUI01. The sequence goes on from JAYGFS010000270.1 coordinate 3,485, forward strand.
GGTCATAATCAAGTCCGTGACGCCGAGCAGGAGCCCGAGGAATCCATAGGCTATACTCAGGGTGCGCCCGTAACGTTTATAGCTCAGGAGGCCGATGCCCGCGACAATCAGGAGGATCCCGGGGAGGGGCCCTATAAAGGCTGATATTTTTATCCAGGCGAGGCCTGGGCCGTCCAGGTCCGCGAGGGCAAGTCTACCCAGGCTCACCTTGAGCATGGCGATGCTGAACAGGCTCCCGAGCAGGCCCATGACGCCAAGGACAAGATGGATGATGCCAAAGACCTTGGGGGCGAGGGGCTTGGCTTGCGGAAGCGGTGGTTGTGCATCTGGGGCAGGGGTGGGTTCTACAGGGGCTTGTGGGTCCATGATCGTTCGGTTTCCTTTCGGTTCAACCAGAGTTTAGCACGCCCTGGATCCGCTTTCAAGAGCGGTGCAGCAGTGGCCCTACAGCCGCTTCAATTCGATGCCGGAGATCACCGGCTCACCGGTCTTCGCCTTGAAGGAGAGGTGCAATTCCGATTGGTCGTTTGCCTGGGCCCGGACCTGCTTGACGAGGGCGACCCG
>JAYGFS010000293.1:0-3409 GCA_046581765.1 Verrucomicrobiota bacterium
CGACGAGGATGCCTGGAACGCGAACCATGGGGCAGTCTGCATCTACAAGATCGACGTCAGCCGCATAGACGGCACGAATCACTGAGCGCATACCGGGCGGTGGCACCGAATCCCTTTCCGGAAGTCCTGGGTATTAACCCACTAGTCCCCGGCCCCCGCAGCACGCTCAAGCTGGCGCGAGATACCCATGTGCAGGCCGATGATAATGACCACCGAGATCCCGGTTCCGATCAGGAAAAGGGGAAAGAAGGAGTTAAAAAGCTGCTGTGAAGCCATCGATAACATCATGCCCGGGATCGCGATGCAATAGGACAAGGTCGTGGATGCCATGAAATAGGTGACGAAGGCCAAGGCGAGTGCACCCCACTTGAGGATAAGCGAATAAAAGGCCACCAAGTATAAAAACATGATGAACTGCGCGAAGACCAGGATGATCCCGAGAACAACATCCGGCTCACTTGCCATCTCGTACAGCACTTCGAAAAAAACATCGAGAGACAATACCGCACCCGCACTGAAGAAGATGAAGTACGGAAGGGTCCCAAACAAGCTCCCCACCAATTTCTGGCTGACGATCGAGCTCGTATTCCAGGGTAGCGTCATCAAGCTGGAATGGGTCTTCCATTTGATCTCGCTCTTGAACACGCGACTCGCGATGACACAAAGATCGATCGCAAAACCCACAATCGCGGCGATCATGATGAAGCCGCCGGTGGCTTCAAAGACCTCGGTCCAGTCCGTCTTGATGGTGTAACTATTGGTCACGGCCAGGATGCTGAAGAACATGAAGATCCCCGCAACCATGAACAGGCCCAGGGTCTTGACAATCAACATGGGTTTGCCGCCCGCCAGGAAGTTGAAGTCCTTCCAGACCAGCGGTTTTTCCCAGCAACGCCCGGCGCTGAACAGGCTCAAGCGACCCTGCGTCCGGGTTACCATGCCTCGCCCCTGCGAAACGACTTTCTGTTCACGGGTACGGCTTCTGAAGCTCAGCAGGGCGAGCACGAAAAAAAAGAACCCACCGGCCAGGCTGCTCCAGACCTGGTAGGAAAAAATACGTCCCATGAAGCCGATGCCCACGATTTGAGCCATCTGGCGAAAGGGATTCATGTCGATCATGCCCTGCGACGTACGCTGAATAAACAGGGATAGATCGCCCCCATCCAGGATCATTACATTGTCAACCATCAAGATATGCACGCCTTTCATGATATACGGAAAGATCAGGAAGCATACGAAGGCGATGCCCGTGAGCAGGGATGCCGTTGCGGCCCGCTGGCAACACACGGAGCAATACAAGGCGATATTGCAGAGCAGCACGGTGAAGGCCAGCATACACACGTACGCCGCTATCACCTGGGTGACGGTTACGCCACCCAGGGTTACCGCGAGCAGGGTAAAAGGGAACTGTGCCACCAGTAACAGCAGCATCGTGATCATGCGGCTGGTCGACTTCCCGAGCAGGATCGATACGGGATTCAGGCCGGTCATGATGAGCAGGCCCATCGTTGCCTCTTCCTTCTCTTCGGTGATCGCTGAAGAAAAGTAGACGAGGCCGACCCCCACGATGATAACCAGGTTCACGAACACGAGCATGTTGAAGAAGGTCCTGCCCGGCGCGGCCTGGATCAGGCTGGACATCCAGGTAATAAGCAGCATCAGGGAAATAAAGCCCACGAGGAGCAAGCGCACCAGGTAGGTCCAGATGGAACGGGACTCCACCCGCATGGAGCGATTAAACAGGGCCAGCAGCGGGGCGATCATTGCCGAACGCCCGCCTCCGTGAGGTCGAGGAAGGCCTGGTTCAAGTGGCGCGAATCCATCTCGAAGGACTGGATCCCCCCGCCCTGCCCGATCACCGACTGGAGAATGTGGTTCGTATCCACGACGGTTCCATCGAATTCAACCTGTACACCGGGGGCCTCATCCAGCGGCTTGACCAGCATGACCCCATCGATCTGCTGGAGGATGGCCTCCAAGCCGTCGCAGGGCTGCTGCAGGCGAATGGTATAGCGCAGGTGCTCCTGGTCCTGGTCGAGCAGGCTATGCATGCTCCCGCTGTACTTGACCTGGCCGCGATCGAGGATGGTCACGCTGTCACAGAGGTCTGCGAGCTCGCTGAGAATATGCGAACTGATAAAGATTGTTTTGCCGAGATCCTTGAGCGCAAGCAGAATCTCCATGAGCTCAATCCGTGCCCGGGGGTCGAGCCCACTGGCTGGTTCGTCAAGCAGGAGCAATTTGGGGTCGTGCACGAGCACGCGGGCGAGGCTGACCCGCTGTTGCATCCCGCGGGAGAGACTCTTGATGAGATCCTTTTTCCGCCCATCCATATCCGTGAGCGCGAGCACGTCCCCGATCGTCTTGTTGCGTTCCGCGACATTCATGCCATAGGCCGCGGCGAAGAAATCGAGGTATTCGAAAACAGTCATCTGGCGGTACATGCTGAAGTGGTCCGGCATAAACCCGATCCGCCTGCGAACCTCCTTGTACTGGTGCTTTACATCATAGCCGTATACCCGAAGCGTACCGTGCTGGGGTTTCAGGAGCGTGGCGAGCAGGCGCAGCGAGGTGGTCTTGCCCGCCCCGTTCGGCCCGACAAAACCGTGAATCGAGCTCTGGTCCACTGAAAAAGTGACATTATCCACTGCCCGGTGGGCCTTGAAAAAGTGGGTGACGTACTCGATTTCAATGGCCGGCACGCCCTTATCGGATTCTTCGATCGTTTCCATGGCTCCCTTCTCCCCTTTCCTCGCTCGATTGAAAAGCTGAATAGTGGCCCTTTTGTTCAGAAAATAATGCAGGCGGTGGACGGGTCTTCGCAGTGGGTTTTCCCAACAGCCGGAAGGGATGCATGCCCGGGGACTATCCATCCCCGCGCGGTGAAGCCGAACCATTTTCCGGTCAAAATCCAGCACCCGGCCATGTATAATACCCCCATGCCTCGGTGGCCCCTGACCCTTCCCATATTCCTGTCCACGGTCCTCTTCGCCGACCCCGGCGACTGGCCGGGCTTCCGCGGTCCATACGCCGTGGGTTTCGCCGACCAACAGGATCTGCCCCTGGAATGGAACGCGAAAACCGGCAAGGGTATCGCATGGCGGGTCGAGATCCCGGGCCTGGGGCACTCGAGCCCGATCATTCACGGGGACAAGCTGTTCGTTACCACAGCCGTGAGCAGTACAGGCAAAGCCAGCTTCAAGCCCGGACTGTACGGCTCCGGGGATGCCGCTCCCGACACCTCAAGGCACACATGGCGGCTGATCTGCCTGGACATAGCCAGCGGAAAGATCCTCTGGAACGAGCCGGTGACCAGCGGCAGGCCCAAAGACAAGCGGCATATCAAGGCCACGCATGCCAATGCAACGCCGGCAACCGATGGCAAGCATGTGATTGCCTTCTTTGGGTC
>JAYGFS010000319.1:0-5049 GCA_046581765.1 Verrucomicrobiota bacterium
AAAGGCGCAGCTGTTTCTCCAGGATCAAGGCTTCAAGCGTGTCCGGAACCTGAGCGGTGGCATCCTGGACTGGGCGGCAAAAATAGACGCCTCTATTCCTCGATATTGAGGCATACGGGACTTGAAGAGACGCAGGGTTTACCTCAGCATTCACCGTTTAACTTTGGTTTCCATGGCAGAAGAAATCTATCGACAGAATCGCGTGTCCGACATCGTGTGGCATTGGCAGAAGGAGGGCGGCGCCCCCACACCGTCCACGCGTAAAGCCGAGATAATCAAGGGCCTGGTCGGCATCGTCATCGGCTACAGCATCGCCGCCTTTCTTTATTTCAAGAAAGGGCATACCGGTATGCCGGTTTTCATCGTCAGCGTATCGACCATCATCGCCTGCTGTGCCTTTTTCATCCCGCCGGCCTTCCACCGGATCGAGGCGAGCTTCAACAGGCTCGCCCACGGGGTCGGGGTCGCCCTCGCCTACATCCTGCTCGTTCCCCTGTTCTACACCTTCTTTGTACTCTCCCACGCCTGCATGGCGGTGATGGGCGTCGACAAACTCAAGCTCAAGAAGCCCGCGAAGGAAGAGACCTTCTGGGAGGAACGGGACACGATCACCGACAAGAGCTACTACCGGAAACAATTTTAATGAACATTCTCGGCATCAGTGCCTATTATCACGACTCCGCGGCCTGCCTGGTCCAGGACGGCAAGATTGTCGCCGCCGCACAGGAAGAACGCTTCACGCGGATCAAGCACGACGAGAATTTTCCCGTAAACGCGGTCCGATACTGCCTGGCCGAGGGGGGGGTTGACCCGGATGGCCTCGATGCGGTCGCGTTTTACGACAAGCCGATCAACAAATTCGTGCGCATCCTCGAGACCTACATGAGCATCGCCCCCAGGGGCTTGAAGCCGTACATGCTGGCCCTGCCGATCTGGATGAAGAAGAAACTCTGGATCCCGGTCCAGATCGATAAATCGCTCGAGTTGGCCGGGTTCAAGATGCCGGACCACCTGTATTTTCCCGAGCACCACGAATCGCATGCGGCAAGTGCGTTTTATCCTTCGCCTTTTGAAAGCGCCGCCATCCTCACGGTCGACGGCGTCGGTGAATGGGCCGCCAGCACGATCGGCCACGGCAGGGGCCGGGAGATGGAAATTCTCAAGGACCTGAAATTTCCCCACTCGCTCGGCCTGCTGTATTCCGCCTTCACCTACTTCACCGGCTTCCGCGTGAACTCCGGCGAGTACAAGCTCATGGGACTCGCACCGTACGGGGAGGCGAAGTACAAGGACCTCATTCTCGACAAGCTGCTTACGATTCGTGATGACGGTTCGTTCCGCCTCAACATGGAATACTTTGCCTATCTCGACGATGTAAAGATGACCAACGACAAGTTTGCCGAACTTTTCGGTGGCCCCGCACGCCAGGCCGAGTCGGAGATCTCCGCGCGTGAACGCGATATCGCCAAGTCGATCCAGGTGGTCACCGAGGAGATCGTATTGAAGATGGCGAACCATGCCCACCAGTTGACCGGCGAGAAGAACCTCTGCATGGCGGGCGGGGTGGCACTGAACTGCGTGGCCAACGGACGCCTCCTGCGCGAGGGCCCTTTTGACGATATCTGGATTCAACCGGCCGCGGGCGATGCGGGCGGCGCGCTGGGTGCAGCCCTCACGGTCTGGCACCTGATCGAGGAAAAACCCCGCATCGTGGTGCCGGGCAAGGACAGCATGCAGGGCTCCTACCTCGGACCGGATTTTGAAGACGACGAAATCGAGGCCTATCTCAAACGAAACGGCTACGTCGGGAAACGGGTCGAAGACGAAGACGCCTGGGCAACAGAAATCGCTCAAATCATGGCCGATGAAAAGGTGGTCGGGCTCTGCCAGGGTCGCATGGAATTCGGCCCGCGCGCCCTCGGCGGCCGCTCGATCATTGGCGATGCGCGCAGCTCCAAGATGCAGACGGTGATGAACCTGAAAATCAAGTACCGGGAATCCTTTCGGCCCTTCGCCCCGTCCTGCCTCGAGGAACGCGCGAGCGACTTCTTTGAACTCGACACCCCTTCGCCTTACATGCTGCTGGTCGCCCCGGTGAAACGGGATCGTTGCAAGGGAATCGACGACGCGGATTCCGTCCCCATGCGCGAGCGAATCAACCAGGTCCGCTCGGATGTCCCGGCGATCACCCATGTGGACTATTCCGCTCGGGTGCAGACGGTTACGGAGGAATCCAATCGTCGCTATTACAAGATTATTAGGGCCTTTGAGGCCGAAACGGGGTATGGTATAATCATCAACACCTCATTTAACGTGCGGGGTGAGCCGATTGTGTGTACGCCTGAAGACGGCTACCGGTGTTTCATGCGCACGGAAATGGACGTGCTCGTCCTCGGGTCGTTCATCCTGCGGAAGGAAGACCAGCCCGCGTGGGATCAGACAGATGACTGGCAACAGGAATTTCAACTGGATTAACGGAATAAGCCGACGAGAGCCATGCACGATCCTGATCGTTCGGGCATGCCCGGCCATTATGCCTGGCACTGCGGGCTTCCATACGGTTAAGGATTAAGGAAACTCGATGCGTTCACTCAAATATCTCGGTCGCTTGATTAAAGAACTTTGCCAATACGCCTGGCAGAACAAGGCCTGGTGGCTGATTCCCCTGGTCCTGATCCTGCTTGCCTTCGGCATTCTCATGGGGGTAACCCAGACGACCCTGCCCTTCATCTACACCATGTTCTAGAGACGCCGGGGTGATGGAAGGGCGATAGACCACCCTTCCCCGGAGACCGCCCCGCTCTCCTCCGCATCGGGGATGCCTCGACACTCGGCATTGAACCACGAGATCCTGTCCAGCGAGTTGTCGGCGGCAGGAAATCCGCCGGGACATCGGCCCCGGGCATTTATCGTATTCCAACGTTGCGGAATGCGCCACGCCACGTAAACAAGGGGCATGGAAGGCTTGGGGCAATTAAACGAACATCTCAACCTGGTCGACTGGTGCTGGGTCGCCCTCCTGGTCATGTGGTCGGTATACGGGCTTTTCAAGGGGCTCTCCAAGCAAGTGGCGGGCCTGGTTATTTACGGCGGGACGGCCCTCGGCGGGTGGCGCCTGTACGAACCGTTTTCCGAGAAGGTCTCCGACTTGACCCCGCAAATGGAAAACGGACCCGCGCTTCGGATTATCACCCTGATCCTGGTGATCATAGGCTTGCTCGTGGTGCTGAAACTCCTGTTTGTCGCCCTGAAGAACATGCTGGAGTTTGCCATTCCCTCCTGGCTCGAGCGCGTCGGCGGTTTCCTGGCGGGCACGGCAAAGGCCACCATCGTGATCGGCCTGGTGATCCTCTTCGTCGGCATCTCGAAACACGCATACCTCGGCAAACATGTGCTGGAGGAGTCCATGTTCGGACGTATTGGGCATCAGCATCTGCCGGAATGGTTTGCCATGTACATGGGTGACCGGGTCGAGGTGGGAAAAGAAGCCCCGGAAGATGGGGACGGGAAAGAATAAGCGCGTGCCAATGGACGACCAGGTGAAGGAAGAGATCAGGGCGCGCGCCGATATCGTCGACGTGGTGGAATCCTACGTGCCACTCAGGCGGGCGGGATCGACCTACAAGGGCCTTTGTCCCTTTCACCGGGAGAAGACCCCTTCCTTCACCGTGAACCAGCAACGGCAGATGTATCACTGCTTCGGCTGCGACCAGGGCGGCGACGTCTTCAGCTTTATCATGGGGGTCGAGGGCGTAGACTTCATTACCGCGATGCAGATCCTTGCCAAGAGGGTCGGGGTCGAATTTGAGCCGAGGCAGCAACGCAACAAGGACGGCATCGACAAGGCTATCCTGCTCCGGATCAACGACGAGCTCGCCCAACACTATCATCAACTCCTCCTGGAGGATCCCGGTGCGGCCAAGGCGCGGCAGTACGTCGAGGACCGGAAGATGGACCCGGAGACCATAAAGGCCTTCATGATCGGCTACGCACCAGAGGCCTATGAACACGTCATCGCCTGGGGGAAAAAGAAAGACTACACGGAAAAACAGATGGCCGCAGCGGGCGTAATCAAGCCCCGTAATCCGGAGGATCCATCATCAGACACCTATACGGACCGATTCCGCGACCGCCTGATGTTTCCCATTATGGATGAATTGGGCCGAGCCATCGGCTTCAGCGGCCGGGTGCTCCCTGGCTCCACCCATCCCGCCAAGTACATCAACAGCCCGGAGACCATGCTGTTCAAGAAATCACGGGTATTGTTCGGCCTGGACAAGGCCCGTTCGGCTATCGTTGACCAGCGAAAAGCGGTGCTTTGCGAAGGGCAAATCGACGTGATCCGCTGTCACGAGGCCGGGCTGACCCATGCCGTTGCAGCCCAGGGAACGGCGGTTACCGAGGACCATGCACGGATGCTCAAGCGGTATGCCGACGAGGTGATCCTGGTGCTCGATGCCGATACCGCGGGCAAGAATGCCGCGTTGCGTTCAGGCCATCAATTCCTGGCGGCCGGGTTGACGGTAAGCGCGGTCGATCTGCCCGAGGGCGAGGACCCGGACAGCCTGGTGCTCAAGCTGGGCACGGAAGGTTTTCTTGAACAAATCGCCGGGGCGAAGAGCCTGCTCGACTTCCAAATCAACATCTTGCGCCAGCGGGAGGATCCCGGAAGTGAAGCGGGTCAAATACGGATCGCGCGGCAGGTGATGGAGACCATCAACCAGGCGGCCTCTGCAGTGCAGCGAGACCGGCTCGCCCAAGAGGCGGCGGAACGCTTGAATATATCCGTGGATGCGCTGCGCAGTGACCTGGACCGCAACAAGAACGCCCAGCGCCGAACGCAGCGCAATCCACAACAACAAGCGCAGGCCTCGCCCGAAGTGGGCCAGCAGAACGGGCCCACTACGAAATATCCGCAGCAGGAGGTCGCTCTGGTGGAACTTCTCAACGCCCACCACGAAACGGTAGAAATCGCGCGGGAGTTCCTGCCCCCGAAATGTTTCTCAACCGAGATCTGCCGCGAACTTTTTGAAGCCATCCTGGCAAGCG
>JAYGFS010000426.1:0-1632 GCA_046581765.1 Verrucomicrobiota bacterium
GGACAGCAACACCTGTATGGTCGCGACCTGGGGCGATGAAGCCGCCGCGAGTGCAGGCCTGCCCCCCTACACCCAGGACGGATCGGTGTGGTCGAACAATTATCATGCGGTCCTGCACCTCGCGGAGGATAACCTGGACAGCACCAGCAACGCCTATGACGGGATCAACGTGGGCACGGTCGATGCCGCCGGGCTTATCGGTGGCGGGCAACTCATGAGCAGCGGCACCTACCTGGCCGTCGACAAATTGCTCTACCAGCAGGTTGGCGCTATCCAGGAGATCATGGTCAGCGCCTGGGTCAAGTCTGGGAGTACGGCAAACCAGATGTTGGTCAGCTACGATCGAAGCGAGTATTTTCGTTTAGCGGTAAAGGACGACCGCTTAGCGAATACGGTTGGCTGGGACACGAAAAGCGCGGGCAACGCCCAGCATGACATGGGTTCCCCGGGTGCCGTGACCGACAACCAGTGGCACCACCTGGTCGGCTGGTTCAAGGCGACCGCGGCCCCGGGCATCGACAAGAAGATCTTCATCGACGGGATACCGGTCGTGGCCATCAATGCCCACAACGGCCAGGCGGTGGGCAACGGCAGCGTGCGCGGCGGTTTCATCGGCGTGGGATCCGAGGCCACCACGATCAACGGCGCTATCGGGCCCACGTCCTACATGGTGGGCGAGCTGGACGAGGTGCGCATGGCCACCTTCGCGCAATCCGACAACTGGATCTGGGCGGAATACCAGAGCCAGCGCGCCGCGTCGTCCTTCGCGGTATACGGGACTGTCGTGAGCGAGGATCCGGATAGCGACGGGGATTATATGCTGGATGCCTGGGAGCTGGCGGTATTCGGGGACCTCAGCACCGCGCACCTCTTCAGCGACTTCGACCAGGATGGCTTTCCAGACGTGGCGGAATTCCAGGCAGGGACGGATCCGCTAGATGCCGCCTCCCTGCTGATTATCGACCTCCGGGTGACGTCGATCGCCGGGGAAATGGAGCTTTGCTGGCCGAGCGAGAGCAATCGCTGGTACCGCGTGTCGCGCAAGAGTTCCGTGCTGGATCCCTGGGTGGACATCCAGACCGCCTTGCCCGCGACGCCCCCCGAAAACATCCTTCTCGACACGATTGCGCCGGCCCTGCGCGCCTGGTACCGGGTCGAGGTTTTCGCTCCCTGATGCCCGGTTATTTTTTTGCGCCGGTGATCCGGTCGCCCTCCCGGAGCTTCCCGTGGGCGGGGTGTCCCTGAACACGTAGCGGATAAAGAGCCCTGGGCCCGGTCAGGGCAATTCCCGGATGCGGATCTTGCGGAACTCGATGGGTGCGCCCTCGGATTCAAAGCACAGGAAACCACTGCGCGGATGGCAGTTGGTGCCGCCCGAGACCTCTTCGCCGTTCACCCAGAGCCGCACCTCCCCGTTGATCGCGCGGATGTAGTAGTGGTTCCACTGGTCGAGGCCAAGCGTCAGGTTTTTCGAGGGAAAACTCCTTGTACCGTTGGGTGCCACGGGGGGAAAGGGTTTCATTTTTGCCCCGACCGGGAAAACGTCGCCGTGGCTGGTGAACCAGTCAGCGGGCTTGTTGAACTTCTTGGTGTACACGTCCGCATAGCCCAGGTCGAGTACCTGGACCTCGA
>JAYGFS010000428.1:0-7515 GCA_046581765.1 Verrucomicrobiota bacterium
CATAGCCGGCGACTCCAAGAGGCAGATGGATGTGAGCAAGCCCATACAGCAATACCTGGATGCCCGGGATTACGATTTTGCCATGACGAATACGGTAGCTGGAAGAGACCCCGCGCCTGGCGTAAAGAAGTACTGCTGCTCAGGTACAAATTGAATGGCAAGCTCCTTGAGAGAAAGATCGGGGAGAACGGCACCGTCCCGTTCGCTGAGTGACCGCGAGTCGTTCGATGCGCATGTGCATGAATGGTGTTTGTCAGAACCCGTGAGCCGTTCCGCGTTTATATGTCAAAAGGATTGGCATATGGGTATACCGGGGATTAGGTTGCAGGGGGCATGAGTTGGCTGGGGCAATCCTGAAATGAAATTCCTACCCGCATTGTATTCGCAATTGATCAGCAACCCCGGCAGCCGGAGGAATCTGGTTCTGCTTGGCCGGTTTTTGGTGGCCATGCTGGCGCTGGTCGTGGTGTACAGCGTGATTTTTCACCTGCTCATGGAGCTTGAGGGGCAGCAGCACAGCTGGTTCACCGGGGTGTATTGGTCTTTAACCGTGATGTCGACGCTGGGACTCGGCGATATTACCTTCACGTCGGACGCGGGGCGACTGTTTTCGATGGTGGTGTTGTTGTCGGGAGCCACCTTCATGCTGGTGTTGTTACCGTTTTTATTCATACAGTTCTTTTACCTGCCCTGGATGCAGGCGCAGCATGCGGCCCGCGCGCCGCGCTCGGTCCCGGAGACGATGAGTGGGCACGTAGTGCTGACCCATTACGATGCCGTAACCAGAAGCTTGATCAACAAGCTGACCAGCTACAATTACACCTATGTGTTGATTGTTCCCGAGCTCGAGCAAGCCCTGCACTATCACGATCTTGATATCTGTACTGTGCTGGGCGAACTGGACGACCCCGATGTTTATCGGAGCGCGCGAATCGAACATGCGGCCATGGTGGCGACGACCTGTAGCGATGAAGTAAATACCCACGTGGTTTTCACCGTACGTGCCTTGAACGAGGATATCCCGATTGTGGCTACCGCGAACGATGCCGCCTCGGTTGATATCCTGGAGCTCGCCGGTTGTACCCGCGTTTTCCAGTTGGGAAACATGATGGGCGAAGCCCTCGCCCGTCGCACCTCGGGCAATGACGCCGTAACACACGTGATCGGTGGTTTCGACGAATTGTTGGTCGCGGAAGCCTCTGCGCATGCCACGCCACTCGCGGGTAAAACCGTGAGCGAGAGCAAGCTGCGCGAAAACGTCAGTTTGAGCCTGGTCGGGATGTGGGAACGGGGTAAATTTTTGCTGCCGGAACCCGACACAGTGATTGATGACAAAGCGATCCTGGTGCTGGTTGGAACGCGAAGTCAAATGGAAGACTACGATGAACTCTTCTGTATTTATAATGCGTCCGATGCCCCGGTCGTGATTATTGGTGGCGGACGCGTGGGTCGGGCGACGAGTGCGGCCTTGACCCGATCGGGCATTCGAAATCGTATCATTGAAAAATTAGCCGAGCGTGTACGGGACCCTGAATTGTACGTGCAGGGCAACGCCGCCGAACTGGAGGTGCTGGAGGAGGCGGGCATCATGGAAGCTGCGACCGTCATCATTACCCCGCACGATGACGATACCAATGTATACCTCACCATTTATTGCCGGCGCCTGCGGCCCGACATCCAGATCATCACCCGCGCCGTGGTGGAGCGCAACGTGGCCACCATGCATCGTGCGGGCAGCGATTTTGTGATGTCCTATGCCTCGATGGGTGCGAATGCGATGTTCAATACGCTGAAGGGGGCGGAAATCGTGATGCTCGCCGAGGGCCTGGACTTTTTCAGGATGAGCGTGCCGCCCTCGCTGGTGGGGAAATCCATCATCGAGACGGCCATTCGCCAGAAAACCGGAAGCACCGTGGTGGCGGTGCGCAGCAGCGAAGGCTTAAATGTGAATCCGGATCCATCCACCACGCTTCCCGCGGATGCCGAACTGATATTGATCGGCAGTGTCGAGGCAGAAGCACGTTTTCTACAGGTGTTTCGATGATAGAATTGCTGATGGCACGGTACGCGCTGACCCCGCTACCGCTTTTGTTCCTTTTGCCTGTTCTCATCAGATAAATGGTTTGGTATGCTGGCCTCCGCAGGCAAGAATCACCCAAGAGGTCGCGTCATGAATGCAGCATGCTTTACTTATATCCTCGCCCTGGGCACGGTGTGCGGGCGCATGGCCGTCCTCCTCGCCTGGGCGGGCCTCTGGGTGGGCCCGGTTGGTGCCGCCGTCGTGGATGGAGCATCACCGGCTGTGGGGATCTACGATGCCGATCCATCGCACCTGTGGAACCGAATCCACCAGGCCTTTTTTGTCCGCACGGACACGGCAGCCGACACCCCGGACTCCGATGTCGTTGATCCGCTGCTCTGGCCCGACACCTCCTCTTTCCTGAAGACGGGCCCCAGCCATGTGGCAGCGCTCGCGGTCCTGGACGAGTTTCTCGCGAACGATGGCCACGCCCTTATCGCCGATCCGCTGAAGCGTGCGGTGTTGCAGCACGACCTCTGGTCGATCTTCGACTGGAGTGCCCATGCCGGGTCCGATGCATTGCGAACCCGGCTCGCTGCTGCCATCGGCCACCTGGCACTGAGTCCAGAGCGCATTGACGCCTTGCCTGACAACCTCGCCTGTACCGTGGAAGCAGGGACCTTTCGTGCCGCCTATGATCCCGCGCATCCCCAAAGGCCCTTTTTGCCGGGCACCTTGCTCGATGCGGAGGGTCCCTGGGTCTGTGTCCGCGGGGCCATTTCCGGTCCGAGTGCGCCGGTGCACGTCCAGTATTACCAGGGTCGTTCTCCGTTCCTGGTCTTCCTTCGCTTGCCCGGGGGGCGGAAGGCGACCTTGAACTACCTCGATGATCTGAACCGGGTAACCCGGCAGGGTACAACGCACGAGGCGGGTGATCTTCCACAGTTTCCTGTTGGGACGACCACGGCCCTGCTTCGGCAGATGGCGGTGATCGACGACACCGGCCGGATACGTACAACGCCCATCACCCAGACCCTGCAGATGCGCGTGTACCGTCAAGTCGGCACGGAGGTGACCGACCACCAGAACAGCCAGGCGGCGCTCAAGTTCCGGATGCAGCGGCGCGGGCTCTTCGCCGAGGGCCATGGCGGTCTCAAGGCGATCGACTGGAGCGAGCCGTTGCGGGTTTCCCTGCTGCACCGCAAGGATCCGTACCGTCACAACCCGGGGGCCGGGGGAATCAAGACCACGATGCAGTCCTGTATCGCCTGCCACTCCTGCGGTGGGCCGGGGACCGTCCACAGCATATTTACCTATAAGCAGGATGACTGGGTGCCCGGTGGGAACCTGGTGGCGCCGAACCGGCTTCGCCTGGTCGCCACCCGTCCCGCCGATGAATCCATGAAGGCCGTGAACTGGAAGCAGACGCGGTACGAGTGGGGCTTGCTGCAGGGATTACTCAAGGGCCTTCCCTTGCATCCCTGATATCAATCCATCCGACAAGGACCAGGCACCATGAAAACGGCCATCCATGCCCGGGTATGGAACCTTGCCTGGGCAGAAACGTTGAGTAGCAGGTGGATAATCTCGACCGCCGGGTAACGATCACGCAAGAGAGAGAGCGCAGTTATCGGAAACACCCATGAATAATTCCCTGCAACGATGGATCCTTCTCCCGGTCCTTTCCGTGGGCCTGGCTTCGGTTCTCTCCGCCTCCGAAAAGCCCAACATTGTCTTTATCCTGGCCGATGACCTGGGTATCGGGGATGTGAACTGTTACGGGGGCGACCGCTGCCTGGTCGACACGCCGAATATCGACGCGCTGGCCGCAGGCGGGTTGCGCTTTACCGATGCGCATCCGAATGCCTCGATATGCGGGCCCACGCGGCGGGCCCTGATGACCGGACGCTATCCCTGGCGCTTCGGGGCAACGGTTAACAATGGTCCCTGGGGCTTCTGTGGTCCCCGTCCGCATACGGAAAAATCAACCCTCGGGAAATTGCTCAAGCGTTCCGGTTACCGGACCGGGTACGTGGGTAAATGGCATCTCGGCACGACCATGGTAACGCTGGACGGCAAGAAGCAGGGCCTGACCAACGTTGATTTCACCCGGCCCTTGACATACGGGCCGGTTCAGTTCGGCTTTGACTTCAGTTTTATCCTGCCCGGCTCCCTCGACATGTATCCCTACGCTTATGCCCGGAATAATGTTTGGCAGGGCGAGGTCACGGCTCAAAAGGGCTGGAGTGCCTTCAACCGGGTCGGGCCGGCAGAGAAGGATTTCCAGGACCATGAAGTATTGGAAACATTCTATACCGAGGCGACGTCCTTCATTGCCCAGCAACAGGAAGGCCACCCCTTCTTTCTTTTCCTCGCGCTCACCGCCCCGCACACGCCGACCAGTCCCGGTGTGAAATGGCGGGGCAAAAGCGCGCTGGGCGTGTACGGCGACTTCGTCATGGAGGTCGACCACTCCGTGGAGCGCGTGATGAACGCGTTGAAGGGTAGGGGCCTTGACCAGCATACGCTGGTCCTGTTTTCCTCCGATCACGGTCCGGCTCCCTATGCCGGTAACATCCTGAAGGCGACGCCCGCCCAGATTCAACAACAGGAGGCCAAGGGGCATTACCCGAGTGGGCCGCATCGCGGCTACAAGTTCTCGGTCTACGAGGGCGGCTTGCGGGTGCCGCTGATTGCCCATTGGCCCGGCGTGATTGCCGCAGGGGAAACCTGCGATGCCCTGGTCGGTCTCAATGATTTCATGGCGACCTTCGCCGAGCTGGCGGGGGTGAAATGTGCGGAAGATGAAGCACCTGACTCGATCAGTTTCGCCCATCTCCTGCGAAAGCCAAAGGCCAAGGGAACTCGGCAAAGCCTGGTCATGCAATCCGTCACCGCATTCGTGGTGCGTGACGGGAACTGGAAGTTGTGCCTATGCCCCGGGAGCGGGACGAATAGTGCTTCAGAAAACGCGAACGGCAATGATCCCATGCCGGAGGTGGCCTGGCGCAAGGCGCTGGATGGTTTCCAGGGCAAGCCGAAGGAATCGGATTTGTTTCGGTCACCCTTTGTCCAGTTGTTCGACCTGGCAGGTGACCCGCACGAGGACAAGAACCTGGCGGCGCAACACCCGGATCGCGTCTCCAAGATGGTCGCCTTGCTGAAGCAGCAGGTTGACAATGGCCGCAGCACGCCCGGTGCAAGGCTGAAGAACGACAAGCATGTCCGGGTTGTCAACACCCGGGACAAGCGCCTGCCTGCTTTTGTCCGCGAGCGGTTGAATTAGCCGGCCGGGCTGAGGGTGCCCGAATAGCCCGGAGGATGTACGCCATACGACACGCATGGAAAAGAAAACTTCATGCATTGACCTTCCGGTGGACTGCTCCATACTGCCCGCCATGCTACGGACGTTGAACCGCCTATCGCTGCTCCTGGTTACGCTCGCAGTAACATGCCCTGCGCAACAAGCGCCGTACGATGTTTTCCCGGATGCTGACCCGCCGTACTTCCGCGTGCGCTACCCGGCATCGACGGTGCCGGGGAGCCTCATTTTCCCCGTTAATTATACCGTCTGGATTCCATCGCAGGTGGAGCGCTTGCGGGGCGTCATGGTGCATCAGCACGGTTGCGGGGAAGGATCGTGCACGTCGGGCCTGACCGGGGCTTACGATCTCCACTGGCAGGCCCTGGCGAGGAAGCACGACTGCGCCTTGCTGGCACCGGCGTATGAGCAACCGGGCAAGGCTGACTGCCAGATGTGGTGTGACCCGCGGAACGGATCCGGCAAGGCCTTCCAGACAGCGCTGGTCGATCTCGGGGTGAAGTCAGGGCATCCCGAACTGGCGATGGTGCCCTGGGCCCTGTGGGGACACAGCGGCGGTGGACACTGGGCGGGCGGCATGCTGATGCTGTACCCGGAACGCATCGCCGCGGTGTGGCTTCGTTCCGGCGTGCCCCAGTTTGAGGTCAACCCTGCGCGTCCGGGTATCAAGCCGCATACCTTGCCCGACCCGGCGCTCGGGGTGCCGGTGATGTGCAACCCGGGAACGAAAGAAGGCGTGACGGTAAAGGACGGGAAGTTTGCCAGGGTGTGGCCCGCGAACGAGGCATTCTTTACCGCGATGCGGGGCCGCGGTGCCCTCATCGGGGTCGCGATCGACCCCTTGAGTGCCCATGAGTGTGGCAACCAGCGGTATTTTGCCATTCCCTGGCTCGATGCCTGCTTGGGGATGCGCCTGCCAAGGCGCGCCGGGGGACGGTTACGGGCAATGCCGACCGGGGACGTATACCATGCGGAATTACTGGGCAAGCAGCCGGTCCCGGCAAGCCGGTACCAGGGGGATCCGAACAGAGCCATCTGGTTGCCGAACGAGGCTGTTGCAGATGCGTGGATGCAGTACGTGAAGGATACCCGGTTGACGGACAGCAGTCCACCGCCTGCCCCGACGAAGCTGCGGATACAGGGCAAGCGTTTGACCTGGGAGGCGGAGGCCGATCTCGAGAGCGGATTGGCCGGGTTTATCATCGAGCGGGACGGTCAAGCGGTGGACCAGGTGCCCAGGGAAGCCAGCAACCGCTTTGGGCGTCCCATCTTCCAGCAGCTTCAATACAGTGACACGCCAACCCAGCCCCTGGTCCCGATGCGCTTTACGGACACCCAGCCTGAAGAAGGAAAGCGGCACCGCTATCGCGTGATAGCCGTGAATACGGCTGGCCTGAAATCACGACCCTCCGGGGCGGTTGTCGGCGGGAATGCCCGATGAGGCTGCAGTCAATTTATTCGCAAACATCCGCGCCCAGCCATATGCTGGTCCAAAAATTACACTCGTGGGCGTATCTTGCTGCATGAAAGGTCGTTGGTTTATTTTCTGGGCGCTGTTGGTTCCCGGCACCTCGCTGGGTGCTGAACCAAGCGCTGGCGAGAAATTGTTCGCGCTGCAAGTGAAGCCGCTGTTTGCCGAGAAGTGCAACGCTTGTCACGGGGACAAGCCGGAGAAGATCAAGGGCAAGTTTGATATGCGCTCCCGCGCGTCGATCCTCAAGGGCGGAGAGAGCTATGGCAAGGAGGTGCTCATCCCGGGCAAGGGCGAGCAGAGCTTTCTTTACATCGCCACCACGCGCACGGAAGAGGATTACGAAATGCCGCCCAAGGAGGCGGACCAGTTGAGCCAGGCGCAGCAATGGTGGATTCGGGATTGGATCAATGCCGGCGCACCCTGGCTGGATGATGCGCAGGCCGCCCGGATTCAGAAGCGATTTGCCGAGGGCGAGCAGGTGGTCACGTCAAAAGCACTGTCACCGGAGTGGCAGAGTCGGCGTTATGAAGCCCGGAAGCTCTGGGCCTATCGACCGCTCAACCTGGAGAAGGTGCCCCAAGGCAAAAACCCGGTGGACTGGTTCGTGGGAAAAAAGCTGAAGGAATCGGGTATCGAGCCGGCGCCGAGTGCCTCTCCCAGGGAGTTGTACCGTCGCTTGTCCTTCGGGTTGACCGGTTT
>JAYGFS010000442.1:0-6550 GCA_046581765.1 Verrucomicrobiota bacterium
CAGGACCTGGTCGAGCATATCCGCATCCCTGCGGGCTCGGGTAAACCCGCGACAGACCACTGATGCCGAGATGAACGGCCAGGCCTGCTGCAGCCCGGGCCACCCCGAGGGCCCGGGACCGCCGCCCGAAGCACTGGACCGGCTGGTCCGCGTGAACAGCGGCTCCACCGGGGACATGGTCCAGCTTGCCGGCGGGGCCTTCCGCATGGGCACCGATGACCCGGAAGCCTTTCCGGATGACGGGGAAGGCCCCATCCGGGAAATCAGGCTGGACCCCTTCTGGATCGACACCACGGCCGTGAGCAATCACCGGTTCGACGCCTTTGTCCGGGCGACGCATTACAAGACGGAGGCAGAGCAATTCGGCTGGTCTTTCGTGTTCTACAACCAGTTGCCGGAAAAGCAGCGCGGCGAGCTCGTGCGGGATACCGTGATGGACCTTGAGTGGTGGTGCCGGGTCGACCGGGCGGACTGGCGGCATCCGGAAGGTCCCGGGTCGAGCATCCGGAAGCGCGGGGATTACCCCGTGCTGCACCTGAGCTGGAAAGATGCCGTGGCCTACGCCACCTGGGCGGGCAAGCGGCTCCCCACCGAGGCCGAGTACGAATACGCCGCACGGGGGGGACTCGAACAGAAGCGCTACCCCTGGGGCGACGACCTCACGCCCTTCGGCAAGCATCGATGCAACATCTGGCAGGGCAATTTCCCCTACACGGACGACGGGGAAGACGGCTACACGGGCCCTGCCCCGGTACAGGCCTTCCCGCCCAATGGATTTGGCCTGTACGGCATCACCGGCAATACCTGGGAGTGGTGCCTCGACTGGTGGAGCCCGACCTTCCATATGGAGGGTCCGCGCGAGAACCCCTACGGCCCCGAAAGGGGGGAACGAAAGGTCATCCGCGGCGGATCCTTCCTCTGCCACGACTCCTACTGCAATCGCTACCGGGTTGCCGCCCGCACCTCCAACACCCCGGACAGTGCCACCGGCAACATCGGCTTTCGCTGTGTACGCGATTCCTGAGGTTCGCCGCCGAGATTCTTCTTCATGGATGCCGACCGGCATGCTATCCTCCCGCCGAGGAGTACACCCCATGGCTTATACCGAAACCACGCATACGTCCTATTTTTCCCGGATCAAGAATGCCTTCGCAGGCATCTTCATCGGGCTCATCCTGTTCATCGCCGCCTTCCCCCTGCTCTGGTGGAATGAAGGCAACTCGCTGAAAACCATCAAGATGCTGCAGGAGGTCGCGGGAAATCTCGTGAACGTCGGCAGCGACACGGTCGAAGCCGGAAACGACGGCAAGTTGATCCACGTCTCCGGCCCCACCCACACCGCCGACCAGGTCGTCGACACGCCCTTCGGGATTTCAGAAAACGCGATACGCCTTAGCCGCTCGGCCGAGATCTACCAATACGAGGAAGAAAAGCGTAGCTCGGAAAAGAAGAAGGTGGGCGGCGGCACCACCACGGAAACCACCTACTCCTACCGGGCCGGCTGGCACGATGGACCGATCGACTCGTCGAGCTTCAAGGATCCCACCTACAAGAACAAGAACGGCAAGGGCGAGATGCCCTATAAAAGCCAGACTGTCAGTGCGCATAAAGTGGGCCTCGGCGCCTACCAACTCAACGACCAACTGATCGCCAAGATCGACAACTGGGAAAGCTACAGCGCCAAGCCGGAGGCCCTACCCGGCGACCTGGCCGGGAAGCCACACCAGGGCGGCTACTATTTCGGCGAAAACCCCGCCAAGCCCGCCATCGGGGACGTGAAGGTCATGTTCCGGATCGTCAAGCCTTCCCAGGCCTCGGTCATCGCGCAACAACTGGGCGACTCGTTCCAGGCCTACACCAGCGAGGTCGGCAAGACCTTCGAGAAACTCACGGTCGGCCTGGTCAGTGCCGGGGAAATGATCGCGAAAGAACAGAGCAAGAACAAGTTCCTCACCTGGGCGATTCGGCTCGGCGGCTTCTTCCTCATGTTCCTCGGCATGTGCCTGGTATTCAAGCCCCTCTCCGTGCTGGCCGATGTCATCCCGCCCATCGGCTCATTGATCGGGATGGGCACGGGCTTCGTGGCCGGGATCCTCGCCTTCATGTTCAGCACCCTCACGATCGGCGTGGCCTGGGTACGCTTCCGGCCCCTGATCGGGATTCCCCTGCTGGTGCTTTCGATCGGCTCGATCGTCTTGCTCAGCAGGAAAAATAAAAAGACGGCCCTTCCGGCGGGCGCCGGGAACGCGCCGCCCCCCCCGGTGGATCCGCCGCCCCCGCCGCCTCCGCCGCCGCCCGCGGGATAGCGGAGCCGCTGCGATCACCGGTGGACAAGGCGACCCCGGTGAAACGAGCCCTAGATCAACTGCTCGCCCGGGGGATCCTGGATCACCGTGTCCTCCGGCGACTCGTTCACATCCGGGTAATCCAGGGTGTAATGCAGGCCCCGGCTCTCCTCGCGCTTTTGCGCGGAGCGAATAACCAGCTCAGCCACGGCTGAAATGTTGCGCAGTTCCAGGGTGTCCGGGGTGACCAGGTATTCGAGATAGTACTCACGAATCTCGTTGCGCAGGTTCCGCACCCGCCGACGCGCGCGCTCAAGACGTTTGTTGGTCCGCACAATGCCAACGTAATCCCACATGCAGGTGCGCACCTCATTCCAGTTGTGCTCCACCACCACCGCTTCGTCACTGGGCACCGCGTCCCCGTATTCCCAGTCCGGGATACGCTCGACCTGGATACGGGGCTCATCCAGGCGCCGGTTGATATTCTCCGCCACGAATTGGGCGCAGACCAATCCTTCGAGGAGGGAATTGCTGGCCAGGCGATTGGCCCCGTGCAAGCCGGTATTGGTGACTTCCCCGATCGCGTAAAGTCCCGGGAGTTCGGTGGATCCATCCACCTTCGCCGCGATGCCGCCGCAGATGTAATGGGCCGCGGGTACCACGGGAATCAAATCCTTGGACATGTCGATGCCGTACTGGAGACAGGTCACGTAGATATTCGGGAAACGGCTGGTGAGAAAGTCCTTCGACTTATGCGTGATGTCGAGATAGGCACAGGTGTCCCCCCTCGTTTTCATCTCATGGTCGATTGCCCGCGCCACGATATCACGGGGTGCGAGCGAACCGCGGGCATCGTGTTTCTCGACAAAGGGCTGCCCCTCGCTGTTCAGCAGGATCGCGCCTTCCCCGCGCACGGCTTCGCTGATCAAAAAGGACTTCGCCTCGGGATGAAACAAACAGGTCGGATGAAATTGCACGTGTTCCATGTTCCGGATAGGCAGGCCCGCCCGCCAGGCCATCGCAATCCCGTCTCCCGTCGCCACGTCCGGGTTACTGGTATACAGGTAGGTTTTCCCCGCTCCGCCGGTAGCCAATACCGTATGGGGGGAGTGAACAGCAATGATTTCCCCGGTCAGGGTGTCCAGGAAATAGGCTCCCAGGCACTCGTTGTCACCGGCGATCTCCAGCCAGCCCGTGGTCACGAGGTCGATCGCCATATGGTGCTCAAGGATCGTGACCCGGGGATTATCCTCGATCGGCGGGAGGATCGCCTTGATCACCTCGTGCCCGGTAATATCGCCCGCGTGCAGAATTCGCCTTTCGCTGTGTCCGCCTTCGCGAGCCAGGTCGTAGCGCCCATCGCTTGTCCGGGCGAACTGAACCCCGAGCTCAACGATGGTGTCGATGCCTTCACGGCCCCCTTCCAGGATACGCTGCACCGCCTCCTTGTTGCACAGGCCCGCGCCCGCATCCAGGGTATCCGCCACGTGCGACTTGATGCTGTCGGCTTCATCCATCACGCAGGAGATGCCACCCTGGGCCCAGCTGGAGTTACTGGTAAAGGCTTCACGCTTGGTCACGACAAGAACCTCCCCAAAGGCACTCAGATAATGGGCAGCCATCAGGCCGGAAATACCGCTGCCAATAATTAAGAATTCTGCTTCAATGGTTTTCATGGGGGGCTTACAAAACGATAGGTATTGAAAATGGGTTGGTACAGATGTATATAGTGAAATTATTCACGCATCACCCAAGCACCTGGTCCAGTCGTGTACGCCATCATCATACAGCCTGGGGACCCAAAGGCCCCGCTAAAAGCCCGATCAAATTTTATCGGCGGGCCCACCAGTCTATCGCCTTCAACCGACCTGATGGCCCTGGACACGCATATACGCGACCGCAGTAGACACGGCAGTAAATATATCGACACCCGTGTACTGGATAATGGTTACGAGGGCCTGGTCGACGAAATCAACCAGGTGCCCGACCCACGGGTCGTCGTCGTTGAGGCCAAGACCCTGGGACTCGGGCAGACCACGGCGATCGTGGAACAGGTCAAGCATGCCTTCCCGGAGATTCCCGTGGGTATCTTCGGACAGCACCCTACCGACTTTCCCGCCGAAGCGCTAGGGTTCCCAGGCGTCGACTTCGCCCTGAGTGGCGATCCCGAACCTATCCTGAAACGGTATCTCGACCTGGTCGATCTGCCCCAGCGCCTGGAGAAAATTGCGGGGCTTCAGTTGCCCGGTGGCGAGTTGAAGCCCGCCGCCTTCAGCCAGAACCTTGCCGCCGAGGTCGCGCTGCCGAACCTGACCTATCCCTACTGGGCACCCTATCTCCGGAATGATGACAATTCCACCTGTACGGCTGAACTGCGACTAAGCCGGGGCAATTCCGGTTTCCCTCCAGACCGCGCCTTCCCGGGTCACGGCCAGGCTCTCCGCCTCTTCGATCTGAAATCCCTGGCGACCCTCATGGATCGATGCGCTGGAACGAGCATCCCGCATGTATCCATCATCGACCCCCCCGGGATCTGGACCCTGCAACGCTTGGTCAACTGGTGCGACGCCCTTAAAAAATCGCGCAACACCAAGTCGTGGGGCCTTCAATTTATGCCCACCCTGCTGGGGGAGGGAGAAATCCAGTTGCTGGTCGATTCCTGGTGTAGAAAAATCGATTTTATCTTCCCCAGCTGTGACCCGGAACGTCTCAGGACCTACGGATGCATCGTCGAACCGAAGGCCCTCAAGCAGGTTCTTCAGGCGCTGAAAACCAGGGGCATTTCCGTCACCCTCCGTTTCTGGATCGGCGGTCCCGAAGAAAGCCCGGGCGAAGTTAAGCGCGTCGCGAGCCTCATCAGGAAGATCGGCTACGTGGATTATCTGCTCCAACCGTACCCCTACCACCTCGGCAGCCAGGTTTATGCGGACTATGGGGCCGAACAGGCGGGGCCGGACCTGCAGGCCTTTATCGACTGGGCCCGCGACCCCAAGCATATAGACCAACCGAACCCGATATGGGGGCTCGAAGCCGGAGGAAGGAAGATCCAGCACACCGCCCGGGCGATCATGCGAAAGATAAACCGCAACCCTGTCCGCATGGTCCGGATATATGTCGATCGCGCAATCAACACCCGGTGGATCGACAAGATTGAGCGGAAAGCTATCGGGGTGGACGCCTTGCTCGCGGAAGAACACGATGAGCTTACCATGGGGCGCAATCGGCAGGAATAACCCCGGCGTACGGGTGCTCGTCGCCGCTTGAAGCCCGTCCGGATTGTGCGTTGCATGCGAAAGCGGAACGACCGGCTGGAAGCGGGTTGGATTGTTGGCATCAACCCCGCCTGCGAAGGCCGCTACTCCGACCAGTGCGCGCGGTAATACCGCCGCATCTCCCCGGAACCATCCATCACCTCGATCACATTCGTTGCCCCACCGGTCACCTGCTGGAGCAGCTGCCAACTCGGCGGGGCCAGGGAATCGGTGTACTCGATGATGAAGGTCTCCCCGGGCAGGGTTGGAATGCTCAACCAGGCCTCACTCGGCGAAACGGACAGGGCAATCGGAATCGCCGAGGGACAATACGAGCCGGCAAGGCCCGGCGTGCCTCCGACCGGCGAGGCCTTCCAGTGCAGCGCATCGTTCCCGTAGCCCAGCAAGGGCTCCCGCTCCAGGGAAGGTCCGCTCCCATCCGCGGAAAGCGGCCAGGGGTCTGTCGGCAGGTAGCTCACATGATCCACGCGAATCTGCGGCACGAAGCCATCCAACTCGGGATGACCCGGCCGGCGCACCTTCAGCGTTTCACCGGCATTATCCAGGTTCCCATTCCACGGCCCGAAGACCAACTGTTGCACCGGGAGCCCGTATAGCGAGCGAAAGGCAGCCGCATTGGTTCCACAGACGACCAGGGAGTCACAGGCCGGCAACTCCACCCCTTCGGGAAAGACAAAATCCACCGCCCCGGACAGCTCCCAGGTATTGCTCGGGAAGAGCGGGTCATAGAGCGGTACCGCCTGTGCCGTGATGTTCACCAGTTCGATGTACTCCACGCCCGTACCTGCTGGATGGTACATGATCTCCGAGACGACCAGGGGGCCCATGCGGGGAAGCGCGTTGGCACCATCGCGGGTCGTCGCCCTCAACTCGGTAAAGTCTGTGCCCCCGTCTGAACGCGTATAGCGACCGAAAGAAAACTCCCGGTCTGCGGCAGGAAAATCCACCGTGTCGACGAAGCTCAGGACCTTCGTCCCCATGGCGATCCTGAGC
>JAYGFS010000494.1:0-4763 GCA_046581765.1 Verrucomicrobiota bacterium
GGGCGTCACTTACGACCACCCTACTGTACGCGCGCACCTCCCCGGCCATGAGTGCCCGGTAACTGTCCGTATCATAGTCGCGACGTCCAAATCCCACGATGGAAAATTGTTCCGGCAGCATCCCGCGATCGAACAGGGCCAAGAGGCCCGGCAGCAGCTTTCGACGGGTGAGGTCACCGGTGCCGCCGAAAATAACCAGGGTCAAGGGTTGGTCGACCTTGACCACCGGGACCGAGCCCGCTTTTTTGTCGCTTGTCCTGACATGAATATTTGCGCTCATTTTGTCGTGCTCCGTTTCGTGGAATGAATTGCCATATACCCGCGGTCATGCCAAGCTGCAACTGTGTCACACGGGCCGCATAACGGCTTGCAAACCCCACATCCATGGGCCAGCATTCGCGCATGGAGGATGCCAGAGAACTCGACCCCAATCGCTGGCTGCAGGAGCACGGGGATATCATGTTCCGGTATGCGATCAGTCGGGTCAGGGACGCCGCCGCCGCCGAGGATCTCGTCCAGGAAACCTTCCTTGCCGGGATCAAATCCAAGGAGCGTTTTTCCGGTCGATCCACCGAGCGAACCTGGCTTATTGGCATTCTCAAGCACAAAATTGTCGACTATATTCGCAAGGACAGCCGACAGACCCTGAGCGATGACATCGAGAACCGCGAACAGCCCTCCGAAGAATATTTTGACCGCAAGGGCCATTGGAAAGTCGGGCCCAGCGAATGGCTGGTGAACCCGCAAAAGGCCTTCGAGCGAAACGAATTCTGGGAAGTCCTCCACGACTGCGTCGAGCACCTGAAGGACAAGCAGAAGCAGGTCTTCATCAAGCGGGAACTGGAAAGCCTGGACGCGGAAGAAATCTGCAGGGATCTGGATATTTCCTCCTCGAATCTCTGGGTACTTCTTTTCCGTGCACGGGCGCAGCTCAAGAAGTGCATGGAAGTCAACTGGCTTGAAAAGACCTGAGGCGATTCGCATGCCGGACGATCTCAGCAGTGCCCGCCTGAATGCCACGTATTGGGACCAGGTGGCGGACACCTACCAGCGGGAAACCCACATCTCCACCCGTGACTTTCATTACGGCCCACTGCTCCCCGGGGACAAGGAACTGGGTATTCTCCCGGCGATCACGCCGGGCATGCGCTGCCTCGAGATCGGTGGGGGTGCCGGACAGAACAGCCTGTATCTCGCACGACTCGGCGCTGACTGTACGGTGCTCGACATTTCGGAAAAGCAACTGGAACACGGACGAAGACTGGCCGGGGAAGAACACCTGGACGTCGCTTTTCGCTGCGCAGCCATGGATGCACTCCCCGAAGGCCTGGGACGTTTTGACCTCATCCATTCCACCTACGCCCTGCCCTTCGCCGACGACCCCGAGCAGGTAGTCGCCAAGTGCAGCGCAGGACTCAAGCCCGGCGCTTCACTCGTCATTACCACCGGCCATCCGCTGTACGGGGGCGAGTGGGTGAAACTCGACGAGGGCGAGCGCGGTGTCTTCCTGCGGGATTATTTCCATCCCCCGGCGGATACGCGCCTCACGGATGACAACGAGGCGATGACCATCGCGCACGCCTATCCCGTGAGCGAGGTGGTGAACTGGGTGCTCCGATCCGGACTGCACCTACGCAGGCTCGAAGAGCCCCGACCGCTCGACCTGCCAGGCATGACGGCAGAAGAAATTGCCGAGCGGGTCCCGTATTACAGCGAAGGGTGGAGGGCCAATTTCGATGCGATCGAGATGATCCCGATCGTCGTGGTCATCCGCGCGGACCGCCCTACTTAGCGGTCACGGTGTCCCCGCGCGCGGGGGCCTCGCCCATGACCAGCTTGCAGTAGGCGACCTTTTCCTTGGTCTTGGTGACCTCGATCTCGCACACGACCTTGCCCTCGGTCCTGTCAAGCACTTCGCCTGAATCCGGATCGATCAATTCCTCGCCCGGGGTGGCCACGACAAATTTCTGGCCGGACGAGACCCCATAGGTTTCGCCTCGGTTGATGATAATGTCACCCTGCGCGGTCACGCTGACCACACTGGCCTCCAGGCTGTAGTCCTCCATCTCAGCCGAGATAAACTTGACCGCCTCGTTGATCACGTCCTGGGCCGCCTGGCCCAACGGGGTTTTCGAAAAAGCACCTATATCACCGCGCAGTCCGCCCAGGGCCGACCCGTGGTAGCCTAGCTTGAGCCCCCGCTTCCCGGCCTTGCCGGTAATGCTCTTCTTGGTAAGGATTTCGCCCGTCGTGGTGTCGATGACCTTGACGATCGTCGTGATCGTTGCCTTGCCGCCGCTCGCCCCGAGGCTGATCCCCTTGATGCTGAAGCCGCCACTTTAACCGCTGGTGTTGTTCTGCGCCTGGGTGACCGCACCGGAGATCAGGTACTTGGCACTCCGGAGTTTTCCCGTTTGCGCAACCTTCGTGCCGCCCGACGCACGACCGGAGGACTGCAGGTCCTGCTCGGAAATAACGGCACCCAGGTTCCCGCGTTCCAGCACGACGAAACGCCCGGAATCCATCAGCGCGGATTCAAGCATCACGCCCAGGTTGCGGCCGAGACTCAAGCTGGAGAAAAAGCCACTCGTGTTCTCAAACTTGGCGACCCCGACCGCGTGCTTGAGGCCCTTGTAATCCCCCAACCCGAGGTTCTTCGGGCCATCGGATTCCTCGGTCTTGGTCCCGCCACTTCCGAGCAGGCTGTCCAGGAAGCCATGCGAGGTCTGCAAGGTCATCGCGCTGATGACGGCAAAAAGAATGATATGCATGCGTTTCATAAGGGTCCTCAATTCCGGTTCAATTCGTTTATTTTTACACCCGTTGGCACTTGGATTCCAAGAAAAATAAGGGGAAGGGCCTCCGCCGGGAAAATGGACCATCGCCACCCGGGCTGCGGTAACCATACATTCCGTCATGCCCTGGCTTTTTTTCCTCTTTTTCACAGGTGTTTTCAGTTTAAGTCTCGGTATGGCTTTATTTTTCAGTTTCCTGCGGCTAAGCTAACGTCCAAACGTTATACCCATGATTGCACCCTGTCCGACAGATCTTACGTGTCAGGTAATTATTTCCCCAGATTCCCACTTCCCGGCAGATACGCGCCTGCGGCGATAGCTGAAATCACCCCGAAACGGAGCACAGCATGGATCCCAGAACCCGCAATCTAGCCAAAACCCTGAGTACATACTGCCTCGCGGCGGTCAAGGAAGATGTCATCAGCATCGGGGCCACCCCAGCTGCGGAAAGCCTCGTGGTCGCCCTGTACGAAGAGTTGATCCGGGCCGGTGCTTTCCCCGTGGTGAACATGCTGCCCGAGTCCTGCAGCCAGGCCCTCCTGGAAAACGGAAAATTGATTCATTTTGAACACCCGAATCCATACAGCCTGGCCGGGGTGAAAACCCTCACCGGCACCACGCGTATCTGTTCCAGCACGAATACCCGGGTGCTTTCCGGCGTAAGCCCCGAGCGCCAGGCCGCCCTCGCCAGGGTCAACGCCCCGCTCCGGAAGTATTTCAGCCGGCTGAAGTGGAACGTGACGCTCTTCCCCACCCAGGCCTATGCCCAGGACGCAGACATGAGCCTGGGCGCATTCGAGGACTACGTATACGGCGCGACCTTTTCCAATGAAAACAACCCGGTCAGTGCCTGGCGTAACCTCACCCGTAAACAGGCGCGCCTGATCCGCAACCTGGAGGGCGCGGAGACCGTCCGTATCGTTGGCGCGGACACGGACCTGACCCTATCCGTGAAAGGTCGCACCTTCATGAATTCCGATGGACGCCGAAACATGCCGAGTGGCGAAGTCTTTACCGGCCCGGTCGAGACCTCGGCCGAGGGATACATCTCCTACGACTTCCCGGTGTGCAACGGCGGGCGGGAAATCGATGGCATCCGCCTGGTCTTCAAAAAAGGACGCGTGGTCGAGGCACAGGCGTCCAAGAATGAGGCCTACCTGAAAGCGATGCTCAACATGGATCCCGGGGCCCGGCGACTGGGCGAACTCGGCATCGGTACGAACTTCAAGATCCAGCGCTTCATCAAGAATATCCTGTTCGATGAAAAAATCGGCGGGACGGTTCACCTGGCCCTGGGGAGCTCGTATCCCGAGACCGGGGGTAAAAACAAATCAACCCTGCATTGGGATATGATCAAGGACCTGCGCAAGGGCGGAGAACTGATCGTGGACGGAAAGGTCATCCAGCGGGATGGGAAGTTTTTGAACCGGATCTTCTAAGCGCAGGGTGAGCAGAGCTTTTGGCGCGTCGCTGCAACTACTCGAGGGACAGGTATTTGTAATTATGATGGTCCAGCAGGTTCGGCACCCAGCCCTTCACCCGCGGACTCAGCAGGTGCTTCGACACGTAATGATAAATGGGCGCGACCGGCAAATCCTTCAACAACAAGGTCTCCGCGTCCTGCAACAGCTGCGTCCGCTCCGCGGCATCTGACACAACCACCGCCCGGGCAATCAGAGCGTCAAATTCCGCATTCGCCCAGCCGGTTGAGTTATTCTCGCTCCCACTGACAAATAGATCCAGGAAGGTCAGTGGATCCGCGTAATCTGCGATCCAACCCGCCCGGCAAATATCGTAGTTCTTCTCGCGACGCGTCTTGAGATAAACCTTCCACTCCATCTTGTTCAACTCCACCTCGACGCCCAGTTGGGTCTTCCACATCTGTTGCAGGGCGCCCACGATCTCCAGGTTGAGGGGCGAGTCGTTGTAGAGCAACTCCAGGGTCGGCAGCTTGCCATCCGGGTACTT
>JAYGFS010000544.1:0-1516 GCA_046581765.1 Verrucomicrobiota bacterium
AAAGGAATTCGAACTCCCGTTTGGGAAATCTGCAGCGAAGAAACAAAAGAAGAGGCATAAAGAAGATCAATCTCCTAACCCCGAATCGACTATACCATGAAGACAATCCTGGCATGTATCCTATCCTTGTTGGTTTCTTTCGGTACGATTGGAACCAGCCAGGCCGCGAAAAAGCGTCCCAATATCGTTTTTATTATTGCGGATGACCAGTCGCCTTTTGACCTGAAGATATACAATCCCAGGTCCGAACTCCAGACACCGACGATCGATCGCCTGGCGGCAGAAGGAATGGTGCTCGATGGGGCCCACCACATGGGCTCATGGGTCGGGGGCGTGTGTACGGCTTCGCGTCACATGATCATGAGTGGCCGCACCCTCTGGCATATTCCCGACAAGCCGGGACGGACCATGAACCCGCACGTGAACAACCCAACCATGGTTCCGCCCGATTTGGTTAAGTACACCCTGCCGGCGGTTTTCAACCGGGCCGGCTACGACACCATGCGTACCTGCAAGAACGGCAACAGCTACGAGGCGGCCAACAAGCTTTTTCAGGTGCGCCATGATGGAACGCGCCGGGGAGGTACGGATGAAAGAGGGAGCGCCTGGCATGCCGAGCAGGTGTTGGATTATCTCAATCAACGCCAATCAGCCAGGGACACTGATCCCTTCTTGATCTATTTCGGGTTTTCCCATCCGCATGATGTGAGGGATGGTAAACCTGAATTATTAGCCAAATACGGTGCGGTGAATCATGCCGACCCGGAGACCATCCCTCCCGCCAACGCCAGGCAACCCCGACTGCCCGTCAATTACCTGCCTGAGCATCCCTTCGACCACGGGCATACCACCGTGCGAGACGAGGTAGGGGTAAAGGGCGTATGGAAGCGGCGCGATGAACGGACCATCCGCAACGAGATCGGGCGACAATTTGCCTGCAGTGAAAATATCGATATCCAGATCGGGCGGGTGCTGAGGAAGCTCGATGCGATGGGCGAACTGGATAACACCTACGTGATCTACACCGCCGACCACGGCATGGCCATTGGCCGCCATGGCCTGCAGGGCAAGCAGAACATGTATGACCATACCTGGCGCATTCCCTTCATTGTTAAGGGGCCGGGGATCAAGGCCGGATCGCGTGCGAAGGGAAACATTTACCTCCTCGATGTCCTGGGCACCCTTTGTGACCTTGCCGGCATCAAGGCTCCGGCCACTTCCGAGGGCATCAGCTTCAAGCCCGTGCTCGAGGGGAGAAAGGACGCGGTGCGGGAGGCCCTTTACGGGGCCTACTGCGGTGGCGGTCGACCGGGGACGCGTTGCGTCAAGCAGGGCGACTGGAAATTGACGGAGTACCAGGTGGACAAGACGGGTGCCCGGCACACCCAGTTGTTCAACCTGAAGGATAATCCCCACGAGTTCATCAAGGAACATCATGAGCCCGAGGTGCTTGCCTTGACCGGTATCAAGCCGACCCACGACCAGGTGAACCTGGCGGACAATCCGGAATACGCCA
>JAYGFS010000582.1:0-11240 GCA_046581765.1 Verrucomicrobiota bacterium
GGCAAGACACTGAAGGGGATCTACCGGATAAGGGGCGACAAGCTGACGATCAGCTTCGGCACCCCGGGCAAGGGCCGGCCGGCGGTGTTTGACAGCAGCCCCGGCACGGAACACACGGTCGCGATCCACAAGCAGGTCAAGTAGCCGTCGTCGACTCGAAGATGCGAGCACGCATTTGTCGAGTACTCCCGGCGGGACTCGAACCCACTACCTTCGGATTAGGAATCCGACGCTCTGTCCTGATGAGCTACCGGGGTATGGTGTTTATTCCTACGCCCTGACACGCAAATTGCAACCCGAGTTCCCGGAGGTGGGGCCGCGGGTACCGCCTACTTTCCGAACTCCCAGTCGTGCTCGAGCATGTAGGCCAGGTAGGGCGTGAACAGCTCGGGCTCAAGGAGGAAGGAATCGTGGCCCTTGTCCGAGTGCACGGTGAGGTAGCGGCAGGGAACGTCGGCCTCCTTCAGCTGCTGGACCATGTCCAGCTGCTCGTCGGGGTAAAAACACACGTCGGAATCGATGCTGAACACCATGTACTTCTGGTGGCGGCATTTCCTTAATGCCTCCACGATGGAGCCGCAGCCGTTTTCCTTCGCCAGGTCGAAGCGTTGCCAGGCCTCCATGACCCGCAGGTAGGTGTTGGCGTCGAAGCGCTGGACAAAGCGACCGCCCTTGTTGTTCATGTAGGACTCCACCTGGTGGTTGAGCTGGTAGAGGTTGCTGTCGGGATTGGGCTGGATGATTTCACTGGACGCGCGCTGCTCCAGGGTCTGGATCGAGACGTAGGTCTTGTGCGCAACGATGCGCGCGAGGGAGAGGCCGTGCTCGGGACGAGAGGCCTGCCCGTAATAATCGCCGTGGTTGAAATGGGGATCGAGCTGGATGGCACAGATCTGCTCGTAGTTGTGGATGCGCTGCAGGGAACTGAGCGAGGTCCCGCTGCCGATGAGGGCGACGTACTCGACCAGTTCCGGGTAGTGGGTGGCGAAGCTGAGGGCGATCATGCCGCCGACCGAGGCCCCGATCAGGGCGTGCAGGCGGGTGACCCCGATATGATCGAGCAGGCGCTTCTGCGAGCGGGCCAGGTCGAGGAAGCTCAGGCTGGGGAAAGCGCCCCCGTAGGGTTTCCCGGTTTCCGGGTGGAGGGAAGAGGGGCCGGTCGAGCCGTAACAGCCCCCGATATAGTTCACGCAGATGACGCAGAACTTGTCCGTGTTCAAGGCCCGGTTGGGACCGATGAAGGCATCCCACCAGCCCTCGTGGCATTCCTTGGTCCAGAACGCCTCGGCGCCGGGGACGGCGGGATTGGTACCGGCCGCGTGCTGGCTGCCGCTCAGCGCGTGGAAGACCACGATCGCATTGTCACCCGCCTGGTTGAGCGCGCCGTAGGTCTCGTAGGCGAGGCTCACCTCGGGCAGGGACTCGCCGCTCGACAACTCGAAGGGGAGATGCTCCGGCCCGAAGTGGAAGAAACGGGTCTCGACTGGGGGGCTGTCGCTCATGTGAACGCAAACCCTTAGGTAAATTCCCCCACAGGCCAAGGGGAAAGCGTGACATAATTGGGGAGCTACCGGCGGCTAGAACTTGGATTCGAGGTCGAAGAGCTGCTCCACCGCCCGGCCGGCTTTCGCGGGCAAACTCTGCTTGCCCGGGGCGGTGTAGGCCACCGGGTATTCAACCGTGTAGCTGAGGGTCAGGAGCTGCTTTTGCTTCGGCGCGACGGCGACCTGCCAGAGGATGAGGCCATCGCTGTCGGGCTCAACCTTCGGGCCCGTGCGCACGTAGCTCACGTCGATCGCGGAATCATCCGAGATGGGGATGCGATCGGCAATGCGGATATCCAGCAGGGTGTCGCCAAGGTTTTCCACCTCGATCTTGAAGTAGGCCTTCACCTTGTTCTCGCGCTTGCCCCGGGTGATCGAGCTTTTCTCGTGATCGAGCACGCGGGAGATTTTCACCGAGTCCACCAGGCCGGCGAACAGGGCGAAGGATTCGCCGCTGCCGACGAAGGGGATCTCGGTTGTCCCGATAAAGGACCCGTCGAGAAAGAGCCCCACCTTGCCGGGAAGCAGGGGCAGCTCGCCGTCGTGTTGCAGGTCCAGGGTGCGGGTGGCGTTCAGCGAGATCTCCGGGGCGGCCACGATCCGGGGGGTGCCCGTCATCTGGTAGGAGCCGATGGCCACGCGGATCGAGTTGCCGTCGCTGCGCACGGTCTGGCGGCCCTCGCCTTGGAAGAGGCCGGTGGTTCCACGCTGCTGGAGTTCCCTGAAGGCCTGCTGCACCTTGGCTTGAACCAGCTGCTGGCGATCCCAGTTGCCCCGGAAGTCGCGGATCTTCATCCCGCCCTGCACGCCCTGGATGCTGTTAAAGTTGAAGCTGTTGGAGAGGTAGTATTCGTTGGCGGCGGTAAACGTATCTTCCTGTTGCGCCTGTTGCAGGACCCGGCCGGCATTGCCGCGACCGACGAGCAGGGACTCCAGCTCGGGAATGTTGACCGTCGTGCCCGGGCTCTGGGTCGAGAGGGTGACCGCCACATCTGTCCAGTCCTCGCCGGAAGTCTGGGTGATCCGCGCGTAGCTGATGAGGGCCACCTTGTCGCCTTCCTCGATGCGGACCTCGTGCTCCGGTTCCCAGGTCGCCCCGGGTAAGAGGTATTTCAGGCCCAGGGCATAGGGGCCGGCTTTCCCGGCCTTGACCGTCACCGTGATGTCAACCTGCTCCAGCTGGTTCTTCTGTTGCAGCTCGGCCAGGCGGGCCTGGCGGGCATGCTGCTCGGGGCCGAGGGTCCGCTTCCTGCGCTCGATCTCCCGCCGCGCCTTCGCGATGGCCGCCTGCTCGGTGGCCGCAAATTCCACCAGGTCCTTGTAGGTTTTTACCGGGATATCGCGGGTTGCCGCGTCGCGGGGAATTTTTTCCATGGAGAAGCGGGTGATGTTCTCGATATGTTTCTGTCGGCCGCTGAGGACCGCGAGCGCGTCCTCCATGTCCGCGAACTGGTCCGTGATCTCCATCAGCGCCTGTTCAGCCGCGAGGACCTCGGCATCGTCGGCCTGGGCCAGGAAGACCTTGTCGATTTGCACGTCGAGGATCTCGGCGCCCCCGCGCGGGGCGAGGGCCGCCCGAACCGAGCCGCGGTCGAGCCAGGCCGGGAGCCCCTTGAGGCTCAGTTTCTGTATCCCCGGCTTGAGGGCCGTCTCCAGGGTCCGCGTGACCTGGGCGCGGTCGGAGAAGATGGTGACCGACGTGATGGCGCTTTCCTGGGCCCGGAGACCGAGGACCAGGCACTCGGCGAGGACGATACCGGCGACAATGACTTTCATGTTTACACTCCGTGGGGTTGACGGGAATGTACGGAATATCGACCCTGGATAATAGCCTAGGATTGTAAAAAGAATGTATACCGCGGGCAGGCACGCGGGTGCGGCAGGTACGGCGCTACCGACTGCCGCCTCCCTCCTGCTTTTGTCGAGCAAATCCACCCGTTTGATGGTACCTTGTTTCGCATTTAACCCTCCTGCCCGCACGCTGGTGGCAGCAGATCTGGACACGATGACGGACACGCCATATATTCGCACCGGGCTGATTGCGGCCCTGGCGGCCTGCGCCACCCTGGCGGGTGCAACGGTGTTGGTGAGTGAGTTCCAGGCCATCAACGCCGGGGGCCTGCTGGATGAAGACGGCGCGAGCTCCGACTGGATCGAGCTCCACAACGGGGGCTCCGCCCCGGTCGACCTCGCGGGCTGGCGATTGACCGACAACGCGGCCTTGCCGAACAAGTGGGTGCTCCCGGCGCGCAGCCTGGGCGCAGGCGAATACCTGCTCGTGTTCGCCTCGGGCAAAAACCGTACCAACCCCCTGGCGGAGCTGCATGCAAACTTCAAGCTGGACGGCGACGGGGAGTACCTCGGCCTGCTCCGGCCGGACGGCACCCTGGCGAACGATTTTGGCACCCAGTACCCGGAGCAACGCAGCGATTTCTCCTACGGCCTGCTGGGAGGCCCGGGTGTATCCAACCGTTTTTTCTTTGCCAACCCCACGCCGGGGGCGGCAAACAGCCCGGGCTTCATCGCATTCGTGGGCGATACCGAATTTTCCGTCGATCGCGGTTTTTATACCCAGGCCTTCACGGTGGCGATCACCACGGACACGCCGGGGGCAACCATTCGCTACACCACCGACGGCACCGCGCCCACGCCGAGCACGGGGACGATCTATACCAGCCCCGTCCCGGTGGCCACGACCACCTTCATTCGCGCCATCGCCTACCGGGACGGGTACCAGCCCTCCAACATCGATACCCACTCCTACCTTTTCCTCGCGGACGTGCTGCAGCAGGACGGCAGCGGCCTGCCCGCCACGGCGAACTGGGGACACGGCGGTCCGGACTGGGACATGGATCCCGAGGTGGTCAACGACCCGCGCTACGCGAACACCCTCACCGACGACCTGATCGCGGTGCCCTCCATCTCGGTGGTGATGGACTGGGATGACCTGTGGGCCGGTGGGGGCCAGGGTATTTACATCGCCGGCGAGGCCGACCCGCGCGCGGCCTCCTTCGAGCGGATTACCGCGGACGGCACGCGCACCTTCCAGGAGAACGGGTCGATCCAGATCCAGGGCCAGAGCAGCACCGGCCGCTGGAAGACCGACAAACTGTCCCTGCGGGCAAAGTTCACCGAGGCCTATGGGCCATCCAAGCTGCGGACCCGCCTCTTCGAGGACTCCCCGGTCGAGGCCTTTGACACCTTCGTGCTGGATGCAGTGCTCAACCTGTCCTGGCTGCATCCCAGTTCCGGGCAACGCGGCCCGGCGCAGTATATCCAGGATCAAGTCGTGGCGGACCTGCAGAACCTGGGCGGTGGACGCGCCCCGCACGGGTCCTACGTGCACCTGTACCTGAACGGCGTCTACTGGGGCATGTACTACCTGCACGAGCGGCCGGACGCGGGCTTCCACCAGTCCTATGCCGGGGGGGGAAAAGACGACTGGAACGTGATCAAGCACACGGAGAATACCGTCGTCGACGGCTCGAATGCCTCCTACATGGACTTGATTGCCCGCATGGCACTGGACCAGGCGGCACCCGCGAACCATGCGGCGGTAGCGGAGCTGCTGGATATCGACGACTTCATTCTTTATATGCTGTGCAATTACTTCCTCGGCAACACGGACTGGGCGCACAAGAACCTGTACGCCTCGCAGAACGAGGCCAGCGGGGATGGCCGGTGGCGTTTTCATTCATGGGACGCCGAGCACGTGGTGAAGAACGTGAACCAGGACATTACCGGCCGGCGGGACAATGCCGGTCAACCCACCGATTTTCATCATCGCCTGCGGGCCAACGATGAATACAACCTGCGCTTCGCCGATATCGTGCACCGGCATTTTTTCAACGGTGGGATCATGTCACCGGGAGGCGCAGCCGCGATTTACAGCAACCGGGTGGCACAGGCGGACCGGGCGATCGTCGGGGAGTCCGCACGCTGGGGTGACAACCGGGACAGCACGCCCCGCACCCGGGACGACGACTGGTTGCCGACCGTGAATGGAAACATCGACAACTACTTTCCCCAGCGCACGGGGATCGTGCTCAACCAGCTCAAGGCGGATGACCTGTATCCCCCGGTGGATGCGCCGGTATTCGCCCAGCACGGGGGGGCATTCACCCGGCCCCTTGCCCTGGGGATGAGCGGGAGCGGGACGATCTACTACACCCTGGACGGAAGCGATCCCCGGGAGGCCGGCACCGGGAACGCGGTGGGAACGCCGTACACCGCGCCCCTCAGCCTCACCGCATCGGTACGGGTCAAGGCCCGGGTGCGGGATGGCGGGACGTGGAGTGCGCTGAACGTGGCGGATTTCATCGTGCATGAGCCCATGCCTTTCCGGGTTTCCGAGATCATGTACAACGCCTCCAGCAACGAGTTCGTGGAAATCGTGAATACCTCCACCGTGCCGGCGAGCCTCCTGGGCTATGCCTTCACCGAGGGCATCGCCTTCGCCTTCGCGGGCGATGTACTGGGGGCCGGCGAGTACCTGGTCGTGGTGGATGACCTGGCGAGCTTCCAGCTCCGCTACCCGGCCTGGCCCAGCCTGCACATCGCCGGGCAGTACGCGGGCGACCTGGACAAGGGCGGGGAAACCCTCAGCCTGGAAAACGCGACCATCGGACAGGGCTACTCGATCACCTACAATGATGGCCGCGACTGGTGGGCGGCGAGCGACGGGGCGGGCCACAGCCTGGTCCCCCTGGCCTTCGCGCCCGGGATGCAGGACGGCTACGGCCGCTGGTGGCGACCCTCGGCCTTTATCGGGGGCTCGCCCGCGGCGGCCGACCCCACGCCGCTTCGCGACCTGGTGCTGAATGAAATCGCGGCCGCCACCGTGACGGGGCAGGATTGGTTTGAGGTCTTCAACCCGACCGCACAGCCCGTGGACACCACCGACTGGTACTTCAGCAACGAGAAAGACAACCTGAAAAAGACGCCCCTGTCATCGGGCTCCCCGGTGGACGCAGGCGGATGGGCGCACGGGTTTCAAGCGGAACCCTACGGCCTGCGCCAGTCCGGGGAGCAGGTGTTCCTCTCGTACCTGCCGGGCACCAGTGAAGACCGCGTCGCGGACGCCCTCGATTTCCCGGGCCAGCAGACGGGCGTTTCCTACGGGCGCTACCCGGACGGCGATCCCTACTGGCAAGGCATGCCGCAGACCCCGGGCTCCGCCAATGGCACCCACAGTCCCAGCGGCTTCATCCACGAGGTCATGTACCACCCGGCCGGGACGAACGCGGAATACATCGTGCTGTTCAACCCCCGGTCGGTCGATGCCTGGCGCCTGCGGGGCGAAGCCGATTTTGATTTCGCACCGGGCTCGACCCTGGCCCTGGGGGATTACCTGGTGATGGTGCCTTTTGACCCGGCCGATGCCGCGGCCCGCGGAGCATTTGAAGCGGCCTATGGGGCCCAGGGGGACCTGGTGGGACCCTTCACGGGAAAGCTGGACAACCACCAGGGGCATATCGCCCTCCAGCACCTGGTGGAAATCGACACCTGGGTCGTGGAGGATGAAGTCTATTATGTTGACCGGGAACCCTTCGCGGACTCCGCGGACGGGACGGGACTGGCCCTGCACCGGGTGAACAGCGGGCGGCCCGGGTCGGACCCGGCCGCGTGGCGCAGCGGCTTGCCGAGCCCGGGCGATGCGACGGTCGCCTGGCCGCCCGTCTCCCTCCAGCTCGCGGCCCCCTGGACCCTGTCCTTCCTTTCCTTCTCGAACCTCACCTACACCCTGGAAAGCACGTCCCTGCTCAAGCCGCCGGCCTGGTCGGTGTTGCAGGTTTTCAACCAGGCGGGACCGGTCAGCCATGTCGACCTTTCCGCCGGGGCGGCACCCGCGCGTTATTACCGGGTGCGCATCGACGAATAGGCTCGGGGTCCGCCCGGAAACTTCCTTGAGGCCACCGTCCCACCCCGGGGCGGCGTGGCCGCGCAGGGGCGATGGCCGGTGTACCCACAGGGACACCCGGCCGCAGCGGTGTACGCAAGGGGTACACCGCGGGAGGAAGCACGCGACGCGAAAGAATAGACCCCCGGGATTTTGATGCACGCATAGCGGTGCCAACGACGCGAATCCGGCTGAAACGGGAGCGCTTCGACCTACGTGGCATGATTACTGCAATGGTTCTTTTGAGGGTAGAACCCCTGTACACATACGCTTTAGCAACAGGGTATCGACAGGAATGAGGTCTGTATGAAAAACCATTCGCAGCTATGTGCCGTTGCCTGCATCGCCTGGGTGGTCGCCGGAGGAGCGATGGGGGTGGAGCAGGTTGACCTGACCCTTATCGCGACCGGCGGGCCCGGACGGACGAATGATCCTGTTTCATCGGGGGTTCCGTTGCCCGACGGGGCGATCTCCAGCACGCTCAACCTCCGCTTGATGAGCGGCAGCACCGAGGTCCCCGCGCAGTTCAAGGTACTTGCGCGGTGGCACGGCGAGACGGGGGACACGAGCACGTACATCAAGTGGGTGCTGGTCGACTTCCAGGCCGACGTGGCGGCCGCTTCCACCTCCGTCTACACGCTGGAGTACGGCACGAACGTTACGCACGGAACTTACGGAAACGACCTGGTCAGCGACAACGGTTCCCATCACTCGGTGGACACCGGTGCCCTGTCCTTTGACGTGGACCACTCCGTGTTCAAGCTGTTCAACAACGTCCAGGTCGGCGGAGCCACCCTCGTGGCCGACTCGGCCGAGAACCGGGTTGTACTCATCGAGGACGAGACCGAGGCGGTCTACAGTTCCACCATGAGCGCACCAAGCACCATTGAGGTCGAGGAAAACGGCCCGCTGAAGGCGGTCCTCCACGTGCGGGGCGACTGGCTGCACGACGGCTCGATATCCAACTGGATGCGTGACGCACAGGCCGAGTACACGGTCTACCACGCCGGTGGCTCGAACACGGTCACCCTCGACCAGAACGTTAACCCGGGACAGTGGGTGTCGATCGGAACCTACAACTTCAATGCCGGGACAAACGGCTACGTGAAGTTGACGCGGGACAACGAGGACCCCCATCCCACCGTGGCCGACGGCATCAAGTTCGTGTCGCTCGGGCCGACCCCGGCGGAATATACGCTCGACAACTTCGACGACCCGAGCCGGGGAGCGGACTTTGAATCGAGCGGATCGCCCGCGGATTTGCAGTGGTGGGAGTCGGTCGCGGTCGACGAATTCAACCAGGACAACCACAACTATTACCTCGCGGACGACAACGGCAGCTCCTACTGGACGCGGGAGGACGGGGCCTGGGCGACCTGGCGGCAGGACCTGGCCGACGCGGGCAATTATGAAGTCTTCGCCTGGTACGGCTCGCGGGCCGACCCCAGCAACGCGCTGGGCCCGGAGGCCTACGCGAACAGCCGCCTGGTACAGCCCTTCCCGTACCTGCACTACAACGCCCGCGTGACCGTCTACAAGGACAAGGACTACGCAAAAGTTACCTTTATCATGGAGAACGACGGCTGCGTGGGGTTCTATCCCGAGAACAAGTTTGCCGCCCAACAGGAGGTCTTTATCACGGACCTTCGGCTCAATACCCAGCTGGTTGACTTCGGCGCGAACCCCACGATGCATGGCGACGGCGCGAGCCATGCCGTGGGCGGCCAGGACCTGGAAATCCGCACCCGGGGTATCTACCCGCCCCTGTTCAACAACAGTAACGACACCTTCCCGTACACCGTCGACGTCGGAAGCTCCACGGTGGAATCCGGCACCCGGCACACGGGATGGATGGAGATGTCCAATACCAGCGGCGACCGGCACGTGGCGGTCGGGGTCAAGCATTTCTGGCAGAAGCACCCGGTCGACCTTGCCTTCTCTTCCGGCGATGTCCTCAGCGTGGCGATGTTCCCGGGCGGTGCGGGCTACCCGCTGCCGGATGAACGGCCCCACTTCGCGTTTGACGGGGGCCGCCACTACAGCCTCGAGATGATGTACCGCTTCAGTACCGGTCCCCGGGACGCCACGGCGACCGAGGCCGCGATCCGGGTGCTCAACGACCCGCTGTTCGCCTTTGCCCCCTCGGGGTACTACGACGACACGGACGCCTGGCCCAACCTGGCCGCCGAGCACGTCGCGATCAACGATGCCGACATGCAGGCGGCCGTCAACTACTACGAGGACTTCGTCGACGCGATGGTCGACGAGACCGTTGGCGACGGCGGGACGCTCGACGCGTACCGCGGCGACCGGGCGAAATGGTTCGGCTCACTGAACTTCGGCGACATTCGCTGGGCCAAGAGCTACAGCTCGACGCACTATGACTGGACGCAGGCCATGTTCCTGCACATGCTTCGAAAGGGCGACCCGCTTTACTGGCGCATGGCCCAGGAGATGCTGCCCCACGAGCGCGATGTCGACCAGTACTGGGGCGACCGCCTGGACGTCGGCGGCAACGAGCACCGCTGGAACAGCTATCTCAGCCGCTACGAGGCGGATAACCACAACATCTATGTCGAGAAAACGTCCTACGGCCACAACGCCCAGCCCAGGGCCAGCCACAACTGGAACGGCGGGCTGGTCCTTGCGTACCTGCTCACCGGCGACGTGGAGGCCCTCCGGGCGGCCGAGGAGCACAACAAGTACGCCCAGAACATGTTCGGGGCAAACGCGGACCACAACCGGCTGACCGAGGCATACTTCGGCGGCACCCAGGTTCGCGTGCAGGGCTGGACGATCACCGGCCTGCTGAACATCTACCGCGCAACCGGCAAGCAGGCCTACCTGGACCTGGCATCGGCCATCGGAACAAACGACCTGCTGTACGGCGAAAGCCTTGCCGGCAGCCAGGGCGTTTACGAGGGCCCGCAGGCCATCCCGCAACCGGGCTTCTCCGGCGACCCCAATGCCATGGCCAACACGGTGTACATGTACGCCGCCGAGTCCCTGGTGGATCTCTATACCGAGACCGGGGACACCGACATCGGTGACTTCCTGGTTCGCATCGCGGATTTTGACATGAACCACAATTTCTACCACGGCGACTACGACGCCTCCGGCAACTACCACCCGCTGGTCAGCGACTACACCTACGACGGGGACAACTCCCGCAACCCCGACATCACCAAGCGGGGTTGGTTCCACGCACCCCTGATCGCCACCGCCTACCGGGTCACGGGCGACCCGGATTACCTGCTCTTCGCCCGACAGCTGGCAAAGGACGCGATCCGCTACTGGAACTGGAAATCCAGCCAGGGCCCGCTGGGTGACGGCTACATCGACCCGGACACGATCTACCCCTTCTCCTTCAGTGCCGGCGGCGGTTCCACCATGGCCAAGGAAAAGGGCTGGCTGATGCGCTCGCTGCAGCCGTGGCTGGAAATCGAGGAGGAAAACACGGATCTCACCGGACCGGATGCCGTCTCCGACCTCTCCGTCGACACGATCGGCGAGAACAGCATCGGGCTCACCTGGAGCGCACCGGGCGATAACGGCCCGGTTACCACGTACGACCTGCGCTACGCCAAGCTACCCATCCATGCCGGGAACTGGGATGCGGCCACCCGGGTCACCGGCGAGCCGGTCCCCTCGGCGGCCGGGTCACCGGAGAGCATGAGCGTCGCCGGCCTCGATGCGGGCACCACCTACTACCTCGGGCTCATCACCCTGGATCTCTGGTACAACGCGTCCGGGTTGTCCAACCTGCTCCAGGTGGAAACCCTGCCCGAGGATGACTC
>JAYGFS010000666.1:0-4442 GCA_046581765.1 Verrucomicrobiota bacterium
AAAAACTGGATAACCAATTCATGGGCTTGCTCGAGAGCCATCGCCCGGCCATTCAAGAGGCAAAGAAAGGCACGGTTGCCCTCTACAACGGCGAAGACCAGGTCGTCCTGGGTACCGTGGTCGACCCGAACGGTCTCATCCTGACCAAGGCGAGCGATGCCAAAGCGGCGGGCCGCAACCTGCGGGTCGAGATCCGGGGCGAGCGCCAATCGGCCCGCGTCATCAAGACCTTTGACGATTACGACCTGGCCCTGGTA
Source organism: Verrucomicrobiota bacterium (assembly GCA_046581765.1). Lineage (GTDB taxonomy): Bacteria > Verrucomicrobiota > Kiritimatiellia > SS1-B-03-39 > UBA6053 > JAPYUI01. The sequence goes on from JAYGFS010000666.1 coordinate 258, forward strand.
AAGGTGTCGGCAAAAAACCTCAGTCCGGTTATATTCCATACGGGCGTGCAGCCGGGTATCGGCGCCTTCCTGGCCGCACCCGGGGCAAGCGGTGATGACCCCATTGCCATCGGCGTGCTGAGTGTTCCTGCGCGTAGCCTGGACGGAAGCGATCGCGGGTTCCTGGGCGTACAACTTGCAGAAGCCGAGGGCGGTATACGCATAGGCGACGTGATCCCCGGGACCGCAGCCCTTGAAGCGGGCATTCTCCGCGGGGATATCATCGTTCAACTGGACGGAGAGCATTACGAATCGATACCGGAATTCATCGCGGCCGTGGGCAAGCACAAGCCCGGGGACAAGCTCGCTTTCAAAATCATGCGGGGGGAGGATGAAAAGGATTATGAAATCGTCCTGGGCACACGCCCGAAGATGGGCCAACAGCGCCAGCACCGCTTTGATCGAATGAACCAAATGGGCGGATCGTTGAGTAAGACACGCGACGATTTTCACATGGCTCTGCAACACGACATGCCCCTGGCACCTGAGGAATGTGGCGGGCCGATCGTCGATCTTGATGGACGGGTACTCGGCATCAACATCGCCCGGGCAGGCCGGGTGAAAACCTACGCGATTCCCTCGCGCCAGATCGTGGAACTGCTGGAGTCGGTGAATACGGTCGAACTGGTGAAGCAGCATAGAGCAGAGGAAAAAAAGGTCGAGTCAGCGCGCTTGCAACGCGCCCATGACGACGCCATCGCCGAGTTGAAGAAGGCCGAGGAGCAACTCCAGGCCGCGCGCAAGAAGGCGGAAGCCACCAAGAAGAAGCTCGGAACCATCGAGCACTGAAACACCGGCCCTGCCGCGAACGCTATTGCGAACCGCACGCCCCTGGTGGAAGGAGGGGCGTGGCTAGCTGTCCAGGAAATGCCGGATCAGGGATGCGCGCTCAAGGTCCAGGGATTCCGCGCAGATCGCTTGGCCGGCACGGTTATACCAGTAGCCGGCGTTCCCCAGATCGCCCTCCTGGCGATGCAGGTGGGCGTGAATCCAGCTGCCGCCCGGGCTGTGAATTTCCTGGGCCACCTCGTGCGCGGCGTCCCAGGCCCCTTTCGCCGCATACCACAGGGACCTGAGTTCCTCGCACAAGCCCGCCCCGGGCGCATCGTCGCTTGCCACGGATTGCATGAAATCTTCATACTTCATCGCCACCTCATTTCCAGTTGATCATCTACGAAGACGCGGAGCCTTTGCACAGGATATTTATTGCCCGATGAATTCAACCCGGTACAGGAACGAGGAACCGCTCGACAGGGTGGCGGGATCGGTATAGCTCGCGGTGCTGGCCGGCCCTACATTGGAAACCGTGGCGATGGCGGTCCAGGTGGGATTGGCCAGGACCGGACTGCGGAAGACCCGGTACGTGCCATAGGGCACAGCCGTCCAGGTGATGCGGCCACCGGCCACCGGGCCGGTTGAGTCGGTGAGCAGAATCGCTGAGCTTCCGTCACGCGGATCCGTCCCGGCAAGAAATTCCTCCAGGTTGCCCAGGTTATCTGCATCGGGATTTCCGCTTGCACCATGCTCGCCCACAGGACTGTTGGGGTTGAAACTGTGCTCGACTTCCCAATCATCCGGCAAGCCGTCGCCGTCGCTGTCCACCGCATCGGCGACACGGTCCACCTGCACCCGGTAATCGCCCGTGGTGTATTCGGAAAAGCTCCGCACATCGATATAGATCCGCCGGTTGATGCCGGTATTGACAAAATTGACCTCGGCATAAGGCCGATTTCCGGTCGTGGTCGCCTTCGCAAGCCGCGTAAATCCATCCGGATCGTACAGGCGAAGCTCCGCCTCCTTCACCGCCAGCACGCCATTGATCGGCGTAACCCGCACCAGAAACGCTGCATAGGAGTCAGCGTCGAAACAAAAGATGTCGCGATCGTTTCGAATTTCGATACTCGCATCGAGCGCAACCGCAAAGTTGAGGAAGGTCGCGGACGCCGGGGTGTCCCCATGATCATCGCTCACGATGCCGTTTGACTGCACGTAGGTGCCAAGACACAAGCCCGGCAATACGATCATCCAGCTCTTTTTCATGTCAGCCGATCTCCATGGGTACATTGTTTCGCGCCGACGGCCCTTTTCGCTTTCCACGCAGGAGGGACAGGCCCACCGAGGCCAGGGTATCCACGCCGGCGAAAGCCAGGCGGGCCGCGGCCCCGATACGGTACCCGGTGCGGCGGAACAGGCGGCCGGGGCCGCCGGAGTTGCCAAAATAAGCGGGGGGTGGATTCAGATAGGCCCAGGCGTCGACCATCTTCTCGGTACGGAAGCCGCCCTTGAACGCGACAACCGCCCACCAGCGGGGAACCTTCGTGCCGGGGGAAAGCACCGGCGGCTCACGCTGCCAGGCGGGCACCCGGGCATGCGCAGCCTCCAGTATATCTTCCTCCAGGCGCAGCTCGAATATCCGCTGCACGTATTCCAGGCTGCCGGCCAGGGCATCGAGGCATTGCCAGGCTTCAGCGGTTTCCAGCAAGCGCGAAGCGTCCAGCGTCGCCGCATCCCGCCTCATCAGCAGGGCCATGTCCACGATGTGGAGGGCCTCGCCATGCAGAAACACCTGCACCGGGGCATCCTCCGACCGGCACAGGCCATACAAGGCCGGCATGTGTTTTTTCACGTGCAGGGCAAGCAGCAGGAAATGATCCACGGGATCGGGCTCGCGCCAACGTTGCCCATCGACCTCAACCATCCGGGCGCGGTCAAAGATGCCGGCGTAATCGATGCGACACAGGCGATAGGGATGCTCCACCGCCCAGTGCAAATCGCAGAGCAGGCCACTCACCGGGTGCTTGAGTTGCCAGTGTATGTGATGTCGAAGGAAGTAACCCGGCGGCATATGCTCCTGGAAAAGTTCAAAGCCGGCGGCCGCCGCCACGGACCAGGCATCCCGCGCGCGTTTACGGGGCACCAGCAAATCGATGTCGGCAAAGGGGCGCCAGGCGGCGCTGCCGTAGAGGCGGCTGCCGGCAAAGGGCCCGCGCATGCAGATACAGGGCACGCCACGCGCCTCCAGCTCGGCCGCCAGGTCCACGGCCTGCTTGAGTTGTTGTGGGTGCGACGCGGCCTGGCGGTAGGCCTCCCGCTTCCAGGCCTGTTCCCGGTCATCCGATACCGGCCAGGTATCCGATTCCGCGGCTGCGGCATACAGGGTGGCACCCAGGCGATTGCGCTGGACCAACTCGGCAAACACGGGATCCGGTACAGGGCCGGGAAGGCGGAGCGGTGCCGGCGAGGGCTCGATAATCCGCGCGCGGATAAAGGCGGCGATGCCCTCTGCGGCCCGGCGTAGCTGCGGGTCGATGCTGTCCCGGGTTTTCATCATTCGGGACTGACCAGTAAGCCCGGATCACCGAACAGGTTGTAAAATTGCAGCTCGAAGGACTGCTGGCCGATGCCGAGGAACATCGCGAGCATGCCGTTGACCAGCGTCTCACCCAGGCGCTGCGTATCCTGGCTCCGGTAGATAAACTGGGCCCCCGTGATGCCGTCGATATACAGGTTGTTGAGCAGCGCGTTGTAGAGTTCACGATTCATCTGTTCCGACACCTGATGAATGGCAAAGGCGGACGGCGCGATAACCGCAATGGCCCCGTGGTCGGCGGTCAGCAGGAACTTTTCCGAGGAGGACTGCACGATAGGTACATGGTAGATCCCGTTCGCGCAGGTGAACACGCTCACGATGGGGAAGCGGTTGTTGACCAGCAGGCCGATATCCTCGTTTTTAAAGATCTGCGAGCTGGACCATTGAAACGCCGCACCGTGCCCCATGTAATTGACCAGGAAACGCCCGGCATCGATTTCATTCCGGATCGCAACCCGCATCGCGGCACCGCTGCCGCCCGTATGCTTCAGGACCGTGGCCGTGTACGGCGAGGGCCCGATGATATCCGCGTTCACCTGGTCAGTGTCCCCCCCGAAATCATCCCCCTGCAGCGAGGCTGTATCCGCCACGAGGGTGACGCGCGAGCGCCAGGTTCCCGCGAGCGGCTCCGCGGCCACCTGGGCCTCGTACAGGATGATCTTGTCGACCACGTCCTCCAGCTCAGCCAGGCTCTTTACCGGGATCCGGCCGAGGGCGAGGTCGACGAGCTGGTCGTCGCCGTTCACCATGGCATAGGTCATGTCGAGGGAGGTGAA
>JAYGFS010000002.1:0-3026 GCA_046581765.1 Verrucomicrobiota bacterium
CCCGGTACAGAAGCTGGAAGCAGCCCAGCAGGCAGCCATCTTCTACGTCGACACGGTGCGTAGCGACGACCGGATCGGCCTGGTCAGCTTCAGCGGCGATGGCACCGAGCCGGGCCCCGTCGATGACGCCACCGCGATCGACGGGAAGATGTTCCCGGGCGTTCCCGTTGTGCGCCTGCTGATGAAGATAGGGATCAGCACCTTCACCGCCGGCGGGTGGACCTCGATCGGCGACGGCCTGTCGATCTCACAGGATATTATCGATGCGGACACGACCACCGGCGAATTGATCGACACGATCCTGCTGCTGTCCGACGGCCAGCAAAACGAGGCCTTGCTGTGGGACGATGGCTCCAGCATACGCAACCGCTTTGCCGGGTCCCCCGGCAATGATACCATCATCAACACCATCGCCTTCGGGCCCGAGGCGGATCTCAACCTGATGTCCGACATTGCCGATGCCACCGACGGACAGGCCTCCTACATCGAGGTGGACGTGCCGGATGCGGGGGATGATGTCGCGGCGGATGACGCAGCGGATGCAGGTGACGCGGCGGATGCGGATGACGCAGGAGATGCAGCCGCCTCCTCGCCATCCATGTTCCTCAGGCTGGCAGGTGCCTACCTCGCCGGTAGCGAAAAGGCCCAACGGAGCGAGCGCTTGGTCTACCTGGAGAACGAAATCGGCCCCAGCGACAACCAGACCTACGAGCTGGACCTGCAGGATCACTCGGTGGAGCAAGGCACCCTCTATATCTATTGGGACGGCGATGCCGGGGCCCTTGACGTGACGGTACTGGACCCGAACGGCTCCGAGATCACCGTTGCCGAGGCTGACATTCTCCCCCCGAACTACGACAACAACGAACGCCACAAGGTCTGGCAGATGAACGTAACCCTTGAGCACGGCATCTACGAGGTCCAGGTCGAGAACACGACCGGGGACAACGTGCGCTTCTTCGCCGGGATCTCCGGGAGGCCCGAGAACCATGCCAAGTGCTGGTTGGGATTCTCCAGTTACCTTCGCGCGAAGCTCCTGCCCGAGGACCCCATCCGGCAGCGTTTCGGCATCGGGCAACCGGTCACCCTGCTCGCCTTTCTCACCGATGCCGGTGGCGTGGTAGAGGATGCCGACGTGCGCGTACAGATCACCCTGCCGACCCGCGCGCTCGCCTGCGGGCCGACCCAGCTTTTCGATGATGGCGCCCACAACGACGGCCAGGCAGGTGACGGGGTCTACGGCAATGTCTTCCGGCAAACGCTTTGGGGCCAGAGCAACGGAAACGACACCGACAACGGCGGCCAACTCTCCCCTCCCGAGGCGAGCGGCGCCTATAACGTCTTCATGACCGTCGATGGCACCGCCAATGACGGCACCCCGTTCCATCGCGAGAAAGCCAGCACCTTCACGGTCTACGAGGAGATCGAGGTGCAAGGCACCGACTTCGACGAGGACATGGACGGCCTGCCCAGCGCCTGGGAAATCTCCCAGCGCACGAACCCGAAGGTGGCCGACGACCAGGAGGATCCCGATGAAGATGGCCTCACGAACATGGAGGAATACCTGCAGGGTACCCTCGCCCACAACCCGGACACCGACGACGGCGGGGAGTCCGACGGTTCCGAGGTGGCGGCCGGCCGCTGCCCGCTCAACCCGGACGACGACACCATGCGCTTCAGCAACCAACTTGCGGTGCTCAGCAAGACCGGGGGCGTGGAAGACGCCCCGACGGTCCAGCCCGTCCCGGACAGCAACCATATCCGCTTCACCCGCTCGCGCAGCTGGGAGTTCCTCGAACTGCAGCGCGCGCCGACGGCGAAGGGGCCGTGGATGACCATCCAGACCATCGACATGAGCGCGATCGACCAACCGGTGGTGGAAGATCCCGGCTTGGTTGCCGGGACGGATTACTTCTACCGGATGCGCGGGACCCGCACCTCGACCGGCGCGACCACGCAGTGGTCGAATGTTGCCAGGGGGACCCCCTGGAGTGCCGCCGAGATCTTCGGGCCACAGGGCCATCTCGCCATCAACAACGGCGCCGCCACCACCGACGTCCCGGAACTCATGTTGCACCTGGGCTATAACCCGGATGTCATCGATATGCGCCTGAGCCACCTGTCGGGCTTCCCCGGCTCACCCTGGCAACAGGTCAACCCGACCGCGACGTACACGGTGCCCGGCCTGGGGCCCGGGGATCCGGTGCAGCCGATAACCATGTACGTGCAGCTCCGCAATGCCGCTGGCTATGTATCAGGGGACATCACGGACGAGATCCTCTACGATCCCTCGACCGTCGGCAATCCGGACAACGATGGTGACGGGATAAACGACGACAAGGAAGTCTTCGTTTTCTTCACCGACCCGGACAATCCGGACAGCGATGGTGACGGCATCACGGACGGTGACGAGGTGGCCGGCGGCACCAACCCGCTCTCCAACGACAGCGACAACGAGGGCCTGACCGACGGGGAGGAACTCCTGGCGGGAACCGACCCAAGCGTGGCGGACACCGATGGGGACAGCCATAGCGACCGGGAGGAGATCGAGGTCCTGATGACCGACCCGAACGACCCCGAGGACGCCCTGGTCTTGGTCTCGTTCAACCAAGCGGACGCGTCAAGCGCCGACCTGACCTTCGCGAGCAAAGCGGGCGTCACCTACCACTTCATGGTCACCGACGATCTCACCAACTGGGTGGACGTGGAGACCAGCGTTGTCGCCACCGGGTCAAGCACCACGCTAACTATCCCGTACCCGATCATTTTTGACCCCACCACAACGGAGCGGATCTACGTGCTGGTCAAGGTCTTGGACGACTAGGTCCCCGGTCATAATTTGACCAGTGCGGAACCGACGCAGGCTGGCACCTCTGGTAAAAGTCCGGCTTCAAAACGCATGCGGACGTGGTGCCCAGCCCCCAGGGGGAAAACCGGTCAACCCGAGGGCCCAGGCGCGCGCACGCGGGACGGGCGAGGTCTTCGACCCGTATATCCGTCGTAAAAAGCCCCAAAAGAAGAAGTAA
>JAYGFS010000077.1:0-2707 GCA_046581765.1 Verrucomicrobiota bacterium
TTCCCGTAAGAATCCAGTACCTGTACCTCGGGAAATCCCCCGATAAAAACACCGCTGTTGCCACGGCCTTGCCCATTGCCTTTGACCTCGTGCGGTGTGCGCCATTCAATATGCCATTGGCAATCACCCTCGACCTGCTCCTTGGTGCGCAGGGTTCCCCCGCCCTTTGCAACCTCCATGTACCCGTCAGCCAATTTCCAGCGTACGCTTTCATCGCCCTGCTTGTTCCTGCTGCCGACCCAATGGTCAAAGTGACTTCCATCGAAGAGTACGATGGCGTCGGAGGGAGGCTTTCCCGGGGCCTCCGCCGTGGTGTATCCGGGAGGCGTGACCACCCGCGGTCGCGGACGGTTTATATCGCCCTTGAAGTACGTGGATCCGGGTGCGAGCGGGCGCTTCTTTTCCGCGGCGTTGGATATACAGCACAGTGCGGCGATGAGCACCGTGCCGCGCATGACGGGTCTGGGTATCATGATGTTCTCCTTTTGTCTGGTTAAACCTGCGGGCCTCCGGACCCGGAGACGCGTACCCGTATTCCGGGGAACGCTAGCCCTTCGGGATTTCGTTCAGGGTATAGAAAGCCACCTTGTGGAGAAGGGACTCGCCCGCGGCACTTTTCACCCCGTTGAGCTTGAGCTCATGCACGTGGCCCTTGGTCAGGGGACTCACCAGCAAGCGAACGGCTCGGCCGTCCGGGCTGACCCTCACCGAGTTGATCTTGGGGCTCACCTTGTCCACCACCGGGCTGCCGTAGCCACTCTGGTAGATGTAGGTATAGGCCTCCATCTGGTAGGAAGCCACGTCGCCCGCGGTCTTGGCATCGACGGCCTGGGTAAAGCTCAGCTCAAAGCCATCTTTCCGCACCCGCATCTCATGCACTTCAAAGGGCACCTGGCCATTCCAGCTGACACTTTCCAGGTCGAAAGCCTTGCCGCCCTTGGCACCCCAGCCGCGGTTGGACCCCCCGGTGAACAGCACGCCTTTATCGGCATCGATCCGGACGCTGATATTGCCGGACTCGAAGCCGCTGAGGAAATGGAAGGCGGCACCCTGGTACACCCCGTTTACCTTTTCAAGGAATACGCGATTCACCTGGGAGTGGGTCTGCTCGCCGACCAGCAATTGATCAGCGAAAGGTCCAAACTTTCCGTTCTTCGGAAACACCTCGATGCCCGTGGGCGACTGGCCAATCTTTCCGTGCGGCAGGACCACTGCAGGCGGGACAAATTGCTTGATCCGCTCGCGCTGGGTGTTGATGCGGCTCCCGCTCTCCGGTTGGACCGGACGACCGCCGAGCAGGTTCTCATCCAGCTGCTCATAGGCCTTCCACCCGGTCGGGTTCCCCTGGAACGAACCCGGGGCGAGATGCTTCACGCAACTCGACCCGTTCCACAGGCCCTGGTTGTCACAGTAGAATACATCGCCCAGCGCATTGAAGCCGATACCCCCCGGCGAGCGAATACCACTGGTGGTGGGGATCATCTTCCCGTCCGGGGTAACCCGCACACACCAACCACGGAAATCGCTGCTGTATCCACCCGAACCGGTCAGGCATAACACGGCCCAGATGTTCCCCTCGCGGTCATGGCGCGTACCAAAGGCATATTCGTGGTAATCCCCGTTAATCCCCCAGTGATCGTTGACGGTCCTGAAGATATCCGCGCGTCCATCCCCATCCTTGTCCTTGATCTTCGTAACTTCAGCGCGCTGGGTTGCCCAGAGCCAGCCATCCCGCCAGGCCAGGCCCAGCGATTCGTGCAGGCCCTGCGCCCAGAGATTCCAGACCGGCTCACCCGATCCGGGATGGGCGTTGGTTATCCGGTAGATATCCCCGCGCCGGGTGCCCACGTAGACCGCTCCATCGGGTCCAATATCGATGCCGCTGGTCTCCGGGTGCAGACCTTCCGGAGGGCGGATCGGGGTAATGGTGTAATAGTCCGATTCCGTTGGCTCCGCCATGAGCAGGGCCGGAAACAAGCAGGTCAGTGTTTTCAGGTATTTCATAATAGGCTCCGAAAATCAGTTGAAGGTGTAATGGACGATGACCTCAGCCCTGCCACGGGAAAGGTCGATCGGGATGCGCGTATCGCTGTCACCGGTGATCACCTGGGCACCTTCTACCCGGTAGCTCAACCCGGTATCGGTATTGGCCACCCGAAAATACAGGGGGCCCGTTGCGGGCGCCTTCCCCTTGAAACGCAGGGTCCGGGTAAAGCCTCCCTCCTTGTTCGGCTCGGGAAAGTCGCTCACCGCCACGTCTCGCCAGGTCCAGTAAAAGGTTGGATGGCGCTTGGCGTTCAATTCATACCCGAGGAACTGGTAGGCACTCGGGGTGCGGTCCGGCCCCGTGTAGAGTTTGCTCTTCCCCTTGTCGACAAAGTCGTCCTGGGGCCATGCATCGGCGGGCGAAGGGAGCGAAGCCAGCATCTGTCCGTGCGGGTCCGCCTTCAGGGCCTCGCCCGAGGGCGGCTGAAAACCCTGGCCGCGACCGCTCCAGTGCCGCTTGGCGTCTATGAAGCCTCCCCGCCACATCATGGCAATCCGGCCGTTCTCGGCATCATAGGCCAGGTGAACGCCTTCGCTGTAGCCCACGCCAATACCGCGTGCACCGCCTACGCCAGCGATGAAGTTGCGGTAGATCATCGCTTCACCGGCCGGGGGAAACAGCGGAATGCCTGCCACGTTGCCCCCCTTCTTCCGCCCACCT
>JAYGFS010000189.1:0-6528 GCA_046581765.1 Verrucomicrobiota bacterium
CACCCGGAAACCGGGATGGAATACAACAACACCAACATCGGGGATGGCGGGTTCATCCTCAAATTCGGCGATGGAACCGTGAGCAGCGCGAAGTGGAAAGCGAAGCAGTTCTTCCACGGACCGGTGGATGGGGACAAGGTGCAACCACGAACCGTGCATACGTCCATACCCGAAAACTGGTACGCAGAAGATTTCGATGATAGCGACTGGCCGCAGGCAGTGGAGCACAGCGAAGAGGCGGTGGGGCCGAAACAACCGTTTTTCGATCACGACTTCGATGGAGCCCGGTGGATCTGGACGAAAGACCTCGCGTTGGACAACACGGTGATCTTCCGGACCACGATTCCGACGCCGCCCAATGGCGGAACCTCCGACGACTGGCCGCGCGGCGATTTCGGGGATCCGAATACCGTGCAGACCCAAGCCCGGTCCGTGCAACGACTGGTGTCGGCGCGCGAACCGGCCGTGCGCAGCTCGGGACGCCATACATTCGGCGATGGATCGCCGGTCCCGGAGACCGCACGCGCATTCGAACCGCTCCGCGACCAGGTCCAGGTCAGCTGGGACGATACCTACGTTTACGTTCGCAGCGACAGCATTCCGAACCACCGGATGATGGTCGGCATCAAAGCCTGGAACCAGCAGGTGCCGATTCCGCATGACTTGGAATTCAAGCTGCCGATCCAACCCAAGCTGCTGGAAACGCCGGCGCCGACGACGCTGATCGGACCGCTGGCCATCACGGTAAACGGCATCCCGATTTTCGACCCCACCACCCAAGGCGGCAAACACGACGCCTACGAACACGGAGAGTTGGATGAATTCGGAGGACACGCCGGGCGCGCGGATGATTACCACTATCACATCGCCCCGTTCCACCTGGTCAAAGAGGTCGGTGAAGGAAACCCGATCGCATACGGGCTGGATGGACTGCCTATTTACGCCAGCACGGAAAAGGACGGCTCGCCCCACGGTAAACTGGATGAAGCACACGGGCACTTTCACGCAGACGGCAGCTATCACTACCATGGAACGAAGGAGAAGCCTTACTACATGAGCGGCTTTCGCGGCGAAGTAGACCTCGACGCCCGTCCGCGCACACAGGGTGTGCGGGAGTACACCCGCCCGCTCCGCGGCGCGAGCATTACCGGCTTCACCGGCAGTCTGGCAGAGGGCTACACGCTGACCTATGATCTGGACGGGCAGAAGAATCAGATCGCCTATCAGGCCCAGGCCGATGGCGTCGTCGATTTTACCTTCATCGACCCGGACGGATCACGCCGCAAAGAACGTTATCAGCGCCGGGTCCGGGTCCGGGGCGGGGGTGGCGGGCGGCCCGGTGGCAAGGGCCCGCCCGCTCCGCGGAAAGGCTCACCACCGGAAGGCGAACGCAAGCCCTGGATCAGTCAGCACAAGGACGAACTGGATACCGATCGCGACGGCAAGGTCAGTGCGCTCGAAATGCTGCGCGAAGCCAAACAGACCTTCACCAACGTCGATACCAACCAGGATGGGAAGATCAGCGAAGTGGAGAGCCGGGAAAGCCGGTCCCGCAGTGCGATGGGCGGATTCGTTCGTCAACATTTCCAGGAGATCGATCGCAACAGCAGTGGTTGGATCGAAGGCGAGGAACTTGTCGCTCTGGCCAAGCGCATGTTTGACAAGTCCGACCGGGATGGGAACGGCCGGGTGGAAGGGGCAGAGTTTGAACGCGGCTCCGGTGGCGGCGAACGACGCGGCGAACGGAATCGTGGAGGCAAAGGAGAAGGCCCACCACCTCCACGGAAAGGCGCGGAGCTCCCAGCGACCAAACCGGCAACACCCTTGATCGCCCGGAGCGCAAACCTTGACCGCAGCGCCGCACCCCCCCCCAATATCATCGTCATCCTCATCGACGACATGGGCTGGCGCGATATGGGTTTTACCGGCAACACCTTTGTCGAAACCCCGCACGCGGACCGGCTGGCCCGCGAAGGAGTCGTGTTCAGCCAGGCCTACAGCAGCGCCCCGAATTGCGCACCGACCCGGGCCTGCCTGATATCCGGCCAGTTCCCGCCCCGGCACGGAGTCTACACGGTGGTGGACGAGCGCCACGCGCCGGGCCTTCCGCATCATAAACTACTGGCCGCGGAGAGCCGGGCGGAAATGGCCACCGACGTGGTTTCCATCGCAGAGGCATTGAAGCCCGCCGGCTACGCGACCGGCTGCTTCGGCATGTGGAATCTCGGCCGCGGGCACCATACGCCTACTTCGCCGGAAGGCCAGGGCTTCGATGTGTTCAAACGCCCACAGGATCTCGGCTTCGAGCGGAACACGTATTTTCACAGGGACGGGGGCTACCTGCCCGACCGCTTGACCCTGGAGGCGGTCCGCTTCATGGCTGCGCACCGCGATCAGCCTTTCCTGGTGTACTTCGCTCCGCACTCCGTGCACGCGCCTTTCGACCCCAAACCGGAATTGCTGAAAAAATACCAGGGAAAGCCCGGAGCAGATAAAAATGACCCCGTGTACGCAGCCACCATCGAGGCTCTGGATATCAACGTCGGCCGATTGCGTGAGGCCCTGCTCCGGCTTGGACTGGCACAAAACACCACCATCTTTTTCACCTCCGACAACGGCGGCAATCCGCAATACACCGCGCCGCTCAAGGGCGGCAAAGGACAACTCTACGAAGGCGGGATTCGTGTCCCCGCCTTTGCCTGGGGCTATGGGGTAAGCGCCCGGGGCACCACCTGTCCCGATCCCATCAGCAGCATCGATTTCTATCCCACTTTATTGGAGCTGGCCGGGTTGCAAGGGATCAACGGACATCGCCTGGACGGCATCAGCCTCGTCCCGGCGCTGAACGGGCGACGACTGAACCGGCAGAATCTCTATTGGCACTTCCCCTGTTACATCGGGCGGTCCTCACCCAGCAGCGCCGTCCGTTCCGGAACGTATAAACTCATCGAATTCTTCGAAGGTTCCCGGTTGGAGTTGTACGACCTCGCCCGGGACCCGGGTGAACAACACAATCTAGCCGCATCGGATCCCACGCGCACCGCGGCCCTGCATCGACAGCTCCAGGCCTGGCAGCAAGCGACCGATGCCGCGATGCCACCCGGGGCCAATCCCGATTACGATCCCGCTGCCGTGCCTATCAAGGGCACAAAGGGCGGAAAGAACAAAGGCCGCAAGGGCGGAAACAAACGCATATAAATACCAACTGACGTACGAGGAACAGCTCTCATGAAAACGTGGATTACCTTCTGTTGTCTATTCGCTGTCGCCCATGCGGCACCTCCGAATTTCATCTTCATGCTGTCGGACGACCAGGACTGGACCGGTTTGTCGGTACAAATGCATCCCGATGTTCCGAGTGCGAAAAGCGATGTAATCGACACCCCTCATATTGCGCGCCTGGCCAGGGAAGGTATGCGCTTCAGCGCGGCATACGCCCCGGCCTCGGTTTGTTCTCCTACCCGGATCAGCCTGCAAACGGGCAAGAGTCCTGCGCAGTTACACTGGACAAAGGCGGGACCCAGCGTCACCGCAGCAGCCAACTACAAGATGATCGCCCCCCGGCTGAAGCGTGCGCTGGATGAAAAAGAAACCACGATTGCCGAGCTGTTGAAACCCCTCGGCTACGCCACCGCGCACTACGGCAAGTGGCACCTGGCCGGCGGTGGTCCGGAGCGGCATGGCTATGATGAGAGCGATGGCGATACGAGCAACGGGGACGCGGCGCCGCACAAGGATCCGAACCCGGTGGACATCGTCGGCATGGGCAGACGTGCCACAGCTTTTATGCAGAAGCAGCAACAAGCCGGAAAACCGTTCTTTATCCAGCTGTCCTATCACGCCCTGCATTATCCGGAAAACGCATCGAAGGACCTCCTGGAAAAATACCGGGCCAAGCTCCCCCGCAGTAATCCGAAGGAATACCAGCGCGCGGCCATCAGCGAAGACCTCGATCGCGGTGTGGGAATGATCCTGGCGGCGGTGGAAAAACTCGGGCTGAGGGAAAACACCTACCTCATTTACATGTCGGATAACGGCGGAGGCGGCCGGCGCAACCGGCCGGTAAGGGGCGGAAAGGGATCGGTCTGGGAAGGCGGCATTCGAGTCCCCCTGATCATTCGCGGTCCTGGCATCGCGGCCAACAGCTGGTCGCATCAGCGTGTGGTGGGCTACGACCTGCTCCCGACCTTGTACCGCATGGCTGGCGGACGGGCCTCACTGCCAGAGGGTGTCGAAGGCGGGGATTTTCAGCACTTGCTTCGCGGACAAAACCGACCGATTCGCCGCCCCCATCCGAGACTGGTGTTTCACTTTCCGCATTACCAAGGCGCGGACGGACCACACACCGCCATCATCCTGGACGATTACAAGTTGTTACACTTTTACGAGACCGGCGAAGACAAGGTCTTCCAGTTGAGCAAAGACCTCGGCGAGGCCGAGGATCTCTCCAGGCGCCTGCCGGAAAAAACAGCCGCACTGCGGAATAGCCTCGATGCGTATCTGAAAGCGATCAAGGCCCAACTCCCGGCCGTGAATGCTTCGTATGACCCTAGCAGACCCTCGGCGGAGCGAAAGAAAGGGGGCAAGGGGAAGGAAAAAAAGCCACCCCGAAAAGAGCGCAAAGGCGCGTAAACGATTGGTGTGATCTGCGATTTTCACCCCCCGCCACGCACCCCCAAGCTCCTCTCGCATCCCCACCCGCATCGCCCGGGCCGGGAGGGATGAGAACCCTAAGGGTTTGAAACGGAGGCCGCAGGCCGGAGTAGGGCTTCGCCGCAGGCGGAGCAGTGAGCGCAGCGATCGCCAATCCCTCCCTCTCCGCCACCTATTTCCCTTCCAACCTTCCCCCGGAAGCCATATCCTCGTCCGCAGGATTCAAGGGGCAGGACGCGCATGGCCTGTAACGTGGAAAGGCGTTCCCACAGCATGCCTGGAGCACCATGACAGCATTAAAAACCCAATACGATAGCGTGATTGTCGGGGCCGGCCACAACGGGCTGGTGGCGGCCGCTTACCTGGCGAAGGCCGGTTTGTCCGTGCTCGTGCTGGAGCGAAACGCGGTGCCCGGCGGTGCCACGCAATCGCGGCAGGTCTTCGAGGGGGTGGAGGCCCGGCTCTCGGTTTATTCCTACCTGGTCAGCCTGTTCCCGGGGAAGATCGTCGACGAGCTCGGCCTCAAGCTGCGGCTGCGAACGCGCAGGACCGCCTCGTACACGCCGGCGATGCGGGGGGGTACGCTGCGCGAGTTGCTGCTGCGCAACGATGCGTCCGGACACAACCGCGAGGCCTTCCTGGAGCTGACCGGGAACGAGCGCGACTACCGGGGCTACCTCGAGCTACAGGCCCTGCAGGCCCGCCTGGCGGCCCTCGTGTGGCCGAGCCTGACCGAGCCACTGCTGAGCCGGGCGGCCATGCGTAGCGGCCTGGACCGGGAGGGGCTGCGCGCATGGCAGGCCCTGGTGGAGGAACCGCTGGGGGTCGTGATCGAGGAGCTGCTCGCCGACGACATGGTTCGCGGCCTGGTGTTCACGGATGGCAAAATCGGGGTGTCGACCCACCCGCACGATCCGACCCTGCTGCAGAACCGGTCCTTTCTCTATCATGTCATCGGCGGGGGAACGGGCGAGTGGCGCGTCCCGGTCGGTGGCATGGGTGCGTTGGTGGATGAGCTGCTGCGCGTGGCCACGGCCACCGGTAACCTGACCCTGGTCACCGGGGCAAAGGTCTGCCGGGTGCATCCGGGGGGCAGGCAATCCACGGTCGCCTTCGAGGTGGACGGCGCGATACGCGAGGTCGATGCCCGCTTCGTGTTGTGCAATGCCTCGGCGCAGGTACTCGACACCTTGACCGGCACCGCGAAGGGCCCGGTGGGGGCCGCCGAGGGTGCCGGGTTCAAGGTCAACCTGCTGCTGGAACGGCTGCCCCGGCTGCGCTCCGGCCGCTGCTCGCCGACCGAGGCCTTTGCCGGCACCTTTCACATAGACGAAGGCTACGAGCAGATGATGACGAGTTATCGCGAGAGCATGGCCGGCGAGGTGCCCGCAAGGCCGCCGGGCGAGATCTACTGCCATACCCTGACCGACGACTCCATTCTCTCGGATGAATTAAAGCAGCGCGGCTTCCACACGCTCACCCTCTTCGGGCTGGATATGCCCTATCGCCTGTTCGAGGGGGATAACGAGCGGGTGCGCAAGGCGGTGCTGGAAAAATACCTGGTGGGGATCAACCGGGTCCTCGCGGAACCGATCGAGGGCTGCCTGGCCCGGGACGCGCGGGGCGATCCCTGTATCGAGGCCATGAGCCCGGTCGACCTCGAGGACAGGATCCACCTGCCGAAGGGTCATATTTTTCACGGCGATCTCAGCTGGCCCTTTGCGGCGTGCGAGGAGGATGTCGGTCGATGGGGGGTTGAGACCGCGCACCCGAACGTGTTGCTCTGCGGTTCCGCGGCCCGGCGGGGCGGGGCCGTCAGTGGCATTCCCGGACACAATGCGGCCATGAAAGTGCTGGAAATGGTGAAAAAGTGAC
>JAYGFS010000263.1:0-14583 GCA_046581765.1 Verrucomicrobiota bacterium
AAAGGCGACAAGAAAGCCAAGGCTAAAGCTGAAGAGGGTGACGAAGCGCCTGCCCCTGCCGAGGAAGCGCCTGCCCCTGCCGAGGAAGCCAAAGCCAAGAAAGCCAAAAAAGGCGGCAAGAAAGCCAAGGCTAAAACGGAAGAGGGTGACGAAGCGCCCGCCCCCGCCGAGGAAGCGCCTGCCCCCGCCGAGGAAGCACCGGCTGCCGGGCAAGCCGAAGGAAAGAAAGCCAAAAAAGGCGGCAAGAAAGCCAAGGCTAAAACGGAAGAGGGCGAAGAAGCTGAAGAGGGTGAAAAGAAGCCCGAACGCCAGAAGACCGGACGCGAGCTCCTCGCCGAAGGCACCGAGCTGGTCAAGATACGCAAGGTGAAGGGCTCCAAGAACGTTCCCCTCGGTATCGCTCACATCAAGGCGACTTTTAACAACACCGTGGTCAGTATTTCGGATCCGTCCGGAAACGTCATCAGCTGGTGCAGTGCCGGTCGGGTTGGCTTTAAAGGTTCCCGCAAGAGCACGGCTTACGCTGCTACGCTGGTTGCCCAGGACGCCGCTAAAGTCGCCATGGGCCACGGCATGAAAGAAGTGGCTGTACGTGTCCAGGGCCCCGGTGCCGGCCGTGAATCCGCGATTCGCGCCCTGCAGTCCAGTGGCCTGACGGTCAGCACGATTAAGGATATTACCCCGGTTCCGCACAATGGTTGTCGCCCCAAAAAGCGCCGCCGCGTGTGAGCATACCCATGAACCATTCAAACACGATTTTTACCACTTAACGGAGGAATGAACTATGGCCATTAGACTTGGACGATTTGAAATGCCCAAACGGGTGATCAACGACGAGGAGCTGTCCGAAGGCAACTACGGTCGCTACTACGCCGAGCCTTTTGAGGCAGGCTACGGACGCACGATCGGTAACTCCTTGCGACGTGTGCTCCTGTCATCGCTTGAAGGCGCGGCGATCTCTGCTGTTCGTATCGATGGTGCCCTGCACGAATTCTGCACCCTTCCCGGGGTGGTGGAAGACGTGACCGACATCGTGCTCAACCTCAAGAAGGTGCTGCTCAAGGCCTACACCCGCGAAACCAAGCGCATCCGGATTCGTGTCGAAGGCCCCGGCGAAGTCACCGCGGGCGATTTTGAGACCGACGGCTCCATCGAGATATTGAACCCTGACTACCACATCTGCACGCTCGACACCGACGGGAAGTTTGAAGCCGATTGCGAGGTGAAGATCGGTCGTGGCTATTGCCCGGCGGAGTGGAACAAGGAAGAAGAGCAGGAAATCGGCATCATCCCGATCGACTGCCTGTTCTCCCCGGTCACCCGCGTGAACTACTCGGTGGAAAATACCCGCGTGGGCCGTCGTACCGATTACGACAAGCTCATCCTCGACGTCTACACGGATGGCCGGGTCAACCCGGACGACGCGCTGACCATGTCCGCTGCGATTCTGCGTCACCACCTCGACGTCTTCGTGAACTACGACAAGGACCTCGTGGAATTCGAGGAAAGCGAAAAGCAGATCGACCAGGAACGCGAGGAGCTCCGCAAGAAGCTCAATATCAGCGTCAACGAGATCGAAATCAGCGTCCGCGCCGCCAACTGCCTCAACAACGCCAACATCACGACGGTGGGCGAGCTATGCCAGAAGACGGAAGCCGAAATGCTCAAGTACCGCAACTTCGGCAAGAAGTCGCTTAACGAGATAAAGGCCAAGCTATCCGAGTTGGCATTGTCGCTGGGCATGACCATTGATGTCGATCTCCTCCAGACCGCCGGCCGCGAGTAACGCACTGTTTTGCAGGGGACATCATGCGACATAGGAAACGTAAAATCAGCAAGCTTGGCCGTGACGCCGCCCATCGTAAGTCGATGCTCGGCAACCAGGTCATCAGCTTGATCAATCACAAGCGGATCACGACCACCCTGGCCAAGGCAAAGGCCACCCAGCGCCTTGCCGAGAAGATGGTCACCCTCGGCAAGCGCGGTGATCTGCATGCCCGGCGTCTCGCCGTGGCTCGCCTCCGCAGCAAGGACGCGGTCAGCGAGTTGTTCACGGTGGTCGCTCCGGCCTTCCAGGACCGCCAGGGCGGCTACACGCGCATCGTAAAGCTCGGCAAGCGCGCGGACAGCTCCGAGATGGCTATACTCGAGTGGGTGGATTACACCCCGCCTGTCGAAGTACAGGAGGCCTCAGCGTAGCCTGAGCCGGGGTATTCAAGCAATCAGCCCCCGGTCTTGGCCGGGGGCATTTTTGTGTCCCGGCTCGGCCTTCCAGCCTCCCGCCGGCATGCCTGCCGGGCCTCCCGGTTCTGCACCCGTTCCCACGACCGGAAAAACCACTGATATTCCTTCCCATGATAGGAAAATTACCCCAGGTTTTTCCGGCCGCAGGAAGATGTCCATGGACTTGCCAGACCGCCCGTATTTCTTCGACGAGGGCATTCGCTTCGAATGCACCCGGTGCGGGGCCTGTTGCACCGGTGCGGCAGGCCAGGTCCTGGTGTCGGAGCTTGAAGTGGAGGCCATGGCCGCTACCATGGGTCAGGAAATCCCCGCATTTCACGAAGCATTTTTACGAAAGCTGCCCGATGGGGTGAGTTTGCGTGAAAAAACGAACGGTGATTGTGTATTTTATTCGGCCGGATCCTGTACCATGCACCGGGTGAAGCCCGGCCAATGCCGGAGCTACCCGTTCTGGGTGAAAAACCTGCGGAATGAATCGGCCTGGGAGCAGACCCGTCGAAGCTGTGAGGGCATCGGTCGCGGCCGCCTGCATACGAAGAACGAGATCCTGGAGCTCCTCGCGGAAGACCTGGAGCGGGACGTGGAGACCTGAGTGCATAAGTTTCAAATAGTCATGGGTAAGTTGCTGACCCTCGCCGGTGCCCTGGGGGTTATATTTTTCGGGTTCTACATCGCCCGCTCTCCGCTCCTGTGGCCTCCCTTCCTGTTGGCCCTCGCGGCCCTGGGCGTGGGGCTTAACTGGGTGATTAAAGCCAGTAAGGCCGACGGGCAACAGACGAAACGCAAGCGTGAGCAATTTGCCCTGATGTTGGCCCGTGACCGGGGCGGACGGGTTACGGTGCTGGAGCTGGCCACGGCTTCGAGCTGGTCCTTCCAGGAGTGCAAAGAGCTGCTGGATCGCCTGGTGATCGACGATGTGGCGGATGTCAATGTTACCGCGGCGGGTGAGATGGTGTACGTGTTCAGGGGCTTGCTGAGCACCGAGGAGAAGGAAAGCGCCCAGGACCCCCTGTCCTTTGAGGTGGAGGAATAGACCCATGATTTCCCGCCGGAGATTCATGCAGCAGTCGAGCCTCACCGCCCTGGCATTTTCCGGGCTGCAGGATGCCTGCCGGGCAAAAGCGGGCTCCCCCGACTTGGTCGATCCGGGTTTCGGTCCCCTGGTGACGGACCCGAACCGGGTCATCGATTTGCCGAAGGGTTTCTCGTACAGGGTGATCGCACGCGTTGGCCAGAAGATGGATGACGGGTACCTTGTCCCGGATAAGCCGGACGGCATGGCGACCTTTCCCGGCCCCGCGGGCACCACGATTCTCATAAAAAACCATGAGATGAACAACCAGATGTCGACGGCTAACCTGGAGCAGATCCGGCGTCTTCCCCAGGACAAGGTGTACGATTCCGGCGGTGGTGAAACGCCCAGCCCGGGCGGCACCACGACCCTGGTCTATGACACCGAGAACCAGGAGTTGATCAAGCAGTATTTCTCCCTCGCGGGTACCGATCGGAATTGTGCCGGTGGCCCGACGCCCTGGGGATCCTGGATTTCCTGCGAGGAGTCGGTCGCAAAGAAAGGCTCCCGGAAGGAGAAGTCCGGTCTCATCACCTTTGAAAAGGATCACGGGTACAATTTTGAGGTGCCCGCTGTGGTTGACGGGGGACTGGTCGACCCGGTTCCGCTCAAGGCCATGGGCCGGTTTAAGCATGAGGCCATTGCGGTCGATCCGCGTAGCGGGATCGTGTACCAGACGGAAGACCAAAACGATGGCTTGCTCTTTCGGTTCATTCCCGATGAAAAGGAGCAGTTGCGTGCGGGGACCCTGCAGGCGCTGGTGGTGAAAGACCAGCCTTCGATCGATACCCGCAATTGGAAAAAGACCCGCTTCAAGCTCGGCGACAAGGTGAACGTGGATTGGATGGACATTGGCCCGGAGCCCGTGGACGGAAAGGACCTGCGCCTTATCGGCTTCGGCAAGGGTGCCGCCAGGTTTGCCCGGGGGGAGGGCATGTGGTGGGATGGTGAAGGCGGCATTTACTTTGCCTGCACGAACGGTGGGGCAAAACAACTGGGTCAAATATGGCGGCTGTGGCCCGGGGAGAACGAGCTGGAACTGTTTGCCGAGCCGAATGATTCCAGCATCGTCGTGAACGCGGACAACCTGACCGTCTCACCGTTTGGCGACCTGGTTGTCTGCGAGGATCGCAAGGGCGATGTGGTTCGTCTTTTGGGAGTTACGCCGGAAGGGAAGTTTTATATCTTCGCGAACAATCACAAGCGCACGGAGTTTTGTGGCGTGGTGTTCTCGCCGGATGGCTCGACGATGTTTGTGAACCTTCAGCATGTCGGCCTGACCCTGGCGATCACCGGCCCCTGGGATAAGAAGGTCTAGCCTGGAGCCCCGTCGCGGGGCAGGGGAATTTTACTGGGTACCGGCGAGGACGCGAGGTGCTGATCGTGCGCCTGCACCCCGGCTCCATGCCTCGTTTTTCCCTTGCACATCATGCGTATTGCCGTATGTTTCCGGCGATGAATACAGGGCATTGGCATTTTAACGGGGCGTCGAAACAGCGGTAGGTATCGCGGTTATTCGGATGGCCCCGGTTTGTATGAACCGGGGTTTTTTTGTGTCTGGAGACGTATTTCAATCATGTTGGCAAAACGAATTATACCGTGTCTTGATGTCGCGGAGGGCCGGGTGGTCAAAGGCGTGAATTTCGTCGACCTCGTCGATGCGGGGGATCCCGTGGAGGCTGCCCGCGCCTACGAGGAGCAGGGGGCAGATGAATTGACCTTCCTGGACATCATGGCATCCCACAAGGAGCAGGCGACCGTGCTGGATATCGTCGCCCGGGTGGCCGAGCAGGTCTTCATGCCCCTGACGGTCGGCGGTGGCATTCGCACCTATGCGGACGTGCGGAATGCGCTGAATCATGGGGCAGACAAGGTCTCGATCAACACGGCGGCCATCTTGAATCCGGATATCCTCAACGAGACCACCGATTCGTTTGGAAACCAGTGCATTGTCTGCGCGATCGACGCGCGTCGCAATGCGGACGGCGGCGGCTGGACCGTCTACACCCACGGTGGCCGTAACCCGACGGGACTGGATGCCATTGCCTGGGCGGTTGAGGTGACCGAGCGCGGCGCGGGTGAAATCCTGTTGACCAGCATGGATGCCGATGGGACCAAGGATGGCTACGACCTGGAGCTGACGCGCACGGTCGCCGAGGCGGTTCCCGTTCCGGTAATCGCCTCGGGCGGCGCGGGTGAACTGGAGCACCTGTATGAAGGGGTGACGGAGGGGAAGGCGGATGCCGTGCTCGCGGCCTCGATTTTTCACTTCGGCGAGTACACGATCAGGCAAACAAAAGAGTATTTGCGCGAGAAAGGCGTGGAGGTGCGGTTATGAGCAGTGAACTGGAAGAGGGTACAACCCTGCAATTGGATTTTGATAAGCTGGAGAAGGCCGCGGCCGCGGCCAAGGGCATCCTACCCGTGGCGGTGCAGCACGCGGACACCCATGAGCTGATCCTCGTCGCGTATGTCAATCGTCAGGCCCTGGAGCACGCGATCCATACCGGTAACGCGACGTTCTGGAGCACCTCGCGCGCTGAGTTATGGGAGAAAGGGGCCACCAGCGGCGAGACCTTTGCGTTGCTGGAAGTCCGGGTCAACTGTGAACAGAATTCCCTGCTCTACCGGGTTCGCCCCCGGCGCGGGAATATCTGCCACACGAAAAACCGGGCAGGCGAGCCGCGGAACTGTTATTATCGCAGGTTAAACTTGGAAACCATGGACCTCGAATTTATTGACCCCTGATGGCCTTTCCGGACAAACAACAGTTCCTGGAGAGGGCGAAGCGGGGGAACCTCGTGCCGGTCTACCGGGAAATCGTGGCGGACCAGGACACCCCGGTCTCGGCCTATGAACGACTGCGGACGGGCTTGAAGGCTGAAGCGGAAAACACCCATACCTTCCTGCTGGAAAGCGTGGAAGGAGGGGAGAACATGGCCCGTTATTCCTTCCTGGGCGGGAATCCCCAGGTGATCATCCAGGCTACGGGGCGAACGGTGACCATCCGGGAGCCCGCGGGCGAAGATCGGGTATTCGAGGATGTTGAGCCACTCAGCGTGGTGAAAGAATTCATGTCGCGCTACCAGGCCGTGCCCGACGAGAACCTGCCGCGCTTCTTCGGTGGGGTCATCGGGTACATCGGCTACGACGCGGTAGCCCAATTCGACAAGGTGCCCCTGTGTGAAAAACCCGGCTTTGGATGGCCGGATATCCTGCTCATCCTCACCGATACCCTGGTAATATTTGATCACGTGAAGCACACGACCAAGCTCGTGGCAAATGCCTTCATTGAAGGCGATGCCGAGGCGGCGTATGCGGATGCCTTGAACCGGATTGCCCAGCTGGCGGAACGATTGAATGCGGAAATCCCGCGCCGGACCCTGGATGTAAACGCGGACATCCCCGAGCTGCCCCTGCGCTCGAACATGGAACACGATGCCTTCACCGGGGCGGTTGAAAAGGCCAAGGAGTACATCCGGGCTGGTGATATCATCCAGGTGGTGCTTTCCCAGCGCTTTGAGGTCGATGGGGCAGAAGATCCCCTGAACGTTTACCGGGCGCTGCGCGCCATTAATCCATCTCCGTACATGTTCTGCCTGGAATTCGGGGACTTTCGCCTTGCGGGCTCCTCTCCGGAGGTCAACGTGCGCGGGGAAGACGGCCGGGTAAAGATTCGTCCCATCGCGGGCACGCGCCCGCGCGGGGCGGATGAAGCGAGTGACCGGGTACTGGAGCAGGATTTGCTGGCGGATCCGAAGGAACGGGCGGAGCACGTGATGCTGGTGGACCTTGCGCGCAACGATATCGGTCGCGTGTGCAAGTGGGGGACGGTTGTCCCAACGGATTTTATGATTATCGAGCGCTATAGCCATGTCATGCACATCGTCTCCAACGTGACGGGCGAGTTGGCGGACGATAAAGACACCTACGATCTCCTGCGGGCGACATTTCCCGCGGGAACCTTGTCGGGTGCGCCTAAAATTCGGGCGATGGAAATCATCGCCGAACTGGAAACGGCGCGGCGAGGTGCCTACGGCGGGGCGATCGGTTACTTCGGCTTCGACGGGAACCATGATTCCTGTATCGTGATTCGTACCGTGGTCATGGACGGCGATAAAAGCTACGTCCAGGCGGGTGCAGGCATCGTCGCGGACTCCGACCCGGAAATGGAATACCAGGAAACCCGAAACAAGGCGCGGGGGATGTTGAAAGCCATCGCCCTCGCGCGCAACTTTGAGTGACCCATGATTGTCGTAATCGATAACTACGATTCCTTTACCTACAACCTGGTGCAGTACCTGGGGATGCTCGGTGCAGAGATGGTGGTCCTGCGGAACGACGAGACCTCTATCCCGGATATCGAGTCCCTGCAGCCGGAGCGGATCATGATCAGCCCGGGGCCCTGTTCGCCGAACGAAGCGGGCCTGTCCTGCCAGGTGATCGAGCATTTCTCCGGGCAGGTGCCGGTGTTTGGCGTCTGCCTGGGGCACCAGTGCATCGCCCAGGTCTTCGGGGGGAAGGTGGTGCGTGCTGAACGGCTGATGCACGGGAAGACGTCGGAGATGCACCACGGGGAAAGCGGGGTGTTTGCCGGGTTGCCGAATCCCTTTATCGCCACGCGCTATCACTCGCTCATTGTTGACCGGGGGAGCCTGCCGGACGAGCTTGAGATTACGGCCTGGACAGACGAGGACGAGATCATGGGCTTGAAGCACAAGGAGCTGCCCGTGCACGGGGTGCAGTTTCACCCGGAATCGGTATTGACCCAGGGTGGCATGCAGATGATGGAAAACTTCCTTAAGTTGTAAACGCGACCGGCTGGTCCCTGTTTTTGCAGCTGACAATGATCTTCATTCGAGCTGCTCCAGCTCCCAGGCGAGATCGTCCATCGCTCGTTTCCCGAATTGGGACTCAAGAGCCCGGCTCAATTTCTGCACCTGCTCCACTTGGCCCCTTCTTGCTGCCCCGCAGATGGTGGTGATCAGCATCATCTCGGCAAGCTCAGGGGCGGGCTTGATCTCGTTTAACCGCCGGTGTGCGCCGGGATCGTTGCTGCGGATACCAATTCGCAGGAGGAGGAGGGTCGCCGTCTGCGATCCATGCTCCGCCGCGCGTCGAAGCAGCGGGGTGGCCCGCTCCGCCTCATCCAGGTGTCGATAGTAGATATAGCCGAGGTTGTACAGGCTGTTTACATCCCCGGGAAACAGGCCGATGGACCTTTCAAAGGCCTCCGCAGCCTCGCGATACCGGCCGACGCCATGCAGGGCTTGTCCGCGTACCTGGTGTATTTGTGGATTGCGGGTTCTTAAGGCCATGGCCGCATCCGCATAGCTCAAGGCAGGTTCAAATTCATTCGCCCGCCAGGCGGCATTGCTCAAGCGGGCGTATTCGATATCGCGAAGGTCTTCGGAACGCACGCCCCACCAGTCCATCCAGCTCAGGGCGATGCCGGCGGCGATGAGCAGCCACGGGGTGATTTGCCGGGGTCGGGAAATCAAGCGGGCGATGGTCACGGCGGCCAGGAGGCCAACGGGGAAGACGAGCGGCATGCGCAGGCGTCCGCTGGTGAAAAAGAGAGCGATGGCACCGCCGAGGAAGACCAGGTAGAGGGCGGCGAGGACATGTTGGCTGTTCCAGGATTTCCACCAGGCCAAGGAGGCCAGGGCGAGGGGCCAGAGCCATCCGAAGTTGAAAAAGGTGACCTTGAGGATGGTCGAGAGCTGTCGCATGACCCGGTAGTCTTCGAAGTTGTATATCTCGCGGGCACTCAGGAGGTAGAATCCTTTCCTGGTCATCAGGCCCATCCAGGCCGGCAGGTCTTCCTTGATTTCGGACCATCCCAGGTGGAACCAGGCCGCATTTACCGCTTTGTAGTCCTGGCGCGCTGCAGGGGCTTCGGGGAATAAAGGAGGCGCTCCACGGAGAATGAGTTCCCTGGTCGGGTTTCCGCCGTGCCGGGCGACGTAGGTATCCTGGACAAGGTAACGACCATTCCCATCCCGTTTATTCGCCTGGTAAAAGTTGTATCCACCCTGCCAGGGGGTGCTCAGGGCCTCCCCGGAAACCTGGTGATTCCGCAGGACGAATCCACCGATGGCGATAGCGGGAAAGAGCAGGTAGGCCGCCGCCGCCCTGAGCTTCGGTTTCCAGGGTCGTTGGTGCATGAAGATCCACAGGGAAAGGATCGGAAGCACCGGCATGAGGGTCGGTCGGATGAGCCAGCTCAATCCGGCGAACAGGCCGGCGATGAGTGCCCATTTCGTTTTATGCGATGCATCCGGGATCCGAAGCATCGCCCACAGCATGGCGCTTTGCATAAACACGGTGAAGAAGTCGAGAACGAGGCGGTCTTCCAGCCGGATGAGCGGACCGTAAAAACAAAGCATGCCCGCAACGAGGGCGGCGGCTGGAATGGAATGGGCCAGACGCCGTGCGGCATCGAAGGCGAGGACCACGAGCAGTGCCCCGCAGAGGTGTTGGATGAGACGCACCAGCCAAACCCAGGTGTCTCCGCCGGGAACCATGACTGCGCGAATGAAGAGGCTGTACAGGGGGGCCTTGAAGAAGGGTTCCCCCTCGGCAAAGCCATCGCGGGCAAGCTCCGCAGTTTCGCGCTCATCGAGCATCTGCTGGTAAAAGAGGAAATGCCCGCTCTGTTCCTGCAGGTACAGCAGCCGGACGAGCAGGGCGAGGGTGAACCAGAACAGCGGTCGTTGCCAGAGCTTTTTCATTCGCGCAATCGTTGCTCCGGTACCGGGCGGGTTCCCGCCATCATTCGCGATACCGTCCCTTCCAGATCACCGGCGAACGGACCCCGGGTCGAAGCTCCCCGCTGGGCAGGATGATATCCTCCCCCCAGTGCACCGCGGTCGTGGTGAGGGGAAGGGGCTGGGGAAACTCCCCGGTTTTTTCCCAGCTGTCGGTCAGCATGTTGTAGCTGATCAGGTCCTTCCCGAATCCCGGATGCTGGTTCAGCAAGTCGAATTTTTGTTGCTCGAGTGATTTTGCTGCGCCCTCATCGTTCTCGTCGCGGGCTGCTTGAATGGCAGCGGGCAGGGAGGTGTTTAATTTTGTAAATACGGTCCCCCCATCTCCGCCCAGTATGTGTACGCGATACGACGTGTCCGAAATCGCCGTACCCGCCATCAGGCAGCGGGCAGCTTCCCCGGGTAGCCTAACATCGCCCAGCTGCAGCCAGGTGCGCGTGTGGGTATTGTACTTCATGGCGTCGGTGAGGAGATTCCACCTCCCGTCCTTGTCCTGGTTGCGCCCACTGAGCACGAGCAGGCTTTCAAAGATTCCGTCGTGCTGGCGGGCGACGATGCAATGGCTGCGTGGAGGTCCGCGCCAGGGCCTTACCTTGCGCCAGCTGAAGCCACTGGGCGAGCCCCCCAGCGACCCCTTTGGATGGATCCGCCGATTCAGCCGAAGTTCCCAGACCTCGCTGGTATAGCCAGCCGGGGTTATGCCGCCCGCAACGTAGATACGTGGACGGATGAGTGCGCCACCCAGGGCCGTCGTACCCACGGGTAAATCCGGCAAGGGAAGGACCTCGTCCCGTTGGTACCCGGTGGCGATGAGCTTTTTCCCGAGCAACACCTGCTCATTCTTTAGATCCCAGGTCAGCGTGAAGACCGTTTTGCTGTAACGTGTCTCTCCATCGACCCTGGATTCGCCTCCGATGCAGACCAGTCCATTGGTGGTGCTGATGGTCACCCCGTAGGCGAGCTTGCCCGGCAGCCTGTAGGTCTGGTCGTGCCAGGCGTATCCGGCTTCCGGTGTTTTCTTCAGGACGAATATTTCATCGTAATAAACTTTTTTCCCTCCATTCCAGGGCGGGGCATCTGGATAATTCGCTCCGCCACCGATGATCAGGACGTCGTTGTGTACGCCGACAAAGGGGCCGGCGAGGCCGGGGTGTCGCTCCCTGCCCGGGGCCGGCGGCAGTTCCGCAATGTTTTTCCAGGTCCAATCGGCATAAGCACCCGGGGAGGCGAGGAGAAGCACGAGCAGCAGGTCGATACGCATGGAATCTTTTTATCGCAGCCTCCCCGAAATTCTGAGTATATTTTGCAAAATGTTTCCCCCAAGAACCGTTTTGGTCCTCCTCTTGCTTCCGGCCTGTGCCTTTGCCCAGGCCCCGGAGCATCGCAGGTATCTGCCCCATCAGTTTCTTCGCCAGCTCAACCTGGACGAGGAACGGCGGGAAAACGCGCGCATGTTGATCGGTTATTTAAATGCGGAGAGTTTCTCGGATCGCCAGTTTGCCCAGCGTGAACTGCTGGACATGAAGATCGTTCCGATCAATCTACTGGAGGCCGCGGCCGAGTCCAGGGACCCTGAAGTCCGGAATTTCGGTCGCCGCCTGAAGCACCACATCCTGATCAACCTGGAGGACCCCATCATTCGCGCCCTCGGCGAGATCCGCAAGGAGCGGATGACCGGATGGACCTCCCAGATCCTGCAGGCCTTGCCGTATTGCCACAGTCCGGACATGTTTTACCAGGCGGAGCTCGCCCTCTCGACAACGCTCATCGAATCGGATAGTGCCGTGTTCAAGGAGGGGTTGAAATCCGCCAGGCCCCGGGTT
The DNA here is from genome assembly GCA_046581765.1 of Verrucomicrobiota bacterium. Taxonomy (GTDB): domain Bacteria; phylum Verrucomicrobiota; class Kiritimatiellia; order SS1-B-03-39; family UBA6053; genus JAPYUI01. Next base: position 11,910 of record JAYGFS010000263.1, read on the forward strand.
CGCCGGATGTCTGTTTTGTGCTTGCATCGATTGCAGGGGGCGGAAGCCCTGCCGATGATTGAGCCGGTGATGCGTGATGAGCATGAAGGGGTTCGCCTTGCCGCGGCCCAGGTCCTTGACCGGTGCAGGGATCTTCGCTGTCTCGATATCATGGTGGGCTTGCTCGCTTCCGAGGATCGCGACGTGCGGGGAGATGCCATTACTTTTTTACGGCAACTCGCACTGAGGAGTTTCGGTTACTTCATCAATGCATCCGGGGAGGAAAATCGTGCGTCGATTGAGAAGTGGACAGCCTGGGCCAAAACGGAAGGGCATCGGACACTCATCTCGGTTTATCGCAATCCGGACACGCCGCGTATGGATCCCGCTTTGCTGGCGGCATTCACCTTCGACGGCGATGTGCTGAATCGTGTGGATACGAAGCGTGCGGTGGCGCGCAATCTACCCTACAGGGACAAGTCCCTGTATTTCAACGGGATCTATGGCTTTGAACACAGCGCAGACGACAGTTACTATTTTGGCTGGAACATGCCGGAGTGGAACCGGAAGGCCCTGACCATTACCCTGGAGATGAAGCCGGAAACCTTTGCCCCGAATCGCCTGCGCACGCCATACACCTTTTTCGTGTTCGGCACGCGCACGCGCTGGTTCGGTGCTCGCAGGAACCATGCCGGCAAGCTGGAAATTACCTTTAACAACCAGCGGCGGGTAATCGAGGTGGACCGTTCGCTTGAAGCCGGACGGTGGCATAAATTATCCGTGGCCCTTGACCTGGAAAAGCAGTTGATGCGGGTCTGCTTGAACGACCAGGTATCGAAATTGGTGCGTTTGCAGCCGCATTTAATACTGCAACAAACGGTGGGGGATGATAGGCTGACCTTTACGAATTATGCCGATTCCTCCGTCTTCCGCGGTTGGGTCCACGGGGTGAAGGTTTACAGCCGGGCCCTGAGCGATGCCGAGCTGGTCCTGGAGCATGCGTCCGGCCGCCATATACAGGATGATTAGTTTGGAGATACCATGAAATACAGCCCTTTTCTTGCCCTGTTCCTTCTTGCCGGTACCGTTTTTCCCGCCCAGCGACCAAACATCGTCTTTGCCATAGCCGATGACTGGGGATTTCCGCATGCGTCGATCTATGAAAACGATGAGGTGCTGAAGACGCCCGTCTTTGACCGGTTGGCCCGGGAAGGCATCCTGTTCAACCACGCCTATATTTCTTCGCCCTCGTGCACCCCCTCGCGGAACGCCATCCTGACCGGGCAGTATCATTGGCGCCTGGGTCCCGGGGCAAACCTGTGGAGTACGCTCGCTACCGAGCACCAGACCTACCCCCTGCTCCTGAAAGCGGCGGGGTATCACGTGGGTTCCTGGCGGAAATCCTGGGGTCCGGGCAGACTTACGGGCTGGGACGATCATCCCGCGGGCAAGCCGGGGAAGGGCTTTGATGATTTCATTGCTAAACGGCCCAAGGGCGCGCCATTCTGTTTCTGGCTGGGGGCGAGCGATCCGCATCGTGGCTACAAACCGGGCTCCGGAAAAAACAAGGGGATGGACTTGTCCAAGATCACCTTGCCCGGCTGTTTCCCGGACAGTGAAGCCGTCCGTAGCGATGTAGCCGATTATTATTTTGAGGTTGAGCGCTTCGACAGCGATGTCGGCAAGATGGTCGCGAAACGGGAGGAGATGGGCGAGCTGGAAAACACCTTGATCCTGATGACCGGCGATCACGGCATGCCTTTCCCGCGATGCAAGGGCAATATTTATGATTCCGGCGCCCGGGTCTGCCTGGCGGCCCGCTGGGGCAGCAAGATCAAGGGTGGCCGGGTGGTCGATGACTTCGTCTCGACCACCGACTTTGCCCCGACCTTCCTGGAGGCCGCCGGGGTAGCCGTTCCCCAGGCGATGACGGGCAGGAGCCTGATGAACGTTTTTTCCAGCCCGAAATCGGGACAGGTGGATCCGGCCCGGAGCTATGTCTTGACCGGGAAAGAGCGGCATACCCCTTGCCAGGACGCGGGGATCAGCGGGGGCACGCCCATGCGGGCGATTCGGAATACTGGATTTCTTTTCATCGTGAATGACCGGCCGGAGCGCTGGCCGGCGGGCACACCTCATTACAGGAATGCCTTTATGAGCGGCGCCTGGTATGGTGATTGTGACAACGGGCCGACCAAGACCTACATGGTGGAGAATGCGGAGAAGGATGCGCATCACAAGAAGTTATTCGAGCTCGCCTTCGGGAAGCGGCCGCGACTCGAGTTGTACGATTTGAAGAAAGATCCGGATCAGCTCGACAACGTGGCGGAGAATCCCGAGTACGCCGGGGTGATGAAAAAGCTGGCGGAACAACTCCACAAGGACCTGGTGGCCACCGGGGATCCGCGCGAGCTCGGGCAAGGGGATCAATTTGATAGCTACCCGTATTTTGGCGGAGTGCCCACGTTCCCGGGGTTTAAAAAGAAGTAATCCGGTCGTCGCCGTATCGCCATGCAGGCGGTAGGCCTCCATCCAGTGATCGATCAGGGCGGGTCCCTATTAGATGCCCGGCAAAGCAAACATAATTCTTGAAGGTTGGGGCATCTTCGGAGATAAGGTGCGGCATGGCGGATACTCTTATTTTTGGTTTCGAAAGCAAACCGAACTTTGAATTTGCGAACGCCGCCCTGCACGG
>JAYGFS010000280.1:0-2655 GCA_046581765.1 Verrucomicrobiota bacterium
GAACCGGGTTGCCCGCGGGGCGATCGCGCGCGTCAGGCCCTTGGCCGGTATATTCGTATCCAAATAGACTCGCGCAGTCGGCGATTTGCCGATAAACTGGATACCGTCATGAAAAAGATACTTCCCTTTCTCGTCGTCCTACTCGGGTGTGCAAGCGCTTCCGGAAACATGATTATCACCGCGGTTTTTGACGGACCGATCCCCGGCGGCCTGCCCAAGGGCTTCGAGCTCTACGTCCTCGATGACATCCCGGACCTGAGCCTCTACGGGGTCGGCTCGGCCAACAACGGTGGCGGATCGGATGGACAGGAATTCACCTTCCCCGCCGGGTCGGCAATGGCCGGCTCCTTCCTCTACGTTGCCAGCGAGGCTACCCAGTTTACCGCTTTCTTCGGCTTCGCCCCCTCGTTCACCAGTGGTGCTGCCAACGTCAACGGGGATGACGCGATTGAGTTGTTTAATAACGGGAGCGTGGTGGATACCTACGGCGATATCAATATCGACGGGAGCGGTCAGCCCTGGGATTACATGGATGGCTGGGCCTACCGGAACAACGGCACCGCCGCAGCGGGCCTCGCCTGGCAGGTGGGTGACTGGACCTACAGTGGAATCAATGCCCTCGACGGCGAGACGTCCAATGCAACCGCCGCGAACCCGGTCCCGCTTGGGGCCTTCGTGAGTATCCCGGAACCGTCTGCCGCCGCCCTGCTCCTGCTCGGCTGCGCCCTGCTCGGCCTGCGTCGTCGCTAGACGCTCCCGGGCCTGGATCCTCGGCGGCACACCCCGGAAATCATCATGGCATCCAACAAGGTCCTCATCATCATCGGCGACGCGAGTGAAACCCTCGACACGATGTATCCCTATCATCGCCTGATCGAAGGCGGCTACGTACCCGTCGTCGCCGCCCCGGAGAAGCGCCTCTACCAGATGGTCATGCACGAGGTGAAGCCCGGGTGGACCATTACCAAGGAATGGGAAGGCTACACCATCGAGGCTCAAATTGCCTTCAAGGACGTGGACGAAACGGAATATGCCGGAATCTTTTTTTCCGGTGGCCGCGCCCCGGAATACATCCGCGAGGACGAGGACCTGATTCGCATCACCCAATATTTCTTCGACCGGGACCTGCCGGTGGCGAGCGTGTGTCACGGCGTGGAGATCCCGGCGCGGGCGGATCGCGTGCGCGGACGCCGGATGGCCACGGTACCCAAGTGCCGGTTTGACCTCGAGGTCTGCGGGGGCACCTTCGTGGATGAACCGTGTGTCATCGATGGAAACCTGGTCAGTGGCCGGACCTTCCATGACCACGGCCATTACTTCGGTGCCCTCATGGCGCTGCTGGAGGCCGGCAAGGCCGGGGGCGGTTGATGGCGCGGTATTCAGCACGACCCCTTTCCTGAGGCATAAAAGCGCCCGGGCCCCCGTGGCTTTGTCGTGACAATGGCTCCATATCGCTCCATACTCGGTGCATGGATTCCCGGAACGGTCTTTGCTGCGTCCTGCTGGTGCTCTCGGCCTTCGTTCACCAGGCTTGCGCAGAATCCACTACCACCTGGTTGGTCGGCATCAACAACAACCAGACCGGCGAGATGGAGCATGAGGCGTACGGGGATGATTTGTTCTATGTCCATCCGGGTGATTACACCGGGGTAAACGGGTACAATGTCGGCACGGGAGTGTACGACCTTCCCGGGGTGCTTGCCGCCACGGCAGAGCCCCTCATCGACACCAACAGCACTGCGATCGGGTTTGAACGCGCGGTGGTGGCAAGCGACCCGGCGATCAACCTGTTTTTCCAGCTGGATGCCGCCAGCTCGACCCCGGAAATCCGCTACCGGTTCAACCTCGAGACCCTCCACTCCATCCATACCGACCTCGCCTTCAGCTTCAATGGACAGCCCATCGGAACGAACAGCTATGTCGTCAACAACCGCTCGTACCGGGCCACCTTCAGTGCATCCGCCGTTAACGCAGCGGCTGGCGGAAACGTGTTGACCGTGCTCCGCACGGGTGGCACGGAAGCGTATCTCACCGTGGATTACCTTCGCCTGGCGGTGCTGGATCCCAACGAGGTGTTTACCATCGGCTATGAAAATCTAAACCAGTCCGAATTCGAGCACGAGGGCGGGACCCGCAACGATCCCGATTTCTATTTCGACCCGGGGGATTATTCCGAGGTGAGCGGGCTCGACGGGGCGGGCCTGAACAGGAGCACCTCCGAGCCCTTCCAGTCCGAGACCGACAGCGAGGGCTTCCCCCGGGCCCTGGTCCCCAGTCGCCCCACGCTAAACATTTTCTTCCAGCTCAGCGCCGAGGAGCGGGCCCGTGGCCGTTTGCGCTTTCGTACCCGGCTGCAATGGCTTGGGACCGGATCGGTTCACGACATGGAATTCCTGATGAACGGGGTCTCTGTGCAGACCCTCAACGGGGTCTCGGCCAATACCGACGTGGACTTTCAGTTTGATGCCGCAGCCGTCCAGGCGGTGGACGGACATAATGTTTTCTCCGTCCGGCAGAACAACGTGACCGGTGCGAGCCCCTGGATCCAGTTTGACTTCCTGGAGCTCCAGTCGGTTCTTTCCGAAGCCGTTCCCATTGCGGTGGAGACGCTTGGCGGGGCGCAACAGATCAACTGGGACAGCACGGGAAACTGGA
>JAYGFS010000290.1:0-2341 GCA_046581765.1 Verrucomicrobiota bacterium
CCTGATTGCCCAGACCTGGGATCATTCGGTCGGCGGGACATTCCTGCTCCCGGTACCGAATGACCTGGGGACACCCGGCGCGGAAAACAGCGCGTTCGAAGCTGCCCCGCCGCCCAATGCGGAGGCCCTGCTTCACGACCCGGCGGTTCCGGGCACGGGGGATGATGTGATCGTCACGGCACGGATCGAATCGGCTACGCCCCTGGATTCGGTCCGGGTATTCCACCGGGTTGACAACATCAACGGGGACGGTGCGTGGTCAAGCCAGTTGATGTTTGACGATGGGGTGAGTGGTGGAGATATCCTCGCTGGAGACGGGCACTATTCCGCGCGTGTGACCACGCACAAGGTCAACAAGCGCATCGTCCAGTTCTACGTCGAGGCAACGGCGACCAACGGTAAGGCTCGCTGGTTGCCCCAGACCGGGCCGGTTCAACCCGCCATGTGGATCGTGGACACCCAGAATGTCTCCGGCAGCCTGCGGACCATGCGCTTCATTATATCGGCCTTTGACCGCGACGCCCTGGGGGTTCCGGCCGGTCGCAGCGCCAAGTACGACTACCGCTTTCCCCGCATGTCCAACCACTTTTTCAACATGACGCTTATCGCGCAGGAGCAGGCGATCTACTACAACGGTGAAATGAGGAAAAGCGGGAGTCCCTTCACGCGGACCTCCAACAACAGCCTGAATCGCGGAAAGTTCAAGCTCCCGCGCGACCGGCTGTTCCGGGGTCGCAAGAAATTCATGTTCGACAGCGATGCCACCGATGGCGGCCGGAAGCAAAAGAACCGGGTCAGCCGGTTTCTGCTCTACCAGCTCGGCCAGGCTGTCAACGAAAGCGAGATGTGCCTTTACATGATCAACGGGGAGAGCCTGATCCTCAAGGAGGAGGTCGAAGCCGTTGGCCAGGATCTCATCAACCGAAACTTCGAGGAGACCGGCGAGTTGATGCGGACGGATGACGAGTGGTGGTTCGTGGACAACGACGTTCGAAGAAATCGCAATGCAGACTGGTCGTACAAGGGCACCGAGGAGACCATCCGGTACCACTCGGAATGGAATGCGCGCTCGCACGAGACCGCATACGATTATTCCGCCATGGTCAACTGGTTCAAGACCATCTCCGCCAACACCTTCAGCGAACAGGAGATTAACCGCCTCGCGGACCCGGACTTGATGAACCTGCACGCCGCCGTCCGTGGCTACAGCATGGACTGGGATTCCATCACCCTCAACCGGGGCAAAAACGGTTACATGTATCGCAAGGCGGAGGATGGCCGCTGGATGTTCCTGCACTGGGACAGCGACCTGGCCTACCAGTCCGGCCGCATCTCCCAGGGCTTTATCGGCAACCTGTCGGGGATTAAGAATTACTTCCTGAAGCCCTACAACAAGCGCCTCTTCGACTACTACCTGCTGTATATCGTCAACAACCTGGCTGACGGTTCCGCGCAAATGACGACCTGGCTCAACATGGAGGCGGATGCCTCGGTGCACTACGACCCGGGTATTTCAACCTTTACCAGCTGGTTTACGGGGCGGGCATCGCCGTCACTGAACGAGATCGGCCTGGCCGATGTAAACCAGGCCTTTGTCGTGACCAGTGGTAACGGCAGTAGCATGGCAACCACGAACGATGTGCTGACCATCACCGGGGACGCGGGCGCGACCGCCTACTCGGTCGAGATCGTTGGTCATCCCGAGGCAGAGACCCTCTGGCCGGGCAAGACGAACTGGGAGCTCACGGGACTTCTGCTGGATGAAGGGGTGCACAACCTGGTGTTGAACAGCGTCGACCACAACGGCCAGGTGATCGATTCACGCGTCTTTACCGTGACCAAGACCGGCAACGCGGTCCCGGTCGCGGACCTGGACGTGGAGCCCGGCTCCTGGAATGTGCCGGTAACCGGGAACCTCACCATCGATCACGGTGCGAGTTATGACCCGGAAGGCACCGTGCTTGGGTACAGCTTTGTCGCCACCGGGCCGGGTCCTGTGGCAACCAACCTGAACAACGCCCTGGATCGCGTGACCTTCACATTCAGCCAACCCGGTCTCTACGATATTGCGGTTACGCTCACGGATGGAGATGCCCGGCAGACCGTGTTCACCCGGCAGGCCGCGGTGTATAATGTAAATGGTTTCAGCTCCTTTTCCGGTGACATCCTGGATGCGGTCTGGGGCCTGCAGAACCTGGAGCTGGAGGACAATTACTCGCCGGATACCTATTACTCCCTGCAAAAGCGTGACGGGTTCCTCTCCCTGCACGTGGAAGAACACACCGCCCGTCCTTTTGTTTACCCGGCCCCGGCTTACCCGGCGATCTTCCGGAGCCTGTCC
>JAYGFS010000396.1:0-6041 GCA_046581765.1 Verrucomicrobiota bacterium
AGGGTATTCCGTTCAACGGATAAAACGGATAAATATTCTAACCGGGGCGGCTTAAACCCTGAAGAATGCAATAGAACCGTTCGCAGCCACCCAGGAGCCAAATTATAGCACTTATTCACAGCTTATGAACAGGAGCCCTGAAACAAAAATGAGGCATTAGAGTCAATATTAACGGACACAATTCATCCCCCACACACCACTACATATAGTATGAATAAATTTTCCTTATCAAAATGTGGTAAACAGTATTGACACCCATACAATATATAGTGTTAGGTCCGCCCACGCTGTTGCTGGAGGGTATTCCCACCTAATGTCAGGTTTGATAAATCCTGCCGAGAGTCGGCTAATAGGTATATAACTATATACCCAACCTTGTCAGCAGCGTGGTTCTCCGGAACCTTACGCCGTCGGTTTGCTGGGTCACAAGATCGCAGCCACCGCGCAAGCGACCGGAGGAATCGAGGCCCGAAGGTCAGCTGGGGCAGTAAGAGAGTTCGAGATACGTTTTCTGGAGATTTGAGGAGCCATGATTAGCAACGACACGAAGCAACAACTGGTTCTGGACGACATTGACCCCGTAACCTACAACGATTTTGAAGTGCGGAAGCGGGATGGTCGCACCATGTCCTTCCAGCCGAGCTTTATTCACGTGGCCATTGTCAAGGCGTTTTCCGCTGAACGCCAGATCGCCGAGGACGGGTCGCTGAGTGCCGAGGACCAGGAGGAAGTCGTCAAGGCAACGGAAAGCGTCATTCGTGACGTGGTATCCCGGGCTGTCCGAGGCGAGCAACTCGAAATCGAGTTGATTCAGGATGCGGTTGAGAACCAACTCATGCATCACGGGCATTATGCGGTTGCCCGTTGCTACATCGTCTACCGTGAAGCCCGCAAGCGTTCCCGTGCCCTGCGTGGTGAAGCTGACGCGAACGGACAGGACCTCCTGAGCATCACCATGCCCGACGGGAGCAAGGAGGCACTTGATGCCCAGAAGATCCGGCGCACCCTGCTCAAGGCCTGCGTGGGCTACGAAGAGATCTGCAATTGGCAGGAAATGGCCGAGGAGGTTATCAACTCCGTTTACAATGGCATCAAAGTTGGAGAGGTTGAACAGGCCATGATGCTGGCGGCGCGCAGTCGCCTGGAAAAGGAGCCGGCCTATGGTTTTGTCGCCGCGAAACTGCTCCTGCACAATCTCTACAAGGAAGTCTTCGGTCAGAGTGTGCCGCCCTATGAGTTTGACAAGACCTATCGCGAGGGTTTCAAAAGCTATATCAAGCGCGGGGTGGACTGCGACACCCTCTCCCCCCAGTTGCTGCGCTTCGACCTGGACGCGCTCAGTGCCGGGCTGAACCCGGACCGGGACAATAAGTTTAATTACCTTGGCCTGCAGACGGTCTACGACCGCTACCTGCTCAAGGACATCGATGAGCTCATCGAAACGCCCCAGTTCTTTTTCATGCGCGTCGCGATGGGTCTTTCGGTCAACGAGGGCGAGCAGAAGAACGAACGTGTATTTGAGTTTTATAACCTGCTCAGCACTTTCCGCTTCATGTCGTCCACCCCGACGCTGTTCAACAGCGGCACATGCCACCCGCAACTGAGCTCCTGCTACCTGCTGACGATTGACGACGACCTGAATCATATATTCAAGACCATCGCGGACGATGCGGCCCTGTCCAAGTGGGCGGGAGGCCTCGGAAACGACTGGACAAACATCCGCGCAACCGGCTCTCGAATCAAGGGCACCAACGGCAAGAGCCAGGGCGTAATCCCCTTCTTAAAAGTCGCGAACGACACCGCGGTCGCGGTAAACCAGGGCGGCAAGCGCAAGGGCGCGATGTGTGCGTACCTGGAAACCTGGCACCTCGACATCGAGGACTTTCTCGAGCTCCGCAAAAACACGGGTGACGAGCGTCGACGCACGCATGACATGCACCTGGCCAACTGGATACCCGACCTGTTCATGAAGCGGGTAAAGGAACATGCCAAATGGACGCTCTTCAGCCCGAGCGACACCCCGGACCTCCATGACCTGGTCGGGAAAGAGTTTGAAAACCGCTATCATGAGTACGAGAAGCAGGTCGAGGACGGCACCATAGCCTTGTACAAGAAGGTAGAGGCCGTCGCCCTCTGGCGCCGGATGCTGTCCATGCTCTTTGAAACCGGTCACCCCTGGATCACCTGGAAAGACCCGTCAAACATTCGCTCACCGCAACAACACGCCGGGGTCGTCCACAGTTCCAATCTCTGCACCGAGATCCTGTTGAACACATCAAACGAAGAGTCCGCTGTATGCAACCTGGGCTCGGTAAACGTCGCGCAGCACATGGTTGACGGCAAGTTTAACGAAGAGAAGGTGCGGGACACCGTCAACACCGCGATCCGGATGCTCGACAACGTCATCGATATCAACTTTTACCCAACCGTCGAGACGCGGAAAGCCAACTTACGCCACCGCCCGGTCGGCCTGGGCTTGATGGGCTTCCAGGATGCGTTATTCCAGCAGCGAATTCCTTACGATAGCCCGGAAGCCGTGCAATTTGCCGATACCACCATGGAAACGATCAGCTACTACGCGATTCTCGCGTCGTCCGAGTTGGCGAAAGAGCGCGGCACATACGAGAGCTATGAAGGGTCGCTGTGGAGCAAGGGTATTCTCCCCATCGACTCGGTGGAACTGCTGGAGGAAGAACGCGGCGGATACCTGGATGTCGATCGTTCGATGGCCAAGGACTGGGCGCCCGTTCGCGAATCCCTGAAGAAATTCGGCATGCGGAACAGCAACACGATGGCGATTGCACCGACGGCCACGATCTCGAATATCACCGGGGTCAACCAGTCTATCGAACCAACCTACAAGCAGCTTTATGCCAAGACCAACCTTTCCGGATCGTTCACGGTCGTGAATCCCTACCTGGTGGAAGACCTGAAAGAACTGGGCATGTGGGATCAGGTCATGATTGACGACTTGAAGCACTTCGAAGGCTCTATCCAGGAGATCGACCGGATTCCGGACGATCTCCGCAACCTGTATAAGTGTGCATTCGAGGTCGATGCCAAATGGTTGATCGATAGTGCCAGCCGCCGCCAGAAGTGGATCGACATGGGCCAGTCGCTGAACCTGTACATGGCAAACCCCGACGGCCCGAAACTGCATGAGATGTACATGTGGGCTTGGGAAAGAGGGCTCAAGACCACCTATTACCTGCGCTCCCTGGCAGCGACCACGGTTGAAAAGTCAACCATGGATATCAATAGCCGGGGCATTCAGCCACGCTGGATGAAAAACGCCTCGGCCTCATCCGACATCAAGATCAAACGATCCACTGAGCCCGATCCACCCGCCGGGCCGAAAGAGTGCTCCATCGAGGATGGAGATTGCGACAGCTGTCAGTGATTAAAGAAGGAAACGACAACAAACAACGTAAAGGAACCCAACCATGTCGTGTTGCAGTGTAGGAAAGAAAAGTTTATACGACCTCAGCCAGCGGGTGAACGTGGAAGAAAAGCGTATCATCAACTGCAATGCTGTCGATGTAAACCAGCTGATGCCCTTGAAGTACCAGTGGGCATGGGAGCACTACCTGAACGGTTGCGCGAATCACTGGATGCCGAACGAAGTCGGCATGGCGGCAGACATTGAACTCTGGAAGTCCAATGCCCTCAGCGATGACGAACGCCACGTGATCCTGCGGAACCTTGGATTCTTCGCCACGGGCGAGAGCCTGGTCGGCAACAACCTTGTGCTGGCCATCTTCAAGCATATAACCAATGCCGAGTGCCGCCAGTACATCCTGCGCCAGGCCTTTGAGGAAGCCATCCACACCCACACCTTCCACTACGTGGTCGAGTCACTGGGCCTGGATGAACGTGAAATCTTCAACATGTACAACGAGATCCCGACCATCGCGGCCAAGGACAACTTCGAGATGAAGTACACCGCGGCGATCATGGACGAAAATTTCTCCACCGATTCCGAAGAAGGCGTGCGCGAATTCATGCGGAACCTGATCGCCTTCTACGTGATCATGGAGGGCATCTTCTTCTACAGCGGTTTCGCCATGATCCTGAGCTTCGGCCGCCAAAATCGCATGGTTGGCATAGGCGAACAGTTCCAGTACATCCTGCGGGACGAAACGATCCACCTGAACTTCGGCATCGACCTCATCAATACCCTGAGGAGTGAGAATCCTGGCGTTTGGAATACACAGTTTGAGAGTGAACTCTATGCCATGATCGACGAGGCGGTTGAACTGGAGATCGCCTACGCGGAAGATTGCCTGCCGAACGGGATTCTCGGCCTGAACGCTAACCTGTTCCGCAGTTACGTGCAGTACATCGCGGATCGTCGCCTCGAACGGATCGGCCTGGAAAAGAAATACCATGCGAAGAATCCGTTCGGCTGGATGAGCGAAGCGATCGACCTGCCGAAGGAGAAGAATTTCTTTGAAACCCGAGTGACTGAATACCAGAGCGGCGGCTCGCTCGACTGGGGTTGAACCCATCTCACCCACACCCCCCCTGGGACCAGGGGAGGGGCACTTCGGTGCCCCTCCCCATTTTTTTTCGGTGGAGTCCCGGTGGCGAGCACGCCGTGCCGCCAGGGTTAAGGCCCTGGAGCTAGCCAACTAACTGCTGAACGGGCTGAGCACGGCCAAACCACTGCTGGAGGGAAGCCGGCAGATCGGGCATGAGGCGAACCTGGTTGAGGTCCAGCAGGGTGTGCATGATCGTGGCATTGAGATCGGCAATCGTCACGGGGTCCTCTGTTGGCTGGCCGCCCTCGGCATCGGACTGGCCGAGGACCTGTCCCATCCGCAAACCTCCGCCATGGAGCAGAAGGGGTGCCAGCCCACCCCAGTGATCGCGCCCCCCTTTCTTGTTGATCTTGGGAGAACGGCCCATCTCGCCACAGCAAACCAGGAGGATATCATCCTGCATGCCACGGGCCTCCACGTCCTCAATGTAGGCGGAAACCGCCCGGTCAAAGGGCCTGCCGACATAGCGCATCCCCTCCTCGAGCGTGGCATTGTTTTTATCCGCGTGAAAATCCCACACGAAATTCGTGGTGACGGTCACGAAGCGCGAGCCATTTTCACAAAGGCGACGGGCAAGCAGCAGCAGCTTGCCGAGCGAGTTAACGTGGTCGACATAGTTCTTGTGGTTATTCCACTTGCGGCTGATCTGGGACGCGCTCATCAGCTTGCCGGTGTCGTAGCGCTCAACCAGGCGCGGATCTTCCCGGTTCAGGTCAAACGCAGCGGTAATCCCGCGAACCAGGGTATCGAAGCCTTGCTGCTGGATGCGATCCGCGCCCTGGATGGCCGGATTGTTCTCCACTCGACGTTTAAACCGGTCCAGCTGGGCGAGCAGGTGGCGCCGGTCATCCAGGCGCCGACGATCGATGTTGAGCGTAAGGTCCGCCTGGAGCGGTCCCTGGCCATCGGGTGCGAAGGGGGCGTACTGGCTCCCCAGCCCGCCCGTGGAGGCAAATTTCCCGAACTTGTTGTTTCCCGCCTGGCTGTCCGGAACAACCGCTCGCGGGAAGAGCAGGGTATTCACCGGGATGCCGGTCTCCGGGTTCATAACCCCCGCCACCCGCGCATAAATCGACCCCAGGTTCGCGTTCATCGAGTCCTTGCCGACCACCGGCTTGATGTTGTGGCTGCCGTCGCCGGGGGTGAAAGAGCGCACGACGGCCGTCTTGTGTGCGAGCTTGGCCAAGTGCTCCAGGGTCGCGCCATAGGTAACGCCGGGCAGGCTGGTACGGATCTCGCCGGTCGCACTGCGAATGCTGTCCGGGCCATCCATCTTGGGATCGAAGGTTTCGTGCTGGGGCGGACCGCCATGCATGAAGAGGAGGATCACCGACTTGCCGGTCAACGGCACCAGGCCTTCCAGCAGCGGTTGCACGGCCCCAAGCGGACCCGGCAGTGCCAAGCCGCCCATGCCGAGGCCACCGACACGAAGGAAAGCACGTCGACCCCGGTGCTGTTCGCCGATGGAGATCATGCGGACAGTATAAAGGAAACCCCACC
>JAYGFS010000441.1:0-17867 GCA_046581765.1 Verrucomicrobiota bacterium
CAAATACTACCGGGAATCCCAAGAGGTTTTTGAGTATAGCGGCTCATGCCTAGGGAAATTTCGGGAGCCTGAGCTGGATAATGGTTTCCGTCGATTGAATCAACTTCAGATTTTCCAGCGGCACGCCCCCGACCGTCCGGATCGATGAGATCGCCAGCGACATCGCTCTCCACGACGGCGTTCTCGTGGTTGCGGGGAAACTCGCCACCCTGAAGATCTGGGCTTCCCTTCCCTACGCCGGCGAAGATCCCGACTGGGAATTCGCAGGTTCGATCGGCTCGGTGACTTTCAACCGGGTGCCCGGCATCGCCCTCGATGACACCTATTTCTACCTCTCCGATGGCACCGGGCAAATCCATGTCTGGTCCGGAATTCCCCTCTCCGGAGAAACCCCGCGGTTCACCCTCCAGCCGGAGGGGGCCGAGCACGACCTGCAAAGCGATGGCCAGCACCTGGTTGCCAGCTCGGGCGGCATAACCCTCATCTACGAGGTGGCAAGCCTCGCGCTGGATCTTCCCGAGCGGATCGCCAAGACCGATTACATCTCCGCCAGCCGCGGGGAGGCGCAGGTATTCGGCGACCAGTTCTACCTGGTCGACTTCGGTTTCAACCGGGTCCACGCCTGGCGCAACTGGAGGGACGCCGTCGCCGGGCAAGCGCCCGATACCTTTATCGGCGCTACCGGCGCGGACGACATCGCCCCCGGTATCAGCCCATCGTCGCTCTTCTGGCCCAAGCGCCTGGCCATCCACGGCCACCGCCTCTGGGTCGGCGAGCACAAGTTCTCCGGCCGGGTTGTTCTCTTCGAGACCCCGTGGTCCACCCTACTGGACCCGCCCTAGATGACTGGGGGCCCCGGGTGAATGGCGGCGCTTTTCTCATGTGCGCCCATCCGGTCATTTAATTCCTGGAAACGCTGAGGAAAACAGGCCTTTCCCCCCCGCAAAAATGCAATCGGGTGGATTCCGGCCCAGGTTTTCCCGCATGAGGCCGGGGGGGCCATCGGCCATGAGCAGGCTGGATCCAGGAAAACGGGCGAAAACCCCTGTATTCGCCCGGATATGTGCTTTTCCCGGGTTTTGATCCCAGGCGGTTGATTCACTTGGCACGGCCTGTGCTTATTAACCTTCGTATGGCGGCAAGCGTGGCAGGCCAGATATATAACGACAAGCTGCGAGCTTATTCTTGAACTAGGACCTGACCACGTGCCGCCAGTATTTTTCCCCTTTCCCCTTTCCCCTTTCCCCTTTCCCCTTTCCCCTTTCCCCTTTCCAGCATTACGGGTCCCGCGGCCTACCTTGACGGGTAAACCTCTTCGCCCTGTACGGTTCCCAGGTACTGCCAGATCGCATTGAATTGATTGGTGGCGCTGCCCCCAAGCAGGTCCTTAAGCGGGGTCGTCCCGTCCTCTCCGGCATACCGGGGCATGATGCTGGTCGGATCCAATCGCTGGGGGTCCAGCATCCAGCGATGATAGTATTCCCTCCGCACGCGCGGAACGGTATACGCGAAGTTGATGCCCTGTCCCTCGAATATCGCCAGCGGTTTCTGGTCCTTGATGCCGTGACAGGCCACGCAGGCGAATCCTTGCGGGCCGATGAGTTGCTCGCCCAGCTTTACCTGTTCAGGATCGGCGGCAGCAGCCACGACGCTTTCATCATGGACGCCCGCGCCCAGCGCCAATCCTTCGGCCAACAATCCGGCGCGCGACGCGAAGGCCGGCATGCGTTTTTTCAGCCAGGCCCGGGAACGATAGGCGTGTTTGCCCGCGAACAGGTCGCGCATCCAGTCCTGGTGAAGCATTTCCCCCGGCAGGTCCAGGCTCGGCATTTTCGCCAGCACATGCTTGGTGTCTTCAGCCGTCGCTGCCTCCCCGGGCTCGCCCGGAACCTTGGGGTGGGAGTCCAGGTAACCCGCATCCTCAAGCCGGTCCCATTGACTCGGCCGGCGGTCGCGGCTGTGGCAGGCGGCGCACTTCAGGCGGGTGAGCTGGCGTTCGCCGTATTCGGCCAGGTTTCGCTGTTTCAGTGAGCCCAGGCCGGCTTTAAAGGCGATCAGCACGGTTTTTTCGCTCGCCTGGAGATTCAATCGCACGGTTGGATCCGCAGACAGGCACCCGTTCTCCGCCCAATCGCTTTCGGCTATCTGCTCCAGGCTCGGCGAAACATACCGATTTTCCAGGGGGTGCTGGTGGCAATTGAGGCAGCCACGTTCCTGCACCAGGGCCCGGCCCTTTACCGCATCACCCCCCGCCCCTTGATCGATCGCCTTGGTCCCCATGCCCTGCAGATAGACGGCAAGGGCATCCGCCTCTTCCCAGCTGAGTTTAAAGTCCGGCATGCGAATCCCCGGGTAATGCCGGGCCGGCGCGCGGAGGAAGGCGGGGAGGTCATGATACTTGGCATGCACCGCCGCCAGCGAAATCGGTGGCACCACGCGAGTGAAGGATTCATCCGGATCCAGCTGGTGGCAGCTAATGCAGCCCAGATCGTTGAACAGCAACGCGCCCCCCCCGGTATCGCCCTGGATGGCGCGGGGCTTTCCAGGGCCTTTTACCGAGGCCAAATAGGCGGCGATATCCTGCGCTTCCCCCTTTGTCAAACCGAGTGCGGGCATGCGTGCGCGGGGTCGTAAAGCCCGTGGAGATATGATCCATTGCGCCATCCAGGACGGCTTGAGGCGCTGGCCGATCTCGGCAAAGTCCGGGCCGATCTCCACCAGCTCGGGCATTACGTTCCGGGGATTGAATCCCTCGACCGTGGGTTGATGGCACTGGATACACCGGTGCTTTGCAAACAGGACCCGGCCTTGTCGCAGCTCCAGCTGGCCTTGCAACGCTTTATCCCGGTCGTGACTGAATGCGTGCATGGGTACCGCTTCGCGGGCAAAGGTCCGCTCCTCCCAGAAAAACCGGAAGGCGGCATCGCCGTCCGCGGGACTGGCGTAGTCGATGCGGATCGGGATCGCCCCGGGATTGATGCGCGTGCGTTCCGAGGTTTTGACGCTCAAGTCCTCCCCGGAAACCTTGAGCAGGACCTCTTGGTTGACCGTGAGCGTGGCCGATCCCCGGCCCGCGAAGGAAAAATACAGCCGGCTGCGGGTTTCGAGGTTCAGGAAACCGGTAAAGGAGGCCGTGAAGGGTCCCGGCGCCAGGAAGGGGGATGCGGGCATCCCCTCCGGCACAAAAAGCGCGGCCTGGCGCGAAGCGCGAAGGTCCACCTGGCCGCCCTGCTGGTGGTGCAGCTCCAGGCGAAGCCCGGGTTCGGCAGCCGCGCCCCCGCTGCAGCAAAAGCCCGGAAAAAAGGACAGGATCACCATCACCACGCACCTTCGTTTCATGCCTGAAACCATAGCCCCGGGAGCCTTTTCGGCAATGCGAAAATCGGAATCCGAAATTTACATCTACCCGGCATCGTTTATCTTTTAGCTCCATGACCCCGCGTGAATCAACCCAGGTAGAGACGGCGGAAAAGATCGAGCACGATCGCCTGTGGAACGTGATCGTCTGGGATGACCCCATCAACCTGATGACCTACGTTGTCTACGTCTTCCAGAAAATCTTCGGCTTCTCCACCCAGCTGGCGACCAAGCTGATGAAGGAAGTACACGAAGGCGGCAAGTCGCTGGTCGCCGCCGAGGAACGGGAGCAGGCCGAGTTGCATGTATCCCAGCTGCACCAATACGGCCTCCAGGCCACGATGGAGCGGCAGGAAAATTAAACACCGAGTGGCACAGATGGCCCGGGGACGGGGACATGCTTAGCCTCCGGCGAAAAGGGGGACGGTTCGAGATCGCCTTCGTGAAAGAAGAGCTCGAGATCCTGATGGACCTGCCCGGACAGCTTCGGGAGATCATCGAAAATCCCGATTTCACCCGCCAAGCAGCCCGTCGGCTCTTCCCGCCCGGATCCGAGGACCCGGAGATTCAACTGGAATACATGGAGGTCAGCGCGGAGGAAATTCGTGCGCGCAAGCTGGAGAACCTCGACGGTTTTGCCGAGACCTTGTTGAGCCCGCGCAAGCATTTCGGGCTTCGGTTTATTACGCTTACGCCAGAGCAATTCGAATACTGGCTGGGGTTTTTGAACGACATGCGCCTGCTCTTGGGCTCCGAAATCGGTGTGGATTCAAACAGCTGGGGAAGCGACATCGACTGGGATGAGCTCGAAGACGATACGATCCGGGTTTATGGATATCTATCCTACCTGCAGCAGGCCCTCCTGGATGCGTGTTAGGCACCTTGTCCGGACGAAAGACCCCGGCGGGGTCCCGGCTCCGCAAGGGTTTAATCGAAGGCCAGTCGCCCGCGCCTAACCGGTTCCGCCCGGCCTTCCAGTTCCAGGCACAGATCGGGACGGATCGCGGTGACCACACCGCGGACCAAGGTTTCACGCGACCCATCTTCGTCCTCGGGGGCAATCCTTACCGCCCGGCCGATGACCAGGTTGTGATCCACGTAGTCGCGGGCGATGCCATCCGGCCCCTGTTCGAGCAGCTCCTTAAACAGATCCGACACGTGCTGCAGCAGGCGAAAAAGCACGGTTGAAAAATCAACGCTTCCGTGCTTGGCGAGGCAGGTCGTGGCGGGGACGAACGGGGTCTGTACAATCTCCGGGGCGACACCCACATTCATCCCGATGCCGAAGAGCACGGTCTCGACGTTCAAGCCCTTGGTGATCGTCGAGGTCAACACCCCGCTGGTTTTTTGCCCCTGGATGAGCAGATCGTTCACCCACTTGATCCCCACCTCGGTATCGGGGAGCAGGTCCTGGATCGTGCGCAGGGCCGCCACGGCCGGGAGCATGGTCAAGGCCGGGGCAAGCGGGGCAAGCGGACACTGCGGGGAAAAGTAGGCGCTGAGGTGGATGTTCCCCTCCAGTGCCTGCCAGGGACGGCCGCGCTGGCCGTGGAATTTCCGTCCGCTCAGGGCAATCGCCGCCGCAGAATCGGGGAGGCTCACCCGCCGGCGGAATCCGCGCAGCAGGGCATCAAACTGGGACCCCTCTGCCGTGTCGACCACCGCGAGCAGGGGAAAGCCCGTCTCGGGTGCGCGGGTGCACTGGCAGCCGGGTCCCATCCCCAGGACCTCGCCCAGGGGTCCGGCGGGTGCGGGAACAAAGGTCTCACCCGAACAGGCGGGCCAGGTCGCAACCTTGGCGGGGCAGTGGGTGATGAGCTCCATGCGGGAGGTTTAACAAGTTCCGGATACGAATCCGAATCCTCGCGAAAAGTATTTGTGCCGGGGGAAAAGGCGTCATTTCCGCTTCGTATGCAGGGCCAGGTAGGCCCGCAGGCCATCCCCCCACAAATCCAGCTTCGCGACATTCCCCTTCGGGTCGATGAGGATATTCGAGGGCGTCGAAGCCACCTTGAGCGTCTCGGCGATCCGATTCGTCGCATGCTTGTCGTGGACGTTTATCCACGGCAGTCCCTGTTCCTGCAGGAATTTCTCCAGGTCGGTCTTCCGGTCGTCTTCGTTGATCGCCACGATCTCAAATCCCCTCCTGGTGTAATCCCGGTACAGGGACCTCAAGCCACCGAGATCGAGCTTGCCGCCGACGTTACGCATCGACCAGAACAGCACGAGTACCCATTGGCCCTTGAGCTGGGAAAGCCGGGCTTCGCCCCGCTTCATGCTCTTGTAATTGAAGTCCACCGGGTCGCCCGGGAGCAGGCCATGAAACTTTTCTTCCAGCTTGTTCAGGATCTGCCCGATTTGCGGGTAGAGCTTGTGCGTGCGAAAGTCGCGACGCACCTCCAGCAGGAAACGCCGGCCATCGCGTTTCATCCCCTCCTCTGCGTAGGTCATCGCAATCGGACTCACAAACTGGGCAAATAATTGATCCAGCCCCACGTCCTCCCGGTTCTTGTTCAGGTGGTAGCGTTTCTCCATCAAACCCAGCACCATCGGCTTGTCACCCAACTCCGCGTAGGACTGCGCCAGGGTGCCATAGGCCCGATCGAGATCCGGGGCTTCCGGGTGGAGGTCCACGTAGGCCGTCAGGTCCGCAATCAGCTGTTTCGTGTGATTTTCGATAATCGAGACAGCATCTCCCCACGCGGGGCTCAGAGAGAAAATGACTAGGCACAGGAGGACTGGGGTTACCTTCATAATTCCCAGTATAACCCGTATTTCACACTTTCTTAATCCAATTCGGCAGATTAGGTTCGGATTGAATCGTTTTCCTGTGATCGGAAAACCGGCCGGCTGCGCGTGCGCCCCCCGTCGATCATCGGAACGCACTGAACACGCAGCCCCTGACATAGGAACGAATGATGAAGACGGACCTCTACACCAAGACCATGCTCACCCTAATCGCCTTCTCCCTGATTGTACTCTGCAGCCGGGATCTGAACTGGCCCGCAAGCGCAAAGGCCCAGGATGCGCCGGCAAAGCCGCGCGGGCCCATCCAGGTACAGGTGGTCAACCCCCCATCCAGCCCCGTCAACACGAAGATCGTGGACTGTGGAGACGACTTTAATGAATTACTGCCCATCGTGATCAAGGAGGTCGATGAAGATCTCGAGGCGCTTCCGGTCGCGATCAATAAAATTGGTAACAACTTCGAAGGCAACAAGTTACCTGTAATCAGCAACTGACACCGGATGTTGATTAAAACCCAGGAAGCCCTGGCGGAATTCGCCTCACGCGCAGCCCGCCAGCCGGTGCTGGCCCTGGACACGGAATTTGTCTGGACGCGGACCTTTTACCCGCGGCTGGGCATCGTTCAGCTCGGCTGGTCGAACGAGGACGCCGGGCTGATCGATATTCCCGCGATCGAGGATCTCTCGGCACTTGCCTCGCTGGTCACCGATGCGGGAATCGTCAAGATCCTGCACGATGCCCTTCAGGATCTGCAGATCATCTACCTGAAGACCGGTGCCCTCCCAAACAATATCTTCGATACCCGGGTGGCGTCGGGCTTCTGTGGATTGACCTCGACCCTGGGCTTAAACGCCCTCCTGACGGAGTTGCTGGATATCGAACTGGACAAGTCAGCAACCCGGACCGACTGGTTGCAACGTCCCTTGACCGAAAAGCAGGAAACCTACGCGCTTGAGGATGTCCGCTACCTGAACCAGGTGCGGGAATTGCTCCTGCAACGGGTGGACGCTGCGGGAAACACGGCTTTCCTGGTAGAGGACCTCCTGCGTCTTGACGATCCGGTCATGTACCGGGAACGAGACCCCTACGAGCAGTACACCCGCTTAAAGGGGACCGGAGCCATGGATGCCGAACAGCTTTCGGCTGTGCGCGAGCTGACGGCCTGGCGCGAGTTGCTCGCCCGCGAAAAAAATCTTCCCAGAGGGTTTATCGTCGATGACAAGCTCCTGGTCGAGGTGGCAAAGCGCTTGCCGCGTTCAGAACGCCAGCTCAAGGACCTGAAAGCTGAGCATCAAAAAGTGATCCGTCGATACGGGGCACAGTTTATCGATATCGTGGTCCAGGCCCTGGATGATCCGTACTTCACCCACCTGGAACAGAAGAGCCGGATGTCGGTGGAGGCGCGAAAACGACTGGACGGGAAGGTAAAGCGCCTGGTGACACGCCTTGCGGAACAGTGCAGCGAGCGTCAGATTGATCCGGCCCTCGTGGGCAACCGAAGCGAGCTGCGCACCCTGCTGGTCAAACGGGAATCGGGCCGGGCGGAGGAATCTCCGTTGATGCGCGAAGGCTGGCGCAAGGGGATCCTGGAAACGGTACTGTAGCTTCCGTCCGCGGGCCTACGAAGTCGCAATCATCCACGGAGGGGGGCCTTCGTACCTATTTGTTGGCAATTTTCGCCAGCTCCTGCTGGGCCAGTGCCGACCAGGAAGTCCCCGGATTGGCGGCAATAAAGTCCTCGTACTTCGTTCGGGCATCGGGGTAGCGCTGCAGGTGGACCAGGCATCGAGCCTGGGCGAGGATTGCGGAGGGGGTGAGGAAATATTTCTCGTGTTCCGCCAGGTATCCATCCCAGCCCTCGATGGCCTTCTCGATTTCACCCAGGGCTTCAAGGCAAAAATTCTTACCGTAGACGGCTCCGGCCGCGAACTCGAAATCCGGGTAGTCCCTAAGCATCCGGTCGTAGGCCTCGTAGGCTTTCTGGTATTCGCCTTTATCAAAGTGACGCTTTGCCGAGGCTGAAAGGGCAAAGGGCGCGGTGGGCGTTTTGCCGTAGGTGTCGACAACCTCCTGGAGTTGTTCGGGGGTTTCCGCCTCACTGAAGAGCCGGGCGGCATTCGAGCGAACGGTGGCTTTCTGATTCTTCACGTAACCCAGTCCCACGGTCACCACGAGCACCCCGGCCACGGCGATCACCGCCAGCTTGCTGTACTCCTTGACCGTGGCCATGGCCTCTTCCTGATCTTCCCGGGCCCGGCGTTCAGCTTCGGAGGCCTTCAACTGCTGGGGGGTAAACTCGGGGTCAACGAGTTCAACCGTTCCGCCGGCACTGGACCCGGCAGGCTTCTTCTTTTTCTTCTTTCTCTTTTTACCGGAACCCTGCCGCGATTTCTGCGGCTGGGGCTGGGGCGCCTCGGGGCTGCTGTCCCCTGCGGCTTCGCGGGCTTCCCCGGAATCGGGCTCCGGGTCGGCGGCGAGGTCTGCAGCCGCTTCCGGGACAGGATCATCCCCCGCATCGGCACGATCAGCGGCCTGCCCAGGGGCCTGCCCAGGGGCCTCGTCTGCAGCTTGTTCGCCCGGGTCCTCGACAGGCGGTTCATCCTCGCGGGAGGCTGACCCGGCCTTTGCCAAGGAGATGGATGAGCTGCTGGAGGTGCGGGCATCGATTTCCGCTGCAGCGCGATCTTCACCGCCCTCCGGCGCAGCTTGTTCCTCGATTGGTTCCTGATTTTCTTCGTCACTCATGTGAATAAACCCCTGAAAAATGGATTTTTGGAGCGGAAATCCTTACTCCGCTATGTGGAAAACGCAAGTGTTAATCCATCCGCGGCTCAATCGCTGGACGGCCCGGGCAATCGTCCAATGATTTCGCGGGCCAGGGCCTGGGGCGACTTGCCATCCGTGACCACCTGCTCCTCGATCCGGGCATAAAAGACCCTTCGCTCCTCAAGCAAGGCGCGAATCCGCTCCAGCCGGTTATCCCCGTCCAGCAAAGGCCGATGCGTCTCGTCACCCACGCGTTCAAGAATGGTCTCGGGGGTCGCGGTCAGGCAAAAAAGGGTCCCGGTGCGGCCGAGAAGTTCCATATTCCGGGGATTTTTCACAATCCCACCCCCGCAGGAAATGATCTGGGCGCTCCCTTTCGCAACCTCGCGCACGACCGCGTCTTCCAGGGCCCGGAAGGCCGCTTCCCCGTCCCGGTCGAAAATCTCCGGGATACTTCGACCGGCCTTCTCCTCGATGCAGGCGTCGAGATCAATGGCCGGATAGCCTAACTCGGCCGCGAGGGCTTCGCTGACCGTCGTTTTTCCGGTGCCCATAAAACCCACCAGGACGATATTGGCCGGGGATGCGCTCATAAATAGGCCGGGGGTGTCGGGCTCAGAAAGTTCCAGTACCAGCTCCAGATGGCCTCCCCCCAGAAGACCCACAACAGGGCACCCGCAGCGATGTACGGGCCGTAGGGAATTTGCACCCCGCGAATACCCTGGCGGCTGACCAGGCCGAGGGTGACACCACAAAGGGTCCCGATGAAGGCTGAAGCAACCAGGGCGAACAACGCGCCCTGCCACCCGAGGAAGGCCCCGATCGCCCCCAGCAGTTTTACATCGCCGAAACCCATGGCCTCCCGCGGGATAACAACCTGGTCGCTTTGTCCCTCGATCCGCTTAATCCCCTCCAGGTCAAACACCTCTTCGCCCGCGATGAGTCGATCCTGGAATATTCGGATTTCACCTGGATCGGAAATCGCCACCCCGTCGATGGTCAATGCCTGGCAGCGGAGCTGTACCGCATCGTTTTTACGCGCATAGACTTCAGACCAGTAATACCGGGAGGGCTTGCCCGGTCCCTCCCGGTCACCTTCGCCCGCTTCCTTCACACCGGCCGGATCATCGTAGAAGGCATAGACGGGTTCCACCGCCTCCGGCAGCTTGATGAAGCGCTCGTGAATCCAGGCCTCGATCTGTGCCCTTTTCGCCGGGACAAGGCGGGTGCCGATCCAACGATATCCGCTGATGAAAAAAGGCAGGGGCGGCCTCTTCGGCGGGTCCAGGGTCTCGTGTTCCTCAAGGACCCAGTGAATGGGCTCCTCGAAAACAAATTTCATCCGGCCGAGGAACAACTTGCCGAGTTCCACCACCATCCAGAGCAAACCAAAACCAATCGCCGCGCCACCCACCGATGCCATCAGGCCCAGGTGCCAATCGCCGAAGCCGTGCATCACCGGGAAGATGCAGCTGAGAAGGAGCCCGATGATAATCCCCCCCTTGGTGACCCGGTCGGGCAACCATCGCTCGTCCAGGTCAACGAAGGTTCCAAGCAGGAGGCCGAAGACCAACAACCAGTAGACCGGGGTGATCCAGGAGATGCCATAGACCTGAAATACCGCGGCAAAAAGAAGGCCGGCCAGGGCTTCGACCAGCATGTACCGGGTGGAAATAGGGGTTTTGCACCCGCGGCATTTTCCGCGCAGGATGATCCAGCTGAGGATGGGAATGTTATCATACCCCTTGATCGGGCCTTTACACCCCGGGCAACGACTGCGCGGGTGAACGGTCGAAAGGCAGGCCGGGATCCGGTAGATGCAGACGTTGAGATAGGAGCCCCAGACGGCACCGAAGATAAAGGAATAGACCAGCAACAACGGGGTGTCGAAAAGGATTTGATGCAGTTCGGAGGAAAGGGTCATGGTCGGGTCATGCTTTGCGGTAAGCGGTTTGGCGCAGGGACTCGCGCATGACTTCGACCGGTGCCTGTACCCCGGTCCAGATTTCAAAGCTCTTCACGCCCTGGTGAAGCAGCATGCCCAAGCCATTCACCGCCTCGGCACCGGCGGAGCGGGCACACTGCATGATCGGGGTTTCCTCGCGCACATAAATTGTATCGATGAGCCGCTGGCCTTCACGAAAACAGTCCGCGGGCAAGGGCGAGGAATCCCCAGCCTTCATGCCGACGGAGGTGGCCTGGATGACGATATCAGATGCGCGGATGACCGCTGCATCGGCTTCGAGATCGGTGACGAGCTGAACCGGTACGTCGCCGATCTCAGCCGCGACCTGTTCCGCACGGGCGGCCGTCCGGTTCCACAGGGTGATTGAGGCGGCTCCCTCACGGGCGCAAACCAGGGCCATCGAGCGCCCGGCCCCGCCGCAACCGACAACCGACACGGAATGCCCCTTCACGGATATTCCGAAGGCTTCCTCGATCGCCTGCAGAATGCCATAGCCGTCGGTGCTGAAGCCTTTCAGTCCGTCCTCTGTGAATTGAACCGTATTCACCGCACCGACGAGCTGGGCCGATTCATCCAGGTCCGTTATTCCCGCAAAGGCGACTTCCTTGTGGGGAATGGTCAGGTTGGCCCCGCCAAAACCCATGGCCCGCATGGCATGCAGGACCTCCATCAGTTGGTCCGGGGCGACTTCATAGGGCAGGTACACGGCATCCATCTCCAGCGCGCGCAGGGCCGCATTGTGCATGGGCGGCGAACGGGTATGCTGGATGGGCTGGCCGAGCACGGCGTAGGTTTTGGTTTTTCCAGTGATCTTCATCCCAGTATAAACCTGACGGAACCGGTGATTTCCGCAAGTTTTTTGCCAACGTTCTTCTTTTTGGCTCCTTTTTGGTCCGAGGCGGGAATCGCCTGTGACAAAGAGGGTCCCGGGGCTTACCTTATACCGGGTAGAAGAACCGCAGGCTGAGCAGCTTGCCCATCCCCCGAAGGATGCGAAGCGGGATCTATTTCATGCGCGAAGGACTGATTCAACAGATACTGGCCGGCGATCGCGACGCCTATGCCGAGCTCGTGGACGAACACCAGTCCATGCTGCTGGCCTATGCCGCCTACCGGGTCCCGGATCGGGACCTGGCCGAGGAAGTCACCCAGCAAACCTTCATCCGCGCATACGAGCAACTCGCTGATTTTCGCACGGACCAGGACTTCGGGGTCTGGCTCCGGGTTATCTGCCGGTACATGATCCTGGCTGAGCTGAAAAAACAAACCCGCTGCCGGGCGAACCGGGAAAAGTATGCCGAGGCGTTGAGATCCGAGCTCATGGTCCAGGCGATGAACACCCTGGACGAGCTCCCCGACGGGGATATCTATGCCCAACTGCGGGCCTGCATCGAACAGCTCCAGCCCCGGGCTGCCGAGCTAATCAACCTGAAATACACCCAGGACCAAAGCTGCCGGGAAATCGCCGAAACCACCGCCCGGTCCCTGACCTGGGTGACCAGCACCCTCAGCCGCGTGCGCAAAGCCCTGCGCCAATGCCTGGAACAATACCGGATGATGAAGGCGTGATCATGGCGGAAGAGCGCTTTGAGACGCTGGTCCAACAACTCGCGGACGGCGAGTTGAGCGAGGAGGCCTGTGGGGAGCTGCTGAAGGCGATCCGGGATTCGGAATCCTTGCGTCATGACTGCCATGAACATCTCGCGGTGGACCGTGCCCTGCACGCGGTGATTGCCGGACCCTCGGTCTCCCTCACCGAACGGGTCATGAACAGCCTCCAGGCACCCGCGGAGCAGGTGGCGTTAAAGAAACGCGTGCTCAAGGAAATTCACCTTCTCGACTGGCGGAAAAAGCAGAAACGCCGCCGCAGTGACTACGTCATCCATCTCGCCGCCTTACTGGTCCTGGGCCTGGCACTCACCGGGGCCATGATCCGGTATGATGTCGCCAAGCGGATGGGCATCCCCTTCACCCTGAATCGAGGGGGCACCGAAGGAGGCATGGAAATCACCCTATTGCAAACCAACCGCGTGGAATTGGACCGGCTCCCGGACCTGGAGGACCTTAAATTTGATCTGCGCCCGGAAGAGATAGACCGCAACCGGAGCCTGGCGATCCAGGACTTGAACATCACGGATCCCCTCCCGCGGGAACATCCCCCCCGGTACCCGGATATCTCCTTGCCCGGCAGCTTCCCGGGCCTTCCCGGGATACGGATCCGGGGGGAAGCGAATCCCGGCCTGGTTTCCACCATGGAAGCCCCGGTTTCCAGGCTGGGGACCGCGATCGACAGCGCTTCTTATGTGACGACCCGGCGCTATCTCGTGGGCGGAGAGCTCCCGCCGCCCGCCGCGGTGAAGACGGAAGGCTTTATCAACTACTTTGATTACCCGGCTCCGGGCGAAAGCGGTGCCCATCCGCTCGGGATCCACCTGGAAATCGCCGAGGCCCCCTGGGCACCCGGGCGGCGACTTGTCCTCGCCTCGGTGAAAGCCCCTAACCTGCCCGAACGCGAAACGCATCCCGCACACCTGGTTTTCCTGGTCGACCTCTCCGGCTCCATGGCGGCCTCCCAAAAGCTGCCCCTGTTCAAAGAGGGCCTGCGGATGTTGAGCCGGGACCTGAAAGCAGGGGATCGTGTCTCGATCATCACCGCGGCGGATACCACGCAGGTACGCTGTGAAGCGATGCCGGGCCTGCAGCAGAAGCGCCTTATAGACATCATCGACCGGCTGGAGGCGGATGGGAAGGGCGCCTTGGAAAACGGTTTCGACCTCGCGTACCGGATAGCCGAACGGCACCTCTTGCCGGCGGGTATCAACCGCGTAGTGCTGGTTACGGATGAGGATTATCCCGGCCCGTTCGTTGATGAAAAATACCTGCACGCCCTCGTGGCCGCCCACCGGGAAAAGAATATCCGGATGAGCGTGCTCCGCTTCGGGCCGGGCAATAAGGCCGACAAAAAATTGCAGGCCCTCGCCGCCCGGGGAGGCGGCCGATCCATCCGTGTGGACACCTTGAACCAGGGGTATCACGCTCTCGCCCAACACCTGGGGTCACGGCTCGGGGCCCTGGTCGAGGAAGTGGATATCCAGGTGGCCTTTAATCCGGGGCGGGTACAGGCCTATCGCTTGATCGGCTACAATCACCCCGGGCGGGGGAATCCCAAGGTCGCGGCCTCAACCATGCGGCACGGCCAGGCCCTGACCGCACTGTTCGAGATCATCCCGGGCCGCGTGGGCGAGTTCGCCGAGCCGGGACCGCGGCCGCTGAAGCAAGCCGCCAAGCGGCCGCGCACGGAAAACTGGATGACCGTGGACCTGCGCTTTCGCCATCCCGGGAGCTCCGATCCACAGCACCTGCACGAGAGCCTGGAGGCCGGCGAGGTGCCCGGGATGAACCGGGCCAGCACCCAGCTGCAATGGGCCGCCGCGGTCGCCGCGTTCGCAGAAAAGCTGCGGGGGGAGGAGGTTTTTCGCTATTTTTCGTACGAGGAGATCCTGCGGCTCACCGAATATGGGATGGACGAAAAGCCCACGGCCGAACAACTCGCGTTCCGGGACCTGGTGCTCCGCGCCTCGTCGATCCGGTGAATCGTTCCCGGGCTGCGGCCGCCCTGCATTGGAAACAAGAAGACGGGGGACGCGCGGATGCCCCCATGCCGCAGGCAATGCAAAGGGACGGGCCTCCGGCCTCAGCTCACACAGCTCCTGAAACCGGTGAACACGTCCCGACGTCCCGGCTGATAGGCCTGCCGATAGCTGTTCCGGACCAGGCAGGAAGAGCTCGCACAGGATCCCCCGCGCGTCACCTTGTGATCCCCGAACTGGAGGACTGACATGTACGGGTACATATCGACCTTGAATCCATCGTAGGGGAGAAATGCGCTGCTCGTCCATTCCCAGGCGCTGCCGAGCATCTGCCGGCAGCCGAAGGGACTTTCGCCATCGGAAAAGGCCTGCGTCGAAGCCCGGGCCAGGCCCAGGCCATCCAGGTCCGCCTTCGAGGCGTCCAGCTCCTTGCCCCAGGGATAGGACAGGCCTTCCGGGCCCCGGGCGGCGGCTTCCCATTCGAACTCCGTGGGGAGACGACGACCGGCCCAGTTGCACCAGGCCTCGGCTTCATAGAAACTCAGGTGCAGCACCGGTGCGTCCAGGGGCAGGTCGACCCACTGGTCAAAGAAGCGCTGTTGCCAGCCGTCATCGGTCCGCCGCCAATACCCGGGATGGCGTTCCTCGATGTCCCGCAACCAGCACTGGCCCCCGGTGCTCCAGGCTCCCTTGTCCTCGTAGCCCCCCTCCTCCACGAAGGCGAGAAAGGCCCGGTTGGACGTGAGCGTTCGCGCGATCTTGAAGGGTTCCAGATCCAGGCTCCAGCCCGGTTTTTCCGCATCGAAGGCAAAGTCCTTCGTGGCAAAATCCGCGCTCTCTCCCGGCATCCCGATGGGATAAAGCCCGCCGGGAATCCCGGCATCCCCGAGGGGTTCCGGGTCCTCCGCTGCCCGCGGCGGGACCTGCGAGGGCGGCGGCGCATACGCCAGGGCCTGGCGACTCCAGATCAGGGATTCGATGTGCATATTCTGGTGAAAAATCGCGTACTTGTAGAGATAATGATCCCCGGGCCTAAGGGCCTGTGTCTCAAGCCGCTCGCGAACCGTGTCGATCATGCGGGTGTAATAATCGAGCGTACGGGGCTTCTCCGGAACGACCCCGGATGCCCAACGATCCGCGTGTCGGACCTCAAACGAATCCCAGATCTCGTCGTAGCCGGGCATCGCCGCGGCCGATCCATCCAGGGCGCGCAGGATGAAGGTTTCGTAGAAAAAAGCCGCGTGTCCGAGTTCCCAGATCGGCGGGTTGATGCCGGGAAGGTACGGAACCGCGAGTTGCTCTTCGCTCAGGCCCTCGAGCAGGGCACGGGTACGCCGATCGGTATTATCGAGTTCGGCGAGCAGTTCGGCCCGGGTGTTCATGATCGTCTCGGCAAAGCCACCATGGTCCCTCCTAACCCGGCACCAGGTCTTCGAGCAAGGCGCGCCAGGCTTCAAGCTCCCGGTCGGGATGAAACTGCCCGGCGCAGGCGGCCACCGCATCCACCAGGGACTGGTAGAAGGTCTCGTCGGTCTCAGCCCGGCGCATCAACTCCGTGAGTTGGGCCTGATTCCCCACCTCAAACAAGCCCGGATAATCCTCCCCCAGCAAGGCGCGGGCGGCATCGGTCCGGGTCGCCAGCACCGGTGTCCCCTCTACAATGGACTCGCCCAGCACATGCGCACCGCCTTCGAATCGGGAACTCAGGACCATGAGTCGGCTATCGGCCAGGAGCTGGTGGGTAGCCTGTTGATCTGTTTCACCCAGCCAGGTGTACCGGGGGCTTTTCTGCAAGGTTTCCAGCTCCACCCGGCAGGGGCAGTCTGTCTCCACCAGGGCCCCGGCGTGGGACAGGTGTACCCGCGAATCCGGGGGCAGTTCCATGACCGCCCGGGCGGCCAGCAGCGGATCTTTCACCGGCCGTAAATGCCCGATCACGCAGAGGTCGAAGCGGCCCGAGTGCCGGGGTTTCTTCGCAAGGGAACGCGCAGACTGAACGATCACCCGCGTTTTCCCGTGCAGGGATTCCGGGATCTGCCGCAGGGCCCCTGCCTGCAGGACCACCAGGCGGTCGGCCCCCTGCATCGCCGCGCAGGCGGCCACATCCGGCTCGGGATAGATATCGGTTCCGGTCAGCGTGAGGATCAACTTTCCCTCACCGCAGGCACCGCGAAAGCGGAGTTGCTCAAGGTGCGTTTTTCCCGCGTGCAGCGCGAGCAGCAGATCACAGAGCCCCTGTTCCTGATACTGTTCCTGTACCTGTACCTGGTGACCCAGGGCCTCCAGCACCCTCGCCCATTGAGCGGCGGTCCGCCGGTTGCCGGATCGCTCTCCAGCCCCCGGTGGGATGATGATTTGGATATGCATGTCGCTAGGGTTCCAGGCCATTGAAATGCACATTAACTTCCAGGTCCGGGTAAATCGTGCGGTGAAAGGCCCCGCGCCCACCCCGCATAATGACCCGGTTCTCCGTCCAGTTATCCCGGTACCAGGAACATTTCTCAAAGGTGTCCCCCAGGGTGGCCATGCGGTGATTCATCTGCTTCCGCATCTTCGTGAGAATCTCCGGACGCTCCGAGGCGAGGTCGATGGTCTGGTGCGGGTCCACCGCATTGTGGAAGAGCAGCTCTTTCCCGTCCGACAAATAGCGGGCATAGGTATAGTCAGCATCCCGGATGGCGCGCCATTCGAAACCATCATTCCAGAGGAAGGTATGCCCCATGCCCTGCAACAGGGCAAAATCCGGCTCGGGACCCTCCTTGCCCCGGGCGCGCCTGGAAAGATCCATGCCTTCCACCGCGGGCGGAATCGCCTGGCCGACGAGGCCCAGCAGGGTCGGCATGATGTCCACCGTTGACATGCAGGACGATGCCGTGTGACCGGCGGGGATCTGGCCCGGCCAGCGAAGCAGAAAAGGCACCCGGGCCGCCTCCTCATAGAAGGTCATCTTGAATACCCGTCCCTGGGCACCGAACATCTCTCCGTGATCGGAAGCAAACACCAGCAGGGTGTTTTCTTCAATCCCCGCGTCCTTAACCGCTTGCATCACCCGGCCGATCTCGTGGTCCAGCGCGGCCGTCATCGCGTAGTAGACCCGCTGGAGCGAATCCATCTGGGGCTTCCAGTACGTGTCCCAGCGCTTGGGATTCGTGTTGCGATCCATGCGGGGATCCGGCGTGTCCTTCATCGTTTCCGGAAGGGGAAATACCACGTCCGCGAACTTGGCCAGCCACTCCGCGGGCACGTTTCCCGGGACCCATGGGTCATGCGGCGGGCTGTAAGCGACGGTCATGAGGAAGGGCTCGCCCTTTTTCGCGTGATGCGAGATGCGCTCGATCGCGAGGTCGGTGAAATGCGTGGCCGAAAAACCCTTGATCTTGATCGGCTCCGGGGTATCCCGGAAATAGGTCGCGTTGAAATTCTGGTGACCGAAATTGTAT